>JBCCEZ010000008.1:0-117836 GCA_039030015.1 Gemmatimonadota bacterium | reverse complement strand
CTCGAAGCGAAGTGATGAAAACGGGATGCGCATCTCACCGAACCACCCCTGATCGGTGACCTGAGTCTGCAGGTCCCAAAACGCATTCCAAGAGTTGTTCCTCGGCCCTCCTGCCCCGCCACCTCCGCCGCCCTCGGCGCCTCCACCCGTGATGGTCATGTCCATCCGCGCGCCCATGGGGAGGCCCACGAACCGGACCGCGTTCTCGTTGTCGTTGAAGGTGTCCAGCAGGACGCCGAAGCCGTCGTCACCGCTCCAACGGTCGCGCGTGAGTGAGAAGGCGCGGATGTCCGACGGGTCCTGGTGGAAGAATCGTCCCGCCACGTACAACGCCTCGTCGTTATAGGCCACGAGAACCTGGATGCTGCGGTCGCTCGCGCCCCGGAAGGTCGGCTCGTACATCGTGAGCGTGAGTGGCTCCACGCCGCGCCACGCCTCCTCGTCGCTCAGGCCGTCGAGCGTCACCGGCCCGGCGAGCCGCTGTAGATCGAGGACCCCGGTGGCAACGGGGGCTTCTCGGGCGGCGCTCATGCTCGCCTGGGCCTCCGCGAGCGACGGCTCGCCGACGCCGTTCGCTGATCGAGCCTGACCCGCAACCTCCGATCCGGAGATCGGGCCGATGAGGAAGGCCGTCACCGAGAGCCCGGCGACGGCCGCGCGCGTGGACAACTTCAAGAGTCCTGTCCTGATCCTGCCGGATGCGCCGCATCTAGATGTGTCCACGTCCCTCCGGTGCCTTCGTGCGATGGACTACGCACCTACTCGGAAGCTGCATGCCCGAGCTGATCAACTCTTCCGTTAGGTGACCCCTTTGCAACGTCCAGCGTTGTCGAGTCACACCGTCGAGTAGGAGTTGCGGACAGCAGGGAGACGAGCCGGGAATCGCGTCTTCAGCGCGGGCCTGCCGCTCAGCTACCCCACCTCGCCCGAACACGGCGTGTGAACGCCGTACCGCCGGTACACCGGCGAAGGGTCGTGCGATACGCGGAACAGTCGCAGGCACGTCTGCATCGTGGGCCCCATGAGCAGCGCGAAAATCACCGTGCCCCAGCCGATCGAACCGCCGAGCGCCACCGCCACCAAGAGGACCGTCACCTCGACCCCGGTCCGCGAGGCCCGGAGGCTCTTCCCGATCCGACGCGAGAGGCCCATCGCCAGTCCATCCCGCGGGCCGGCCCCGAGCGACGCTCCGACATAGACCGCGGTACCCATACCGAGGACCGGGATTGCGAACAGGAATTGGAGTACGCCGGACCCGAATCCATCGGCAAACCCGACGAACGGACGAATCACGTCCACCCAGGGCCCGATTGAGAGCATGTTGAGCACGGTGGCGATCCCCGGCCTCACGGCCAGCATGACCCTACTACCCACGATCAATACGAGACCGGTCACCTGGGAGATGCGTCCGAAGCTCCATCCCGAACGTCGACTCGCGACGTCGTGAAACGCCGACCACGGGTCTAGGCCGATCTGCGCTTCCAGCATGAGCGCGATCGCAAGCCCGAACAGGAAGAAGCCGACCTGGAGTCGCGCCAGGTCGAGCCAGAATAGCCGAGACCGAAGCAAAAGCGAGATCATCCGTTTCGCCCGATCCCGACCACGCGGTCCAAGAGGCCGGCCGAGGCAGCTCGTGTCGCTATCGAATCGCCCTCCGGACGATGTCCAGGATCTGTTGGCGCAGTCGAGATGGATTCGCGGGCGAGCTCTGCCACATCGTGACCACGATCGTCTGGGTGGTCGGATCCACCCAGAAGTCGGCCCCGACGCTGCCGTTCCAGGTGAACTCTCCGGCCCGAGCTGCGTCTCCATCTTCTATGCGGACGGACGCATTGGCCATCGACCACCCTCGGCCCCCGCGGCGGGTGGCGAGGATCTCGTCCGAGAGACCGTTTCTGATCAGCTCGGCTGTCGTGGCTTCGCTCAGAACGCGAACGCCATCGAGCTCACCTCCGTCCAGGAGCATCTGACAAAAGCGCAGAAAGTCTGGCGCCGTGGAGAGCATGCCGACCGCGCCGTCGATCAGCGCAGCACGGCGCGTGAACGGAACGTCCTCCGTCGCGAAGGCCTCGAGTCCGCCACCGTCGAGCACGCGGTACGGAGTGGCGAGGCGTCCGACCTTCTCGGGCGGAACCCAGAAGCCCGTGTCGCTCATCCCGAGTGGGTCGAGCACCGCTTCCCGCATGTACTCGTCGAGTGGCTGGCCTGCGGCCGCCTCGACGACGGCGCCCGCGATCGTTGAGGCGGTCCCATAGCGGAACCGTGTGCCGGGATCCTCATAGAGGGGGAGGCTCGCGAGCCGGGTGACGAAGTCGTCCAGACTCCGAGCTCGAGAGCGGACTTCGGCGGCCCGATAGTCCTCGGCGTTTCGGAAGTTCAGCCCCGCCGTGTGGAGCAGAAGGTCGCGCACCGTGATCGGGCGGCTGGGCGCACGGTCGGGTCCGCCCTCCTGGCGCACGCGTACGTCCGCGAACGCCGGGAGGTAGCGATGAACGGGATCGTCGAAGGAAAGCCGACCTGCGTCGACCAGGGTGCCGACCGCCACCGCCGTGATCGCTCGGGACATCGAGTAGATGCGGAAGATCGACTCATCCTGCATGGGCACGCGCGTGTCGATGTCCTGGAGGCCTGTCGCCTGGAGGTAGGCCATTTGGCCGTGGCGGGAGACGGCGACCACCGAACCTGCGAGTTCATCGCGGTCCACGACTGCGGCGACCGCGTCGGTGATCTCGGCTAGGGTGGTGGGGTCTAGGCCGTCGGGCTGCATCGGTGTCTGGGCGTGGGTCGGCGTGGAGATCGAGGCGACGACCGCGAGGACGATGGCTGGAGTTCTCATGTGCGGAAGCGAGGGGGAGGGCCCGGCTGGGGCAAGGTTAGAGCTAGATGGCTGACTAGCGCGACATGGCACGCGCGATTCGCCGCCCCTTTGTGCCGCCCAGGGCGCGCTTGTGCGGGCGCCCCCCGCGAGGGCCGTGACCGATCGGGTGATACGCCACCCGCGCCGACTACGCGTCTTGAACGGGATCCCCCTCGGAGAGACACGGATGATCGACACACTGACCCGACACAAGCCGTTCCGCGTGAGACGCGCCATCCCCTTGGCCCTTCTGGGGGCCCTTCTCCTGCCGACGGCGTGCTCGGACGAGGGCCCGACCGATCCCGATCCCGAGCCGGATCCCGATTCCGGGCTCGAAGGCCCACGGGTCTCAGCCAACGTGGTCCTGCCAGCCGGTGCTACGTACTCGGTCGGTGACCTTAGCATCGTCTCCGGCCTCGACCTTGTCGACGTCGAGGAGAACGGCACGGCCGAGGTGCTCCACGAAGACGGGAGCGCACACCTGGTCTGGGCCATCGACACGAACGACAACATCGTCATGGCCGGCTTCATCGACGATGACGAGCGGACGATCTCTGCCGAGACGACCGCTCTCGCGCTCTCCTTTCTCGCCATGCGCGCAAACCTCCAGCCCTTCGAGGTGCAGGAGGCGGTTCGGGACGCGATCCCCATGGCGCCGGACTACGATCTCGTCAGGGCCGACGTCGAAGCGGCTGTGGCTGCGGGCGGTGATGTCGTGGCGGCTGTGGCCACGAACGTCGGAGCATGGGCTGAGGCGCGCTTCGACGAGATCCAGGTCGTCGGACCGGATCGGAGAGCCGGCGTATCGATCTATCCGAACGGCTTACTGAATGGGTTCCAGGTCTCCGATGTCGACCTCGAGCGATTCTCGATAACGAACAGGGAACGCCGGCGCGGCCTGGCGTACGTCTACCCACTCCGGGTCACGAAGGAGGGCGGTCAGGAGCAGGTGATCAACACGTCCATCAGCGGTTCGATCGCTCCGCTGTCCGAGACGAGGGTCAGTCCGACCACGGCCATCCGCGGCTTCACCGGCGTACTCACCGATTGGTCGAAGGGTGGGGGGCTCTCCTTCGCGGCTACGACGACGGCGCCGATCGAGGCCCCGCTCGCGGCCGACGAGATCGAGGCGGTCCACGCGGTCCGGATCATCTCTCCAGGCTCGATCGAGAACGAGAGTCTCCTGACGGCAGCAGAGCAGGCCGCCCTCCAGCGCCTGAACATGGAAACGCTGGCCATCGACTGGGTCCTGCCCCTCATTCTCGATATCGCGGGACACGCTCAGCTCTTTGCCGCGGCTGGCGGTACGTTTCCCACGGAGGCCTTGGGCGACTTTGCGGAACGATTTGGTCCGTGGCTCTCCGCCGCCGTGCCCGTCGCCGAGTCGAAGGCGAACGCGGGCGACTTCCAGGGCGCTTTCGACGACTTCGCCTTCGCCCTCTGGTCGGAGGGTGGCGGGGCCCTCTTCGGGACCCTCTTCGACGATCTGCTCGTCCCCCTGCTGAACTCGGTCGGAGCCACCACCACCGCTCTGCCCCGCCGCTCGACCAAGGTGCTCGAGGCGATCGACGTCCTCATGAAGGTGACCGACTACCTGCGGCTCTTCTCCTCCACCGTAGGCCCGTCGCTCACGGAGTTCGAGGTCGTTGCCCGACTCGAGGACGTGGGCCTGGAGCCGAGGCGGGCCGAATCGGTGCCCTTCGTGATGCAGCGCTTCAAGGCGCTGCCCCGCAACACGATCCCGGACGGAGCGGTCCTCGCCTTCGACTGGACGCTCAGTGGCGGTATCGGGTCGCTCGTGGACGGAACTCGTCGCGGCACGACCCTCACGACGAGCGGCGACGAGATCACCTGGGACCCCGACCTACTCGTGAGCGGACCGACCGGGGGCACCCTCACCGTCGACATCAGCTACACAATCCTGAGCGGCGCATCAGTCGAGCTCGGCAGCGCCGAAGCAGAGCTCCAACTGTCACCGAACGAGCAGCGGATGCGTCCCGTACTCCCACGGCTCCAGTGTCGGAGTGACGTGCGACTCCACCTGGAGCGGACCGACGGCGTGGTGAACCTGATCGACAACCCGAGTTGGGACTGGCGCGTCGATTGGAGTACGCCCGGGGAGTTCGGCCACTTCGAGGGCGGAGCGACGTCGGTCACCTACTACGACCGACCGGACATCGTCTACTCGTGCACCGAGACCGATCGCGAGGTCATCGACGAGATCGAGAGCGTGCGCGCGACCGTGTGGCGCAGCGAGCCAGGTCTCGGCCAATGGGTCTTCGTCGACGTCGTCGAGGGCGGCGTCCGGGTGGATAACGACCCGAACAAGATCATCCGGCACTACCCTATCGAGGTGATCGAACGCGAAATCCCACAGGACAACCCGGCGTTCGAGGGATGGTCGGCTCTAGTGATCGCCCGGATTCCGCCTCCGAAGGGTCCACCCAATCCGCTCTCGTACGAGGTCCGGACGTACGGCTTCACCGGCGCGCCGAGCTGGACGATCCAGAACGGCAGCTGGGCCGAGGGCGCTCCATCCCCACGCCCGCTTCCCTCGCAACTGATGGAGCCCGGAGAAGTCCTGTTCGAGGGTCAGTACATCTGGATGGTGACCGCGTCGGGGTGCCAAGGCGCGGTCGGAGGTGAGAGCTGCAATGCGGCATGGGCGGCAGACGTCGGCGCCACGCTTCGAGCGTGGGGCGGTTGGATCGAGGTCGTGATTCGGCTCGAGCCGGACCCACCGGGTTGAGGAGCTAACGCGCGCTCGGCCCTACGCGGACAGTCGGGTGGGGCCGAGTGATTCGGGCACGATTGCGGGCCATACTGCGACGGATGTAGGGTGCATGCCCGTCAGGAGCGCACGCCTTGCACCCGTCTCAGGACCCGAAGGATCTCTTCGAGCACGCGCTCGGCCTCGATGAAGCCGAGCGCGAAGAGTTCCTCGATGCCCTGAGCCAAGACTCTCCTGGGAAGGCCGAGGAGATCCGAGGGCTGCTGGCCGCGCACGACGACGGGCCCTGGTTCCTCGAGGACGGTCTCGAATCGGCGCTCCGCGACTACGTGGGCGCAGGGTCCCTGGAGGGCCGAACCGTCGGCGAGTACGAGATCGTGCGGGAGCTCGGCTCTGGGGGCATGGGCGTCGTCTGCCTGGCGCGTAGGCGGGACGACTTCGACCACGTCGTCGCCATCAAGTTCACACACTGGGGGATCGCAGAGGCGCACCTCGCGCGCTTCAGCGCCGAGCGGGCCATGCTCGCCACGCTCCGACACCCCGGGATCGCGCAGCTCTACGGTGGCGGCGCGATCGACGATCGCCCCTACCTCGTCATGGAGTATGTCGACGGGGCGCCGATTACCACGTATGGCCGTGAGCATGCGCTCTCGCTCGACGATCGCCTCGATCTGCTTCGGTCGGTCTGTGACGCTGTGCAATACGCGCACCAGAACCTGATCATCCACCGGGACCTCAAGCCCTCGAACATCCTCGTCACAGCCGACGGGACACCAAAGCTGCTCGACTTCGGGATCGCGAAGCCGCTCGTGGGCCCGGAGGAAGGTCAAGCGCCCGCAACAGTGGCCGCCTTCACCCCGGGCTACAGCTCGCCGGAACAGCTGCGCGGCGAGCGGATCACGACAGCCGCGGACGTCTTCGCGCTGGGTGTCATCGCCTACGAATTGCTCACCGATCGACATCCCTTCCCGACCGAAGGGCGCGGAGCGTCCGAGATCGAGCGCCGAATCACGGAGCAGGCGCCGCCACGACCCTCGGCGGTCGACGGGCCGTTGTCCCGATACATCGGTCGAGACCTCGACACCGTCGTCCTCAAGGCGCTCGCGGGCGACCCGGAGCTGAGGTACGAGTCGCCCCGCGCCTTCGCGGACGACATCAAGCGATACCTGAGAGGCCATCCGGTCGCTGCGCGGCCACCGTCGGCCGCCTACCAGGCGCGCCGCTTCGTCGGGCGGCACCGCGTCGCGACCGCAGCGGTCCTCGTAGCGCTCGCACTGACGTCGTGGCAAGCGGTCGAAGCGAACCAGCGTGCAGCGGAGGCCGCACGGGAACGAGACCGAGCGCAGGCGGCGGTCGACCGCTCCAACCGCGTGAACGGCTTCCTCCAAGGTGTCTTGGCGACCGCGAATCCGAGCTGGTACGTCGAGGGTGACATGAGCGGCCCGGACCTCACGGTAATGGAAGCACTCCAGCAGGCGGCGGCCCGCATGGAGTTAGAGCTCGCAGACGACCCGGAGGTCCGGGCCGACATTCACCACACCCTGGGAGACACCTACCGAGCTCTCCTCGACCACGAACGGATGGTGCATCACTTCGAGGCGTCCTTGGCCCTGCGTGAACGGGCGTTCGAAGCGCCGCACCCGAAGATCGCCGAGGCGTTGTACTACGCTTCCGCGGCGCACAGTCGGAGCGGCCAGCTCACCGAGTCGGAGGAGCAACTGCGAAGAGCCGTCGAGATGCAACGAGCGCGAGACGAGGGGAACAACCTACCCTTCATGCTCCAGGACCTGGGCCACCTGGAGGATGCACTGGGCAACCCGCAGACGGCTCTTCTTCTGCAGGCTGAAGCGACGGCCGAATTCCGACGCCGGTTCGGGCCGGACCATCGCTATTTCCAAGCCGTGGCGAGTGCCGAAGCCATACTCGCCGAACAGCACCTGCGCGTGGGAGACCTCCCGACCGCCCGCAGGCTGGCGGAGTCATCGACGGCCCATGCCGAAACGACGTACGCGCTTCAGGCGATGGGAGCCGTCCATGCTGAATCGGGTCAAATAGGACGTGCTGAACGGCTCTTGCGCCGAGCCTTCGAGATGGGTGCGGGCCCCAGGGCCCTGTACGCGCTTGCCTCGTGGGCACTCATTCCTGCCGGGCGCCTCCACGAGGCGCGCGCGGTACTGACGGAGGTCGACGCGGGCTGGAGCGCGGACGCGAGGCCCTCCTCCGCCCAACAACGGCTTCGCGCCATGGCCTCGCTCGCGTATGTGCTCGCCCTTCAGGGCGCACCGGGGGACTCTGAAGCCCTGGCCAACGAGGTCGAGACCCGACTCGCGGAGCTGGTCGCGCCGGCGGATCGTCGCTTCTTCTGGGATGTGGAGTGGGCCCTGCGCGCCGCCCGTGGGCGGGCGGAGCTCCTTCGGGGCCACGTGGCGTCGGCCGAACTCTTGTTGGCGGGCAATCTCGAGATCCTGCGTGAACGAGGGGTGCGCGGGCCGCAATGGCGGACGGCCCATGCCGACGTGGACGCGCTCCAGCAAGCGCAGGATCGCGCAACCACGACAGGAGCGGCGGGCAGCGGGAGCCCCCGCCAGTGAGTGACGTGACTACGAGCGGCTCGAAGGGTGACGTCACACGTCTCCTCGAGGCGATCAGCGAAGGCGAGGAGACTGCCGCTGACTCCCTCTTGAGCCTCGTGTACCACGAGCTGAAGGCCGTCGCCGCCGCGCACCTGCGGACGGAGGACGACGGCCACACCCTCCAGCCGACGGCCCTCGTGCATGAGGCCTACCTCCGCCTCGTCGACCAACACACGCCCCCGCGCCGACGCACACACTTCTTCGCGATCGCGGCCCAAGCGATGCGCCGGGTTCTGATCGATCATGCCCGCCGCCGAAAGGCACTCCGTCGGGGCGGCGGCCAGCAGACCACCCTTCACGACGATCACCTGGTCACCGACGGAGAGCCGGTCGACATGCTCGCGCTGCATGCCGCGCTCGAGAAGCTCGCCGAGACGCACGAACGCCAAGCCAAGGCGATCGAGCTCCGCTACTTCGGTGGGTTGGATGGCCGACAGGCTGCGGAGGTGCTTGGGGTGTCCGTAGTCACGGTGAAGCGGGACTGGCAGTACGGGCGCGCCTTTCTCTATCGCGAGCTCGCGGATCAGAGGGGGGCGGACGCGCCGTAGCCTCTGCCTAGTCCGAAGTTGGGGTTTCCCGCTTGGACTCCAAGCGAGTTAGATCTATCCGGCGGCGCAATTCTAGAAATCGGGTACTCGAGCGATGATGCTTCTCCATAGATCGGCCGTGGCGTTGTGCGTCATCGTAACGACGGCGTGTGGTGCCGAGACGACGGGTCCCGATGGTCCGAGCGAAGATTCTCCCGTGGGTCGCTGGCAGGCCACAGCCGCAAACGTGTCGGAGTCGTCCGTGGATTTTCGCGCAGACGGATCGTTCACGTGGGTTGAGGCAGACCTCGTCGGGAGAGTGTGCTCGAGTGCCGAGGGCCAGTGGTCCGTCTCCAGCGGCGTTCTGACGACGACCGTGACTGAGCGGGATGGGGCTGGAGTTTCCGAATCCCCGCAGCAATGGACCTTTACGACGAGTGCATCTGCGCTGGTACTCAACGGGACGACGCACGGCACGGTGGGCGTACTTCCGGTCTGTGAGGACTACGGGTGGATGCGCATGGTGATGTTTGCCGACATCGATGGCGTTACGACCGACCTCTCGTGGCGCGCTCTCTTCGAGGTCGATCTCGCGGACGAAATCGCCGACGGGTCGATCGACGTGAACGGCTTCGTCGATCCGGATGGTGTGGGGCTCGACCCCTCGTGCGACCGCTGCATGCTCCTGGAGATGGAGCTCTTTCACGAACTGGGCATCGCGCTAACGAGCGGGGCCTATCCCGTTGAGAACTTCGGCCCCACGGGCCTCCGGTCCGAGGCGACCCTGACTCCGGACTTCAGCCAATCAACGGTGACGTACGGATCGAACGATTCCGACCCATTGGTTCAGCCCTGGGTGGGCGAGGTAGTGATCAGCACGCTCAGTGCGGACGTCCTGGCCGGAACCTTCGAGCTCACTCTTTACCGGGCGGATGGTACGGGTCCGCCTCTGCCGACGATGACCGTGACCAACGGCTCGTTCCGACTTTCGTTCGACTGAGTCGTGCTCTAGCGAGACACACACGGTCAAAGAAAACGCCCCACCTGACCGCTGAGGCCTTGTGGGGCAATTTCTTCTTGGTTCCAGTGGGCCTGGGTAGATTTGAACTACCGACCTCACGCTTATCAGGCGTGCGCTCTAACCAACTGAGCTACAGGCCCTGCGGTGTCCCGGCCGGCGCCGTCGTGCAGCCGCCATTCGGAAGCCGGTTAAGCTACCCACGCCCGGTACCGGGTTCAACCGTCTGAGACCACGGGTCGCTTGGCACCGACCGTTCATCGACGGGCCAATCCGCCCGCCCAAACCCCCAGCCCCTACCCTACCGCCCACCCGCCGAGTCCGCCCCCAACAGCATCCGAGGCTCGAATGGCGTCGCCATCGGCATCTCCGTCTCCAGCAGACGCCGAACCTGCTCCTCGGTCAGGATCGAGCGCAGCTCGAGGGCCGCCCCCTGCACGGTAGACATGATCCGCGGGCCGGTCTCGGCCAGCAGCTGCTCCATCTCACCGCGCACCCGGTCGTTCAGCTGATCGAAGGCGACTTCCTGCTCGGCGTCGAGCTCGAGCGTCTCCTTCAGGAAGGCGGCCATCTCGTCCATCTGCTGGCGCCGCGTCTCTGCAATCATCCCGTCCGGCGTAAACCACTCCGGGTCCGTCGGGATCGGGGGGAGGACGGGGTTCGCGGCGGCAGGTTCGATCGACCGGCCGATGGCCAGCCCGGCGACGAGTCCGAGGCCAAAGACGGCGGCCATCACGCCGGCCCTGCGCCAACGCGAGGGGCTCTCGATTCTATCCATCGTTCCGTTCCCCCTGGGGGTTGCGCGTGGGCAGCATTCGGAAGGCGTCGCCGGTGACGAGGGCGGCTCCGACGTCGCTGTCCATAAATGCGGTGAGTGCGACGGCTTGCATGTACTCGGCCTCGGCAGCGCGCGCGGCGGGTGTGGGTTCGGGAGGAGCAGCAAGCCGGAAGGCGAGCATGAGTTCGGCGGCGAGCGACGCGGGAAGGGCGACGCGGTAGGCGAACCGACGGAGTCGCGACTCGCGCTGGCTCTTCGCCATCTGAGCCTTCCCTTCCTCAATGATGCGCGCCTCGATCGCGGCCACCTCGAACTCGCTGAACGGCGGCTCGGGAGTCGCGGCTTCGAGCGCGTCCCTCAGCTCCGGATCGCGCCGGGGCTCACGTACGTCTTGGTTATCCATCTGCGACCTCCGTTGCTGCGCGCTGTCCGTTCGGGTCAAGGATGGCCCGGAGCTTGTGCCGGGCCTGGTGGAGATGCCACCGGACGGTGCCGGGGGCGATCTCGAGGACTTCGGCGATCTCCGAGCTGTTGAAGCCTTCCATCTCGAAGAGCCGGATCATCGTCCGCTGATCGTCCGGCAGTTGGGCGAGGGCCTGGGTGACCTGTTCGGTCGTTTCGGCTCGCTGCGCCATCTCGTCGGGGAGCGCGCCTCCGGACGGAAGCGAGGGGCTGAGCTCTTCGCCGGTCCGGAGGGCCCTCGACTTGATGAGGTTGTGCGCCCGGTTGGCGACGATCCGCCGGAACCAGGGGCCGAAGGGCCTTCCCAGCTCGAACGAATGGATGTTCTTGAGCACGGACATGAACGCTTCCTGTACGACGTCTTCGGCATCCTGACGATTCTGGAGAAGGCGATACGCGAGACGGAGCGCATCGCCCGTGTGGGCGCGGACGAGGACAACGAGGCCGTCGGCGTCCCCCGCACGGATGCGGAGCACCGCCGCCTGCTCGTCCTTCGGGTCCATGCCCCGGAGCGCTGGAGCGCTGTCCGCCGTCATGCGTCGACCGTCTCGAGTAATCGTCGTTTCCGTCGGCCTCACTCGGGCCGCCGTCACCCTCTCCTACCGCTGCGGGGCCTGAAGTGTTGGTCACCAACAGTCTCGTCGACCCGGCGGTAGGGAAGTGAAAGGAAGCACACCCCAACGCCAAGGATGAGATCGATGAACGATAGAACGGAACGGGTCGGACGACGGACACTTCTGCTACTCGGAGTCCTGTGCATAAGCGCCTGCGCCAGCACAGGTCCGGCCCGAGCCCAAGCCCCCGTCATGTGCGAGCTCGAGGGCATGTGGCAGCCGCCCGAGGCGAACGCCGGCGGACTCATCGCGATCACGCACGAGGCCGGCGTCTGGTCGGGCCACGTGATGCTCGATGGCGAACCGCGACACCAGATCCTCAAGGAGCTCGAGTACGACGCGGAGAATGGGGAGTACGAAGGCCGGCTAGACTCGCCCGACGGACCGGAAGTCTCAGCGACAGTCGTCTGCGTCTCCGAGAACGAGATTGAGGTCACGGGTCGCCGCTTCGGGATGTCCCGCTCTTTCCGCTGGACACGTCATGAAGCGCCCGAGGGTGCCGCCCCGGTCGAGGGCGAGTCGTGAACACGCCGAACGCGAACGAGCTCGGCGGCGTGGACGCGGTCGGTCACATGGATCCGTCGGCGGAGGTCGCCGAGACGCTCGGTCTCGGCGAGAAGGCGGCAGCGGGGCGGAATCGCCGGCCGATCGTGATCGGTGCGGTCGTCCTACTCGTCGCACTCCCCGGCTTCGCCCGCTCCCTCTTCGGAGGGGACGACGGTCCGATGTATCGGACGCAGCCCGTGATGCAGGGCACACTGGTCGTGGACATCAGCGCGACCGGCGCGCTCGCCCCGCTCAACGAGGTGCAGGTCGGCACCGAGATCTCGGGCATCGTCGAGTCGGTGCTCGTCGACTTCAGCGACCCGGTAACGCGCGGTCAGGTGCTCGCGCGCATAAACACCGAGCGACTCGATGCGTCGACCGACCAGGCGCGGGCGAGTCTGGCGCTGGCCGAGGCTCAGCTCTCCGAAGCGGAGGCGGGGGTACTCCAGGCTGAGGCCGATCTGGCGCGGTTGCAGCGCGTCTTCGAGCTCAGCGGAGGCGAGGTGCCATCTCAGTCGGAGCTCGACGCGGGCCAGGCGGCGTACGACCGGTCGCTCGCGAATCGGGCGAGCGCAGTGGCGCAGATCGCGCAATCGCAGGCGACGCTCGACGGCTTCCTCAGCGATCTCCGGCGGGCGGTGATCGTCTCGCCAATCGACGGGATCGTCCTCAACCGTCAGGTCGAGCAGGGTCAGACCGTCGCGGCGTCCTTCCAGACGCCGGTGCTCTTCACCCTCGCGGGTGATCTCCGGGAGATGGAGCTCAGCATCGACCTGGACGAGGCCGACGTCGGCGTCGTCCAGGAAGGGCAGGAAGCAACCTTCACGGTCGACGCCTACCCGGGCCGGGTCTTCCCGGCGAGGGTCGTCGAGGTGCGGTACGCACCGAGGACGGTCGGGGGCGTCGTCACGTACGAGACGATCCTGGAGGTCGACAACGCGGAGCTCCTGCTTCGGCCGGGCATGACGGCCACCGCGGAAGTCGTCGTGGGGCGGGTCGCGGAGGCGGTGCTCGTCCCGAACGCGGCGCTTCGCTTCACGCCGTCGGACGTCCTCGCCCAGAGTGCGGGCGGTGGCGGCGGTCTCCTCCCGATCCCCGACACGAACCTCGGCGTCCAGCCCGAGGGTCCGCCACGGGTGTGGGTTCTGCGAGACGGGGAGGTGATGCCCGTCGAGGTCGTCGTCGGCTCATCAGACGGTGTGTGGACGGCGGTCACGGCGAGTGGGCTCCACGTGGCCGACGAGGTCGTCGTCGACGAGTTGGAGGTGGAATCGTGAACACCGATCTCCGATCCGTCGCCGGTGGACCGGACTCGATCATCGTCGTCTCGGGCGCGACCCGCACGTACGGGCAAGGATCCGCGACGGTACACGCGCTTCGGGGTGCCGACCTGTCGATTCAGCGTGGAGAGTTCGTCGCGGTCATGGGGCCGAGCGGTTCGGGCAAATCGACGTGCATGAACATCATCGGCTGCTTGGATACGCCAACTTCGGGTCACTACTGGTTCGACGGCGTCGATGTGGGATCGCTCACGCGCAATCAGCGCGCACTCCTCCGACGCCACTACCTCGGCTTCGTCTTCCAGGGCTTCAACCTGTTGGACCGGACGCCGGCGGTGGAGAACGTCGAGCTCCCACTCGTCTACCGGCGGGTGCCAGCGGCGGAACGACGGGCGGCGGCGATGGAGGCGCTCTTCGAGGTCGGACTCGCAGGACGCGAGGACCACACCCCGGCCGAGCTTTCGGGCGGTCAGCAACAGCGGGTCGCGATCGCGCGGGCGATCGTCTCCGACCCCGTCGTGATTCTCGCCGACGAGCCGACGGGCAACCTCGACACGGCCATGAGCCGCGAGATCATGCAGCTCCTCACGCGGTTGAACCGCGAGCGAGGCATCACGATCGCGATGGTCACACACGAGCCGGAGATGGCCGAGTACGCCGACCGCACGATCCGCTTCGTAGACGGTGTCGTCGAGTTGCCCACGGCGGCGGAGGTGGCCTGATGCTCAGAGATGCCTTCACGCTCGCGGTCCGAGAGATTCGCCGGAACGTGATGCGCTCGGTCCTCACGACGCTCGGGATCGTAATCGGTGTCTCCGCCGTGATCGTCATGGTCACGGTCGGCGGAGGGGCTACGGTCCAAGTCGGCGACGATATCGCCGCGATGGGTAGTGACCGACTCACGATCATGCCTGGCCAGCGCACCGGGCCCGGAGGTCAGTCCTCCGGAGCCGACTTCTTCACGATCCGGGACGCGGAGGCTCTGCGCGAGGAGCTCGTCTCGCTCGCGGCCGTCGCTCCGATCGCCAGCAAGAGCATGAACGCGATCGTCGGGAATGAGAACTGGCGCACGACGGTGACCGGGACGACGAACGAGTACCTCGCCGTGAACGACCTCGAGATCGAATCGGGCCGCACCTTCGCGGCCGGAGAGCTACGCTCCGGACGCCCGATCTGCATCATCGGCGCAACGGTCCGCCTAGAGCTCTTCGGCCGGCAGAACCCGCTGGGTTCGTCGCTCCGGCTCGAACGAATGTCGTGCGAGATCATCGGGCTCCTCGAGTCGAAGGGCGGCCAGACGAGCCTCGGGATCGACCCCGACGACCTCGTGCTCACACCCCTCGCCACGCTCCAACGACGGATCACGGGCACCGACGACGTACAGCAGATCCACGTCTCTGTCGGGGACGGCACGTCGACAACGAAGGCCAAGGGTGATGTCTCCCGCCTGCTTCGAGAGCGACGCAGGATCGGCCCCGCGGACGACGACGACTTCACCGTCGTGGATCTGGCCGACATCGCGGAGACACTCACGTCGACGACGACGCTCCTCACGATGCTCCTCGGAGCCGTGGCCGGTGTCAGCCTGCTCGTCGGCGGCATCGGGATCATGAACATCATGCTCGTCTCGGTGACCGAGCGGACCCGGGAGATCGGGATCCGACTCGCGATCGGAGCCCTCGAGCGCGAGGTACTCTCGCAGTTCCTCGTCGAAGCGATCGTCCTTTCGGTCTTCGGTGGCGTCATGGGGATCGTCATCGCGATCGCCGGATCCGTCGCCCTCACCAACTGGCTCTCCGTTCCACTCATCATCGACCCGACGGTCGTCGCACTCGCCTTCTTCTTCTCCGGTCTCGTGGGTGTCGGCTTCGGCTTCACCCCCGCCCGCAAAGCGGCGCGCATGGACCCGATCGAGGCACTACGCCATGAATAGATCAACGCGGTATTCAGCCCGGGCGCTTCCTCTCGCCTTTGCTCTCCTCCTCGGAGCGGGTGGCTGCATTACGGTAGGACCCGACTACGAGCCGGTCGCGCTCCAACTGCCCGACAGGTGGTCCGGCGAGGAAGGGCCTGCGGGCGAGGTGGCGGCCCCGGATGACCCCACGGCCCTTTCCGACGAAGTGGACGCGGGCGAGCTGCCCGAGGTCATGGACCGGTGGTGGGACGACTTCGACGACCCGACGCTCACGGCACTCGTCGAGCGCGCCGCGACCGGTAACCTCGATGTCCGGACCGCGGGATCGAGGATCACCCAGGCTCGCGCCAGCCTCGGTATCTCCGAGGCCGAGCTGTGGCCGACGATCGACGGGAACATCGCCGCGACCCGAAGCGAGGGCAGCGAAGCGGTCGGGACAGGTGAGCGCATCGACTTCTACCGCGTCGGGATCGATGTGGGCCGGGAGCTCGACCTCTTCGGCGGGCAGCGCCGGGAGATCGAAGCCGCGGTCGCGGATCTCGAAGCTCGCCATGCGGACGAAGAGGCGGCCCTCGTCGCCATCTCCGCGGAAGTCGCGCTGCGATACGTCGACCTCCGGGAGTTCCAGCGTCGGCTGGAGATCGCCGAAGACAACCTCGCGGTCCAGGAAGAGACGTTCCAGCTGACGCAGTTTCGCGCCCAAGCCGGTCTGTCGACTCAGCTCGATGTCGAGTTGGCGCTCAGCAACCTCGAGAGCACGCGGGCCCGGCTCCCCGAGCTGGAGGGTCAGATCGAGCGGACGAAGCACTCCATCTCGGTGCTCGTCGGCCTGCCGCCCGGTGCGCTCGACAGCGACCTCGGACCGGTCGCGCCGATCCCCATGCCGTCGCCGGAAATCGCCGTCGGCGTGCCTGCGGAAGTCCTACGCCGACGCCCCGACGTACGGGCGGCCGAACAGTCGGTCGTCACGCAGAGCGCGCTGGTCGGCGTGGCCACGGCTCAGCTCTACCCACGATTCCGCCTGAGCGGATCGATCGGACTCGAGTCACTGTCGTTGGACGGGCTGATCTCGACGGACGTGATCTCGTGGAGCAGTGGCCCGTCGATCAGCATCCCGATTTTCAACCGCGGTCGGATCAAGCGCGGCGTGGACCTGCAGGTCGCGCTCCTCGAGCAGTCGGAGATCGCGTACGAGCGGACGGTGCTGAACGCATTGACCGAGGTCGAAGATGCGCTCGTCGGCCTGCGCACCACCGGAGACCAGCAGGTCGCGTACGCGGACGCGGCGGCGGCGGCACAACGGGCCCTCGACCTCTCTCTCGACCTGTACCAGAACGGTGTGCGCGACTTCCAGTCGGTCCTCGAGGCGCAACGCTCGCTCTACTCCTTCCAGGATCTGCTGGCGCAGAGTGAGGCGAGCGGGGCGGCGAGTTTGGTGCGGTTGTACAAGGCGCTGGGAGGGGCGTGGCCGATCGAGTGACGGCCACGCCCCGAGCGTCGAATTCCAGAGGGCGCCCCTACTAGAACTTCACGCTGAAGCCGATGTTCGGAACGAGCGCGAACTGATCCAACCAGTCCCCCTCCAACGTCTTCCCATTCCACACCCGCTGCTGGGCGTTCACCCGGTTCGTCACATTCACGACGTCGGAGAAGACGAAGAGACTCCAGTCGTTCAGCGTGAACTGCCGCTCGACCCGGAGGTCCAACCGCTGGTAGTCCGGCGAGCGCGCTGCGTTCGTCTGCGTGAGATCGAAGATCCCCCGGTTCTGTGCCTGAGACGGTGCGACGAGGAAGGGCGTATACGGCCGGCCCGACGCGTAGGTGAACTTGCCCGACACGAGCCAGTCGCCGAGCGCCGTACCGCCGAAGAGAGAGAAGGTGTGGCGGATGTCGAACGCCGCCGGCCGCGTGACCCCGTCGAGTGCGGCATGCTCGCTGTCTGCTAGCGAGTACGAGAACTGACCGTACCAGTCGCCGGTGTACTTCTTCTGCACCGAGAACTCGATCCCACGGGACTCTCCGGTCCCCTGCGAAGCCATCGGGAAGAGGAGCTGCGCAACGCCATAGTCGGTCCCCGTGTTCGCGAGGGTCAGCTCGGGGAACTGCGTACTCACGGGGTAGCTCTCGTACTCCTTCCAGTAGCCCTCGAGGCTGAGCCTCACGTCGGGCTGCGGGTAGTACGCGGTCGACACGACGAGGTGCTCGGCCCGGATCGGGTCGAGCTGCCGGTTCTCCTCAACCACGCTGAGGAAGACGAGGGGCGGAGCCTGGTGGTACACCCCGGCCGAGACGCCGACGTCGAAGGTCTCCGTCGGGCGCAGCCGGAGTCGCGCTCGGGGGCTGACCCGCGTCTCGTCGATGAGGTCGTACGCATCGACTCGCGCCCCCGCGGTGAGGTCGAGCGTCGAGGTGAGCTGCAGGGTCAGCTCACCATGCCCGCCGATGTCGGCGCTCGTGACGTTACCCTCGACATCGATCGGGTTCACCCGCACGGGATCCGCGCTGAACGGGTTCTCGGCCCCCAGCGGAAGCGCGACGTCGAAGTCCCCACGGTGCCTGCGGAAGTCGAATCCGAAGCGGCCGTCGAGTCGACGAGCGAGGTCAGCTCGGACATCGAGTTTCGCCGTCGTCACGCCGTCCCGGTCGTTCTGGTCGAAGGTCAGCGCATTGTTCAGGCGAGTGTCCCGGTCCTGGATCTCGTACGCGGACATCGCGTCCGAGACGGTGACCGTAGTGAAGCCCCAGTCGAAGACGCGCCGCCAGTTGGCTCCGGCAATGGTCCGCCACCCGCCGTACGTCGTGTTCGTGACGAAGGGATCGTCGAGATCTTCGGCGTCGAAGTTGAACTGGATGTCGTCGATCCCACCGACGAAGAGTCCCCAAACCCGGTCCTTCGGGGTGACGTCGTACGCGAACTTCGCATTGAAATTCCAATACTCGGGGGTCGCGCTCAGGCCGATCGCGTCCTGTAGTAGTTCCAAGTAGCTCCGCCGCACCGAGGCGACCCACGACCCGTCGCTTCCGAGCGGCCCTTCCCCGATCGCACCGAAGCCGGCGATCCCCATGTCGAGCGCGAATTGGGTCCGGTCTCGGCTCCCTTCACGCACCTCGAGATCGAGAACCGACGACAGCCGATCCGCGAAGCGGGCCTCGAAGCCCCCGGCGGAGAAGCGGGCCTCGTCGATGAGGTCGGTGTTCAGCATCGACACCGGCCCGCCGCTCGTGTTCTGAGACGAGAAGTGGTTGAGGGTCGGCACCTCGATCCCGTCGACGATCGTCAGATTTTCGGCCGGGCTCCCACCCCGTACGACGAGGTCGTTTCGCGTGTCGTTCGTGAGCGCCACGCCGGGAAAGGCCTGCGCAAGCCTCAGCACGTCCCCGATCGCCCCCGCGGTCCGGCGCACCTCTTCGTTCGAGATGCCCTGTGCGGTAGCCGACCCCGTCACCTGACGATCGAAGTACGTCGTCACCGTCACGTCGACCGACTCCAGCTCGAGCGCGACCGGCTCGAGAGTATGCGAGAGCACCGTGGTCCGGTCCGCGCGGACGAGCACGTCAGCCACGCGGATCGGTCGGTAGCCGAGTCGGACGACTTCGAGTTCGAGCGTCCCGATCGGCGCGGCCAGGATCGCATACCGCCCCTGTGCGTCTGTGAGCAACGACGTGCCGTCGCTCAATCGCACCTCGGCCCCGGACACCGGACCCTGTGTCGTGGCGTCACGGACCACTCCCGTGATGCGGCCCTGGGACTGGGCAGCCAACTCGTCTACGGTCCCGATTCCTGCTCCTCCGAAGAAGAGCGCCCCTGCGATGACCCACCCGGCCATCGTCCTAGCGTAAGTACCAGTCATTGTGTCAACACCGTTCACTCATTGTCGAAAAAAAGAGACTAAGCTGCTGTACGTGCACCCTTATCGGTCCACTCCGAGGCCTCGCATGACGAGGTCGAGCACTCCCTCCCCAACCGAGTGCTTCCACTCTTCGGGGAGCGACTCGAGGCACGTCGTAAGCGCGGCGGCCCCGTGCACGGCGGCCCACAAGGCATCGCCGACCTCCCGCACCGAGGGACCCTCGACCATCCCGCGCTCCATCGCCTCCCCCACGGCCCGATACAGGATCATCAACGCCTCGGGCGGATCGTTCTCGAAGTCCTTCGAGTCACGCTCGAGGAAGTCGAGCCGCTCCATGAACATCAGGCGATAGTGGACGGGGTTCTCCGCCGCGAAGCGGAGGTACGTCCGGTGGAGCCCTTCGAGCCGTTCGACCGGATCGTCATGTGCGTCGAAGGCAGCCTGCAGTGCTGCCGTGAAGCGGGCGAAGCCCTCTTCGTTCAGCGTCGCGACGAGGTGGTCTTTGTGCTCGAAATAGCGATAGATCGCGGCCGGAGAGTACCCGATCCGCTCGGCGACCTCGCGTAGGGAAAGATCGGCGTACCCGCGCTCCACGAAGAGCTCCTCGGCAGCATCGAGGATCAGCTGCCGGGTGCTCTCCCGCGCCTCGCTGCGGCGCTTCTGGCTCGCTACCCGAATTCGTTCTTTCCGCGTGGACATGTGTAAACAGTGTTCACATACTCAACGCCCGTCAATGCCGGTGCGTGCGCGAGGCGTTTTGGTGCTGCGAGGAGCCGCGGCGCGGCCCGACCCTTGGGGCCCGGGGCCTACCGGTCCCCGACCTTCCCGAACTCGGGGTGGATCCACGCACCGCTCCAGCTAGTGCGCGTGTCGGCGATCACGCGGTCGAGGAGCATCAGCAGCTCCTGCTTGTTGATCGGCTTCACGAGCGCGGCATTCGCCCCGAGGTCCTCGGCGAGCATGAGCTGATCCCGGTTGTGCCCGGACACCGCGAGAATCGGCACGGTGTCCCCGGTCTTCCGCAGCTCAGTAATGAGGCGAAGGCCGTTCAGGACAGGCATGCGCAGATCCGTAACCACCGCGTCGACGTGGTTTGCCCTCACGTGGTCGAGCGCCATTCGGCCATCGCCGACGACCATGACCTCGTAGCCCGCCGATCGCAGGATCGAACCGATCAGCTCTTGGCTTTCGACCTCGTCTTCGACGAGAAGGACCTTGGCCATCCGTAACTCCGTGGGGGACTGCCGCCGCGACCCCGCGTAATGGAGCTCGCTCGGCCCCTGAACCTAAGAACCGGCTGACCCGGATTCAACGCTTCCCGAATCGGACGGCCCCGCACCAGTCAGTGGACGATGTTCCGCGCCCGCAGATGGTTGATCACCGTGCCCACGAGGAGCGGGGATAGGCGGTACCGAAGCTCCTCGGCGATTTCTGAGCGCTCCTCTCCGTCTTCGGTCGGCGGGGCGACGACGGCAGGCGCCACCTCGATGAGGTGACGGTTTCCGAGCGACTCGAAGATCTGATAACTCTCGTGCCTCGGGAGGCGGAAGATCTCGTCGTGTTCGGCCAGAGTGAGCGTCCGATGCTCCAGAAACGCCTTGAGTGTGAAGTTCTGCGTCAGCGTCAACGAGTCGAGGACCGAGAAGTTCGGACGCGACGGCTGCGGAACCGACACCCCTTCCCCGGCTTCGAAGTCGACGGTCGAGAGCCACTGGTACAGCGCGAGCGGAAGGTGCCCCGACGACGTCCGGTGGAGCGCGTCGAAGAAGCGGGACTCCAGCTGTTCCTGGAAGCCCTCTTCGTCACGGATCCGTGAGAACCAACGGCGGATCCGATGCACCTGAGTGGTCGGCTCCTCGAAGCGGACGGCGAGGCCGCTTCGGCGGTGCCGCGTCATGACGGCCTCACGCAGCTGCGTCGCGTTCAACGGCTCGAGATCGAGCACGTTCACTTGGGAGACGGCCGTCGGCTCGGCGATGGCGATGAGCTGCCACGCGGACGTCGTCACACCACCGAGCCAGAAGATCTTGCCGGCCGTCTCGGCCATCAGCGTCAACAAACGCTCCACGAGGTCGGTCCCCGCAGCCACACGGAGGTAGACATGCTCGAGGTTGTCGATCGCGACGGCGTCCGCGATGTCGCCGCTCGAGTTGAAGATCTCTTCAGCGAGTGCATCGAGCGTGTCACACGCCGCGACGCCGAGCTCTTGGGAGAGGAAACGCGCCAACGTCTCCTCATCGGAGACGCGCTCGCTCAAGGTGATGCTCAGAAGGGTCGACGATCCGTCCTCTTCCACCACCGTGCCGAGCGCGTTCAGGAAGCTGGTGATCCCGGTCCCCTGTCGGCCCGTCACGACAAGAGGGACACCGTCCTCGTACTCCCACTGCCTCCACTGGGACATGCCCTCCGCCAACTCGGCCGAGCGTCCGCGCAGTAGCGAGGAGTCCGAGAGCGGGTCGAAGGTGAAGAGGCGCTGATACACGAGCGGAAGACGGTCGGTGAGCGCCGACGTGTCCGCGAGCTCTTTGACAGATCGAGTCGAGGCCGTCGCGCCGCCCTGCGCACCCACGATCGTGCCGCCAACCTGAACCCCACGGCTCAGGAAGCGGCGAAGCAGACGAAAGCGGACGGAGATCGCTTGGGCCGCCCGATCGACCGGGGGTCCCCACCGCTCGTTCACCCACGCCCGCGCCTCGGAGAATATCGAGCGGGCTCGAAGGAGTCGGGCCGCGACACCCCCTGCGGCCAGACGGTCGACGAGTCCGACCGAGCCACCGCCGACTTCGTCGGCCAGCTTCCCGAGCGCGACGAGGTACGCCTTCTCCAGCCCACGCGACTCCGCGCGCAGGCCCTCGGTGATGCTGTCGATCGCTTCCCGAACGAGTCCCGTCGCCCTAGCCTCGCACTCCTCCCCGCCGTCCTCCAGCTCCTTCAGGGCCGCATCGTGGGCGAAGGTGAAGACGTTGGAGAACTCCGCAACGTTCGTCCGAGCGAGCTCGACGCCCGCCGAAAGTCCGAGCGTCGACGTCCGGATCCGGTCGACGCGCAACGCATCGAAGGACTGACGAGTGAGTTCCTGGACGGCGACGGTCCGCGTTTCCACGGGGCGCGCGCCACTCGAGAGCCTCGCCTCCGGTGCGTGGATACGGACGTCCGAGGGCGTCTGTCGCACGATCGCCATGACGGCATCGACGGTCCCGTTGGACTCCGTGGTGAGGAGCTTCTGCACCGCACGATCCTCTGGCAGCGCGGCGAGCGCCGGCTCGAGGGTCGCCCGAACGGTCTCGGCCAACTGATGGTGCGCCTGCTCCGAAATCTCCGCACCGTCGGTGGGGCGCACGGCCCCGATCGCCTCGGCGGCGTCACTCAAGGCGCCGATGTCGGACAGCACGCCGTCCCGAAGTCGGCTGGCGAGTCGTTGCTGCGCCCCCCCGAGTCCGACGAAGAGGGAGAGCAGGCCGTCGAAGAGCTCCAAACGCGCGGCCACTCCGGAGTCCCACTCCTCCAGCGCGCGGCTGAGACGGGCGCTCCGGACCAATCCCTTCGACGCCTTGGAGGTCGGAGACAGCACGAACGAACCGGCGACGTCGGCATCGGCTTCGAGGTGCCGCCGACTCTCCCGAAGTCGTGCGAGTGCGGGCTCGAGCGAGGGCTTCTCTTCGAGGCAATGTTCGAGATCGGCGATCAGCCCGTTGAACGCCTCGGCCGCCTTCGCCCACCGTTCCTCGACGTCCTCTTCGTCGGGCCGCTCGACGAGAACCAGGGCGCGCAGTGCGACCTCACCCCACCGCGTGAACGACGTCTCGATCATCGAGCCCCACGTCGCCCAGCCCCGACCGAGCTTCTTGAAGACGTCGTCCGCGACCGGGGTCGCGACGTCGGCGAGGTGCTGTCTCGCCAGTGCGCGTGCCGGAAGCTTCCGGGAGCCGCCCGCCTTCCGAGCCCCGCTGATCCCTCGCGCCAGACTCTTCTGGATCCGGCGAATCCGGCGGTCGGACGGCCGCGGGTCGAGTGCACCCTTGGGCCACGTCGATTCGACGGACTCGGGGAGCGCAGCGGCGCGTCGGTTCGCCTCGTCGAGCGCCGCGAGCCCCGCCTCGTGGATCACCGACCACGGGCCCTTCGCCTCGTACGACGTACGCAGCGGGGCGATGAGAGAGGAGCGCACGGCTCGGCGGAGATCGAGCGCCGCCTGGGCGCGGTCGACCCACGCCTCGGACGGCGCCCCGTCGAGCCCGACCTCCTTGGACACTTCCCGGACCTTCTCGAGCCCGTCGACGATCACCTGGACGAAGCCTTCGACGAGATCGTCGTCCGCGGCCAGGAGTGCGTCCCGGAACGGCTGATGGACCGCGGCGTGGAGCTCCTCGTACTCGGGACCCCGACCGCCGACCGGCTCGGATTCCACGGGAGGCGCGACCGGCTCGGTCACGAGGACGTCATCCGCCATCGGCGCCCCCCTCGCCCGTCGTCGGGCTGTCGGGGTCAGGATCGGAGGTCGCCGTCACGACCCGCCCACCCCCGTTCTCCTGCGCGCGTCGGAGCACCGCCGGCGCAGCATGGTCGAGGAAGCGTTGTTCGATGTGACCCGCCTCGAGTAGGCCGGCCTCGCGGAAGCCCTCCCGCGCACGTTCGGTCACATCCGACTGGAAGGCGAACTCGAGCCGCGGATCGAGGACGTACGCCTTCACGCGGACTCTCGTCAGGAAGGTCTCCTTGAAGACGTCCGCCACAAGCGTCACGATCGGCTTGTTCAGGTAGACGTACTTGGAGCTCGCCGCCGCCTGGAAGGCAATCTTCTTGGCGAGGACCTCGTCGGCCCACCCCGGTAGATAGAGGTCGGTGACGACCTGACAGTTCAGCTCGCCCGCATTGGCGTTGGCGACCTGCTGGTCCACGACCTGGGCGTTCGGCACCGACACGAGGTTGTCGTCCGGCGTCACGATTCGCGTCGACCGGAGCCCGATCGAGACGACCTCACCATACGTGCCACCCACGCTGATCTTGTCGCCGACCTGGAACGGCTGATCGAAGACGAGGATGATGCCGCCGAAGAGGTTCTTGAGGAGATCCTGGGCGGCGAAGCCGATCGCGACACCGATCGCAGCCGTAGCGGCGAGGAGTCGCTGGGCGTCGACCCGGAAGATCACGCTGACGATCAGGTAGGCGGCGAACGCCCACAGGATGATCCTCGTGATCGGGACGAGCCTCTTATAGAAAAGGCGACGGCTCGCATTGCTCTCCGCGAGGGCGTCGAGGAGCCAGACCGAGCCTCTCACCGTCATGCTGATGAGGAACGCGACGACGATCGACCAAAAGACGCCGACGCCGAAGTTCTGCACGCGGGCGCGCGCATCGCCGATGATCTGCGTACCGGACCCGACCCCGGTGGAATCCGTGCCGACGTCGGCACCGGCACCGACCGCCGCGATCGAGTCGATCCGCTGGTTGAGTGCCTCCTGTCCAGCGAGGATCTGGTCCAAGCGATCCTCGAGGCTCTGCGGCGCCGCGTCTTCGACCGAAGTGGCCGGCTCCGGTCCCTCGGCGACCTCAGCCACCGCTCCGGAATCGAGCACGACGGGAGGACCGACCTGGACGGACGAGTCGGCGTCGAGGATCGGCGTGATCGCGCCGGAGTCCGGTGCGATCGTGGGCGGCTGCGCGGCAACGAGCGTGCTGTCTGCAACGACTGCAGAGTCCGCCTGGACCTCGCCGTCCGCGTCTTCCCCGAAGCCGAGGTAGCCGCACCCCATCGCTGTGATGGGGAGGGTGCAGACGAGCGCGAATCGCACGCTACGCCACGTTCTCGGGTCGGGCATTCGGGTCATCAGGACCGGCTCGAACACGGAGGGTCACGAAACATTGGCAAACGGCGCCGTCCGTCGCGAGCCTCACGTGCAAGGAGCGCGCCTAGAAGATGCGCCCGACCCCCACGGAAACCCGTCCGTTTCCGCGATCCGTGGCGCCCGAAAAGAGGAGCCATGCGGGCCCCACGGGCGTCTGGGTACCGAGCTGGATGCCCCAGCCGACGACGAGGTCGTCGAGTGGAAAGCCCCACTGCGGCGCCGCGCCACCGGCTTCGGCGCCGAAGCGCACGAAGGTGTCGCGGAAGGGGTGGATGCGAAGACCGATCCGCCCGACCTGCGCGTGCCGACCGTTCAACTCCTCCCGATCGAGTCCGAAGAACGGCACCTCGGTGTGCTGGAAGAGCACGGACCGATGCGCACCGCCGAGAAACATCGTGCGATGGATCGGGAGGTCGTCCCCGCGCGCCGATCCGAGGAAGCCTCCCGCATCGAGGACGATGCGTTCGTGCAGGGGGACGAAGCCGACGGCGTGGGCCGTGAGCTGGGAGAAGTTGCTCCCCTCGGTCAGGTCGCTGATGCCGACGCCCCAACGGATCCGAACGTCGGCCCCGCTGCTCGGTAGGTCGGCCCGGTCGAGCGACTCGAAGTCCAACACGGCCGAGATCATGCCGAGCGCGACGTCACCGCTCGCGGTGCCGTCCGTGACGGCCCACTCGGCTTCAGCCTCGAGCCCGATGAAGGAGGTGCGTCCCCCGACGATCCCGAGCCACGACGCGACCCGGGACAGTTCGATCCCGATCTCCTCGCGGCGCGGTCCGAGGACCGGCAGGCCGGTGGAGGGCAGGAGCAGTCGCCCCTGACTCCAGCTCACCGACGTGCCTCCCTCGTACCGGCCCGTGACCCCGTGGCGGCGGAGGTACGCGAGCGACGCTTGGGTCTCCTCGCCAACACGAAGGTCGACGCGGGTCACCGATCCGTACCGCACCCGGTTGTGCAGCGTCGTCGAGAAGAGGAGGGCGGCGCGGTATTCGTCGTCGTACCGGATGCCGATCCCAAAGCGGTCCCGCGGGTCTTCTTCCACCTCGACGGTCAGCGCGACGCCGTCCCCGCGCCGATCCATGCGATAGCGCACGAGACCGAAGAGGCCGGTCGCATCGATGTCCGCGAGTCGATCCGAGAGCTGGTCGGACGTGACGAAGTCACCCGGAGCCAGTCGCAGCTCCTTGCGGACGAACGTCTCGACTTGGGGTCGCTCGTACCCTGTGACCTGAATCAGATCGACCCGGACCGAGTCGGCCAGCATCGACGGGGAGGTGGGGGGAGCCCACGGGGCGCCGACCGGTCCTCGATGTTCGACCAACGCGGCGATCTGCGACTCGGCGGCTGCCCTACCTCGTTCGATCCACGCCGGATACGCGTCGAAGTCGAGAGCGGAGAGTCCGTCGACGTCCGGACGGATGACGATGTCACAAAGGGCGCGCTGTTCGGCGCCGGTGTCGCGCATGAAGAGGGTGATCACCTGATCGAACACGTCGACGACCGAGCTCAGCTCGTCCTCCTCGAGGGGAGGGTCCGACACGTCGCTGCAGATGAGGACGTCCGCGCCGAGGTCCCGAGCATCCGAGGCCGGCAGGTTCCGCACCAACGCTCCGTCGACGAGTAGGCGGTCCCCGATCCGGAACGGCTCGAAGCCACCGGGGATGCTCAGGCTCGCCCGCATCGCCTCCGCCAGGACGCCCGAGTCGAAGACGACGGCCTCTCCAGTCTCGATGTCGGTCGCGACCGCTCGGAAGGGGCGAGGGAGGTCGTCGAAGGAGCGGACCGTCGCCGCCTTCCACGTGGCCCGCTCGGCGAGACGATAGACGTTTGCGCCATCGGTGGCGCCCTGTGGCAGGCGGATCCCGCCGTCCCGAATCGGTAGCGTCGCCACCGTGCGCTCGTCGAAGCGTCGTTGGTGGAGGAATCGACGATCCCGCGACGCCGTGTTCGTCAGGATCGAGCCCCAGTCGACGTCCTCGACGAGGTGGAGGATCGAGTCCGGGGGCGCCCCGATCGCGTACAGCCCACCGATCACGCTTCCCATGCTCGTGCCCGTGACGACGTCGACCCGGATCCCGACCTCTTCGAGGACTTGCAACACACCGATGTGCGCGAAGCCCTTCGCGCTGCCCCCGCTGAGCGCGAGTCCGATCCGCGGCGTCGTCGTGAAGCCGGAGCCGGACGGCTGCTGGCCGAACGTCGCGTGCGGAGTCGCCGCGACGCTCCCGAGCGCCCCCGCGAGCAGGAGCGCGACGACGGCCCGTGGGCGGCCGCGACGAGCGGGTCGGCGAATCAGCGTCTCGGTCGAGTGCACGGCGTCAGAAGTGGAGCGGAGCGGACCATCAAGAAAACGGTCCGGTCCGTACCCGACTACCGGTGTCGGGCTCCCTCCCTCCTGGAGGCCATTGACGGATCTCGAGATGACGCCATACTTAGGACTCCTAATCATTAGGACTCCTAACAACTTGGTGCCCCATGAAATCCACCACATTCAGCGCGGCCCTGGCGGGCATCGCCTTCCTCTCCGCGCACGGTTGCGCCGTGGCTCAGGTCGAGCCGACGTCGGCGACCGACGACCTCACGATCGTCGATGCCCGAGTCACCCACCTGTCCGAATTCGATGTGCTCGTCTTCGAACAACGCGTGTCGGGTCAGGCCGGACACACGATGCCAGACGCCCGCGGCCAGATGGATCGGGCGCCGGTCCTCGGATACGTCTTCCCCACGACGCTTCGGCCCGAAGACGTCGGCTTCGAAGCCGGAGAAGGTGTGGTCGCGCTGGCGGCCACCTCACATCCCGACTTCGACGACACGCCTCTGTGGGACGAGAACGGGGACGCCGACCCCGAGAACGACGGCGTGGTCTTCCACACCCACTGGGTCGTGCTCGTCCCCGACGAGCGAGTCCCCGGTGGCCTCTCGGTGAAGGAGACCACGGCGGGGAATGAGCGGCTCCCACCCACCAACCCGGGAATGCCGATGTACCTCGACTCGCCGGGCTTTTCGGTCGTCCTCAAGGACGACGCGCTCAGGATCGTGGTACCCCTCGATCGGATCTCCCATCGGACCGACTTCCGCTTCGACGCCGTGTCCGCCTACATGGAGGTGAACACCTCCGACGAAGGGCGGCCCATGCTCGGCGTTTACCACGTCTATGGCGTCCTGTCCGGCGACCTGAGTCTCCCCTACTCTGTCACGCGTGACTAAGGCGAAGAGTTCTCGTGCGCGCACCGGGTCGCCCCCTGCTTCGGGGGGCGACCCACGCTCGTTCGTGGATGAGCGACCGCGTGAAGATCGGATCCTCGCCGGCCTGGCCAGGGTGGGCGCGGCGATTCGGGCGCGATCATGGGAGGAGTCCACTGCGTTGGGCTTGAACCCCACGCAGAGCCAGATCCTCGGCACCCTCTTTCGGGCGGACGGTCGTGGGCTGGGGCTATCCGCCCTCGCAGAAGAACTCGGTGTGCGCGTGCCCACCGTCAGCGACTCGGTCACGGCGCTCGAGCGAAAAGAGCTGGTGCAGAAGACGGTCCACCCGGGCGATGGCCGTCGGATGTCCGTGACGTTGACACGACGAGGCCGAAGCACGGCCAAGAAGGTCAGCGAGTGGTCCTCGGAGCTCCTGGCGGCGCTCGATGTCCTGCCGGCAGAGGAGCAGGCGACCCTCCTTGCCTCGCTCGTTTCCGTCGTGGGTGAACTCGCGACGACGGGCCAGATCGCCCCTGCCCGGACGTGCGTGACGTGCCGGTTCTTCGGGCCGAGCGAGCATCCGGGTGAAGCGCTCGAACACCACTGCCACTTCGCGGGCGTCGCCTTCGGGGACGGGAACCTGCGTGTAGACTGCTCCGACCACGAGCCGGCCGAGTAACGCGCACTCGGCCGACTCGGGTCGGGCCTTCGCCTCTACTCCTCTCGCAGCACCGTCACCGGATCGACCCGGGTCGCGCGGTGAGCGGGGATCCAACACGCCGCCACCGCGACGAGCGTGAGGAGGATGGGGCCGGCGACGAACGACATCGGATCGCGCGCGTCCACCTCGAAGAGGAGCGACTCGAGGAGCCCGGTCAGTCCCCACGCGCCCGCGATCCCCACAGCGAGACCGATGATCGCCACCTTGAGTCCCTCGCTCAGGACGAGCTTGTGGACCCGCGAGGCCTCGGCACCCATCGCCATCCGAATGCCGAGCTCACGCGCCCGCTGCGTGACGGCGTACGACATCACCCCGTACGTCCCGACGGCGGCCAGCAGGAGAGCCAGACCCGCGAACGCCGCGAGCAAGGAGGTGAGGAAGCGCGCCCGCGCCATCGCCTCTCCCATCACATCGTTCATCGGCTGGAGTCCGGAGATCGGCAGCGTCGCGTCCCGATCCCAAACGATCCGGCGCGCCGCCGGGGCCAACTCCGCCGGATCACCCGACGTGCGGATGACGAAGTTCACATTCCGGCTGAGCCCTCCACGTGCCTCCCACTGCGTGTTGTGGAAGTACAGCTCGGTGCCCGGCTCGACGTCGAGGCCGCTGTTCTTCACGTCACCGACCACGCCGACCACCTCGAGGAAGGGATTCGGACCGCCCATTCCGGGTCGGAGTCGCTTCCCGATCGGGTTCTCGCCCGGCCAGTACTTCTCCGCGAGGGTGCGGTTCACCAGTGCGACTGGGACACCCGTCGCGTCGTCGGTCGGCTCGAAGTCACGCCCTTCGACGACCTCGATCCCCATCGTCTCGACGTAGTCGTGCGTCACCGCCTGATAGTGGTCCACGTTCTGAGGCGGTGAGGTCTCGGTCACGACGAAGTTCTCGAACTCGGTGTCGTTGGCGACCATGCGACGCATCGGCGGGAGGCCGGACATCGCGGCGGCCGCGGTCACGCCAGGCTGAGAGCGCAGCTCCTCCAGCACGCGCTCCTGGAACTCGAGGCGATCCTCGGAATCCGGGTACGATGCACCGGGAAGGAAGAGCTGGAAGGTGAGGAGCCCGTCCGACTCGAAGCCCGGCTCGACCGCGTTGAGCTGACTGAAGCTCCGGAGCATGAGCCCCGCACCGACCGCCAGGATCAACGCGAGCGCCGTCTCGGAAACGACGAGGAGTGAGCGGAGTCGTCGCTGTCCCGCAGACGACGTCGACCGCGTGCCCCCGTCGCGGAGTGAACGGGCGAGATTGTCCGTCGCGACGTGGCGCGTCGGCGCGAGGCCGAAGAAGACACCGGTCCCCACCGCGATCAGCGTCGTGAAGAGCAGGACCGTCCCGTCGAGGGAGACCTCCGAGAGTCGCGGGATGTCGCCCGGGCTCGCCGCTTGGAGGAGGCGAAGGCACCCCATCGCGAAGAGTGTCCCGAGCACGGCGCCTGACAGGGAGAGCACGACCCCTTCGGTCAGGAACTGGCGGAGCAGTCGTCCGTGCCCGGCGCCCATCGCCGCTCGCACCGACACCTCTTTGTGCCGGTCCTGAGCGCGGGCCAGCAGGAGGTTGGCCACGTTCGCACAGGCGATGAGGAGGACGAAGCCGACCGCACCGAGGAGCACCATGAGCGCCGGGCGGATCTCGCCGACGACCTCTTCTTGCAGCTGCACCATGTGCAACGGGTGTGTGTCCGGTGCGATGTGCCCGTCACCGATCATCTCTTGGAAGCCGTTCACGAACTGTTGGAGTTCGGTCTCGGCGCCGGCCAGTGTCGCGCCCGGCGCTAGGCGGCCCACGAGGAAGAGGAAGTGCGAGCCGAAGTTGGCGCGATTCGTCCAGTCGAGCTGGAGTGGGAGCCAGATCTCAGCCTGCGATTCGTCGATGTCGAAGTGTTCGGGCATGACACCGATCACGTCGGTCGTCTGACCGTTCACCTCGATGGTGCGGCCGATGATGCCCGTATCCCCACCGAACGACCTCTGCCACAGCTCGTGGGAGAGAACGACGACGTTGGGGCCGCCCGGCTGGTCCTCGGCTTCGGTGAAGTACCGACCGAGGAGGGGTGTTACGCCCAGCACCTCGAAGAGCTGCCAGTTCACCGCCGCCGCATCGATACGGACCGGCTGGTCGTCCGCACCGACGCTGGCTTGGAAGGTGTTGAAGGCGCCGACTTGGGAGAACGAGCGAATGTTCTCCGAGACCTGCATGTACTCGGGCGGCGAGACCCAGAAGTCCGTGAAGCCCATCGTCGGAAAGGACGACGTGATCAGGACGAGTCCTTCCGACTCCGGATACTGCAGCGGCTGCAGGACCACGCCGTTCACAACGCTGAAGATCGCGGTGTTGGCACCGATCCCGAGTCCGAGCGTCGAGATCGCCACGAGGGCGAAGCCCGGTCGTCGGAAGAGTCCCCGTACCGCGTGCACCACTTCTTTCATCCACCCGTCCATCGTCCACCCCTCGAATCGAAACGTTGCGGCGGCGCTGCCGATGCCGAGCGCCAGCCCGATGAGTTCTCGCGTGCCGGCACCGGACGCCTCGACGTCCCCGATGTCGGCGTGCCATTCGTCCCGCCACCGCGCTCGTTCCCCGGAAGGCACGAGGAGGCTCACGACGTGGAGCCACGCGGAGAGAAGGCCCAAAATCACGACCCGGCCTCGGACGTTCCGAGTTGGCCGAGTTCGCCGTCCGACAGCACCCGCTGTGTGTTCGCCAGGCGCTCACGAGCGCGGGCCGCGACGAGCTGCCCGGACTCGGTGAGTCCGTACACCCGGCGCTGGCGCCGGCCCGCGGCACTCGCCTCCGCGGCATCCTCCCACTCGGACGCGACAGCTTCCTCACGCTCGAGCCGCCGCAGCACCGGATACACGGTGCCGCTCGGCAGGCCTGTGACCTCCATGATCTGGAAGCCGTGACGGCTCCCCGAGGAGAGCGCCTGCAGAATCAGGGCGGTCGCGTGTGTGAGTCGAATCGGTGACATCGTGAGGCCGTCCTCTACATATCGAACTCTACATATCGTTCTCTACATAACGGAATACGATATGTCTGTCTATAGTACGCCGATCGAAGTCGGGGGCTGGGCCAGACGGACGAGGGCCGGGACCACCGACTTTGTGAATGAGATGCCCGGTGTCTACACTTGGTTTGAATGGGCAGACATCGACGCACCGGAGGCGGATGATGGGTGGAATCGACAGGCGTTCGCGCCCGAACACGCCGTGGACAGCACGCCCCGGAATCATCGGTGGATTGGCCCTCGCCCTGGCCGTGACGACGTCGCCCCTCGCCGCGCAGGACTTTCCCGTCTCCTCGGCCCTCCCAGCGGAATCCCGCCAATTCGACTTCTGGGTCGGCGAGTGGGATGTGAACCTGCGCGTCCGCCAAGCGGACGGCAGTTGGGCGGATCAGCATCGATCAGAGGCGAAGATCTATCCGATCCTCGGCGGCAAAGCGGTGCTTGAGTTGTGGAGCGAGGACCAGGTGGCCGGTATCAAAGGCTACTCGTTGCGGTACTTCGACACGGCCCAGGACGAGTGGGTGCTCTGGCTGAACTGGCCCGGCCCGAACCGGTCCGGATCACAGAGTCTCGCCGGGTCGTTCCGTCACGGCCGAGGGGAGTTCTTCACGACCTCGACCGGCCAAGACGGAACCGAGACGATCTCCCGCTACACCTTCTCGGACATCACGCCCGAGTCTCTTCGGTGGGACGATGCGTTCTCGCGCGATGGCGGCGCGACGTGGACGCACAACTGGATCATGGAGTTCACCCGGACGGCTCCGAAGCCGACGCTCGCCGCCGACGGTGGCCCGGGGCACACCTTCCATCAGGGCGGACGGTGCACCGCACCCGAGTTCGACCGCTACGCCTTCCTGTCGGGTCGGAAGGACGGCGAGGTCGTCGCGGGCGGCGCCGGCCCGGTGACGATCACGGGGCACGACGTCCTCGACGGGTGCGCCGTGCTCACCTTCGCCGGCCCCGGTGGCGACCCCGAGCGCGCCTGGGGCTTCTCGCACCTGACGTACAACACCTTCGCCAGCCGGTACGAGCTCACGACGCTGACGTCACAACCGAACGCCCCGGTACGGATGTTCTTCAGTCGGGACGCGTCGGAGTTGGTGCTCTACGAGAACACCGGCACCGGTGGCCCCGTCGACCGCTTCCGAATCGAGGAGGACGAGGACGGGAGTGTGCTCTGGATCCACGAGACGCCGAGTGGTGATGGGTGGGCGCCGGTGTGGGGTGGTCGCGTGCGGCCGGTGGGAGACGGTGAACGACCCTGATGTATCGATGGGGACCGCGCCGGTGACTTGAAGCTTCGCGGGTTTTGGCCTCTCCGACGGCCACTCCGTACACTCGGGGATGTCTGAGGCCTCCGCTGAGCACGACGCAGCCGAACGCATCGACGTCGACGAACTGGTGGCCGGCGCCGCATGCCCGTCATGCGGCGCCGGAGTCGACGCCGCCTACTGCGCGTCGTGTGGCCAACGCCGACTCCGAGACGACGAGTACTCGCTCCGTCGTCTGATTCGCGACGGCCTCCAGGACTTCTTCTCGGTCGACGCCAAGTTTTGGCGCTCCTTTCGACTCCTCTTCACCCGACCGGGCCAACTCACATGTGACTACATGGAGGGGCGTCGCCGCGGCCGCCTCGGACCCTTCCAGCTCTTCATCGCGGCGAACCTCATCTACTTCTTCGTGCAGCCGTACTCGGGCTTCACCGGGTTCAACACGCCGCTCCTGTCCCACATGGATCGGCAGTTGTACAGCGAGCCCGCAGGGCTGCGACCCCTCGTCATCGACAAGATCGAAGAGCGCATCGACGATCGCGTGGCTCGCGAAGCCGCGACCCGCGACGGGGATGACGAGCCGTGGACCGAGAGGGACTCGGTCGCCTTTCGGGTCGAGGCTTCCGCGATCGAATACGAGCTGTTCCCCACCCGCTTCGACGCCCGCGGTGAGCTCAACGCGACGTCGCTCGTCTTCATCATCGTCCCGATGATGGCGCTCGTGCTCGCCCTGCTCTACGCGGGTACGGGGCCGCCCTTCGTCCAACACGCCGTCTTCGCCATCCACTTCACGGCCTGGCAGCTGACCTTCATCATGTCGGTCGCCCTGCCCCCGCTGGTCCTCGCGGTCCGGGCGGCCTGACGGGTTATCACGGACGTGGGAGGAGAAGCCGGTCGCGCATGGCTCGCGAACCCGAACGTGCTGTGGGCCGTGGACCTGCTGCTCGAGTTCGGCGCTGTCTTCTTCGTCGTGCCGTACCTCTTTCTAGCACTGCGCCGAGCCTACGGAGGCGGGCGAGCGACGACCCTGGTCCGGACGATGGTCCTACTCTTCGCCGCCCAGTTCGTGAACATCACGTATCGCTTCATCCTCTTCTGGGTGACCTTCGCGTCGGTGTAGCGGGGCCAGGCGCTCGACCATCACGATGAGCGGGACCGCCACCGCCGACTTCGCGACCCCTCCCCAGAGAAAGGGAGACACGCCGGCGGCGAAGGCCTCCGAGGCTCCGAGGAGTGTGGAGAGTCGGGCCCAGCCGAGCCCGAGGATGACGAGGTGCGCACCGATCGCGACGGCGAAGAGAGTGCCGAGAGCCGCTCCGGTCACGGGGATGCGTGCCCGCACCCGGAGACGGTGCGCCACGAGGCCCGAGATCGCCGCCCCGAGGACGAAGCCCCCGAGGTAGCCGCCGGTCGGTCCGAGGAGAGCGCCGAGCCCCGCGGCCCCATCCGCGAAGACGGGCAGACCTGCCGCACCTGCGACGACGTACGCCACAAGGGCCACCGCTCCCCAACGGGCTCCGAGCCACGCACCGACCACGACCACGGCCAGCGTCTGGAGCGATTGGGGTACGGGCGAGCCCGGGACGGGCACATCGACTCGGGCGGCGGCGGCCACCGCGAGGACGGCGAGGGTAACGTGGGCGGCGAGTCGGAGTCGGTTGGGCATCGGGCAAGATAGCGGAGCTCCCGGATGGCCTCCGGATCGAGCTCGACTAGGCCCCAACGAGCGGAGACCCGCACCCCGAAGGGCACGGGCCTCCAGCCTTGTCGGCGAATTGAGACCGAGTGGCTCTGGAGAGAGCTTACCGATTCGCTTCCAAGGCAATCTCGATGGTGACCTCGTCGCCCACGACGACGTTGGCCGCCCAGCTGCCGGTACCAACCCCGTAGTCGCCCCGGTCGATCTCGAGCTCCGTGTGGAAGCTCGCGACCTCGGTCACACCGCCGAGCATCTGCTGCATCTCGGCCGGAATGTCCTTCACCCCGAGGATGCGGATCGGCAGTTCGATCTCGTGGGTCTGGTCTTTGATCGTCAGCGGACCGCGCGCGATGATCACGCCGTTCCCGCCCGATCGGATCGACTCCGACCGGAAGGTGATCCACTGGTAGTCGTCCGTTCCGAAGAAGTCTTCGGAGCGGAGATGCTCGTCACGACGCTCGTTCCCGGTGTTGACCGAGTTCACGTCGATGCGGACTTCGACCTCGCTGTTGACCGGGTTCTCACGGTCGAAGGTGAGGTCGATTTCGTAGGTGTCGAACTTGCCGGACACGGGCGTGAAGAAGTGGTTCACGCTGAATTCGATGCCGGTATGCGGCACGTCCACGTTCCACTTCACCGGCGCCGGACCCGCAGCGATCGTCAGCGTCGCCAGGGCGAGTGCGCCATAAGAAAAGAGCTTCCTCGTCATCGTCCCTACCTCTATTCGTCTTGGTTCTTGTCAGGGAATCAGGCCGTCGAATCGACGTCGGAACGACGACCCTCGGAGTGCTTCGTGCGGACCAAAGCCGACCCACCGCGACATGGTTCCCACTCCCCCGCCCGGGTAGCTTCCGCAGCATGAGGATCATCTTCGCCGCATGCGCGGCCGGACTCTTCGCAGCCGTGGTTTCCGTGTCTCCGACGGCCGCCCAGACCCTCGAGGAGCTGACCGAAACGCCCGATGAGGCGGCGGGTCACTTCCTCCGCTCCGTCCGCGCGATCCGGTGGGAGACCGCAGCGGAATTCCTCCACGCGGAGACGCAGCAGCGCTTCCGCGCGACGGTGGAGATGATCGTCGACGCCGACACCACGGGCGTCATGCTGGCCTTCCTCGTCGAGGGGGGTCGCGCGGATCTGGGTGCGCGCCCCGACGTGGACGTGTTCGACGATGCGATCGGCGCGGTCATCGACGACATGCCGGGACTGATGCACGCGATGTACGATCGCGACGACTCGGTCGTCGGAGCGGTCTCCGAAGGGGATGTCGACGCGCACGTCGTCTACCGCACGACGGCACGCATCTCCGGCGCGACCTCCGAGGTGAAGGTGATGCAGCTACGGGAAACGGACGCCGGCTGGCGAGTCGTGTGGAGTGACGAGCTCGAGGTGCTCGACGCGGCACTCCGCGGGATCAGCCGACGCATGATCCCGCCCGGGAGCTGACGGACCGCTCGCGAAAGCGTTCGTTACGGGCTTCCTACATCAGTATCGAAGCTCGGTTGGTCCGATCGACGGAGTGAGGCGTAAGGACTCTCGAGACAACCTCCCAGGAGCGACTCGTTTCGACCTGGAGGGTTCATGCGTACGGCAACGGTGTGTCTACTCGCGTCGATCTCGACGCTCGCAGGCTGCGCGATGTGGCAGGAGACCGCGGCTCCCCCAGCCCGCGTCGTCGCCGAAGAAGAGCCCCGGCGAATACGCGTCACGCACGGCGGCGAGCGCCGGCGGACCGTGATGCTTCGACCCGAAGTGCGAGACTCCGCGTTGGTCGGGGTCGTAATCCGTAGGGAATGCTTTACGAACGCGGCAGGGTCGCGCATCTGTCGCTCCACCCGACTGAACGGCCAGATCGCCCTGTCGCACATCACACACCTCGAGGTCGAGTACCAGGACGCGGCCGCTCGCGGAGCCCTGTTCGGTGGGACCGCCTTCTCGGCGATCACGCTCGCGATGCTGTTCGGCGGCGGTGCCCCGTGCTCTCAGTACGCCGGCACCTGCTTTCGCGTGCTCGGAACCGCCGGCGCGATCGGAGCGATCTGGGGCGCCCTGATCGGGGGTTGGGTGGGCCGAGCTCCATAGCGACCCTCGACGCCCGCCTACGTCATCGTGTTCGGCGACTACGTAGAACAGCGGAGGGATCGGCAGGCCGGCAGAGGTCATCGTGGAGCAGACGACCCTACAGACGGACGCCACATGCTCCAGAGATCTTCGACGCTCGCCGCCGCGCTCGTACTCGCGACCGTGGCCGGCGGCCCCGTCTCCGGCCAACAGCGACCCGACACGGGAGTCGCGCTCAGCTCCCACCCCGAACGGATCGCAGCTTCGGTCTTGATGTCCAGCCTACTGTCGGCGGGTGGTCTCTACGTCGGCGCCATCGCTGCGTACGGGCAGTCGAACGAAACGGCAGCGGTCGGCACGTTCATGCTCAGTACCACGCTGGGCGCGGCGGTCGGCGCATCCGGCATGAGCGAAGGTTGGGAAGGCCCGATCGTCGGTTCGGTGATCGGGATGCTCGTCGGGTTCGGTGTGGCGAAGGCCACCAGCGACGGTCTCGGCTCCGGGGCATCCCTGTTCACCTACTCTCTGACCCACGGACTGGTCACGACCCTCATCGCGAACGGATGGTCCCGATGAACGCGCACCGGACCGGAACAGCGCTCGCCCTCGCGCTGTCGATCATCGCGTCGCCCGCCCACGCGCAAACGGAGCCGACACCTCCGGCATCCGGTTTCGACGCGGGCCGGGTCGTAGGCACGGCACTCACCGCGTCGATCGGCTCGTACGCCGGGGGGTATGTAGGAGCCATCGCGGCCCTTCCGGCGATCTACAGCCACAATGCACCCGTCGTTCTTGGTACGATCGCTTTCGGTACGACGCTCGGCGCAGCGAGCGGGGCAACCCTGATCAACGGAGACTGGGAGAGCTCGATGCTCGGCTCTCTCGCTGGACTCGGCATCGGCACGCTGGCGGCGTGGATGGTCTACGAAACGACGGGTCCGGACAGTGCCCCGGAGGTCACCTTCGTGATCACCCAAGGCCTCGTCACGGCACTGGTGGCGGAGCTCCTCCGATGAAGCGGTGGCTCGGCCGTCGACTCTTCCTCGGTCTGATCGTGCCTCTGACCGGGTGCATGACGTGGAGCCCGACGGCCGGGCCGCCCCTGACCGTCGTGGAGCGCGAACGCCCGCCCGTGATCCGGATCACCGACGACGAGGGCACCCAAACGATCATCCGTCGGCCCAACGTTCGAGACTCGGCGATCATCGGCCAAGGCGAACGCCGTGAGTGCACGCTCGATCTCGACGGTCGGAACCGGTGCCACCCCACGACCGAAGAGGTCGAGATCGACGTGAACGCCATCGCGCAGCTCGAACTCCGCGTCCCTCACCGTCCGGGCCACAGCGCGCTCATCGGAGCGGCGATCGCCGCGAGTGCGACGATGGTCACGGTCGTCGGGACGGGAGGCGGATGCTTCCGATACGACGCGGGCTACTGCACACGGCTGACGCTGATCGCCACCGCAGTCACCACCCTGTTCGGCGCCATCGTCGGGACGATCGCGCCCGGCTGATCACGCGGCGACGGGTCTCAGCTCGGCAGTCTCAGCGAGATGTGTAGATGGTCCGCCGTCCCGACGTGCCGGAGCGAGTGGAATCCGAGCGCCCAGAAGCCGAGCTCGACGGCTCGGTTCCGCCACTCGGGTCGACCGTTCGTGCGGAGGTCGAGCGCGTGCACGTACCCGCTCGACTGCTCGAAGTGGAGCGACGCCTCGTTGGTCGGCAGCCCCATCAGTCGGTAGTCCTCGGCGGTCCGGCCGGCGTCGGTGATCACGGCACCCGGATCGACGAGGGTGAGGGCACTCGTCGCGACGCGCAGCAGTGGGTGCACCGTACTGAACTCCTGCGCGACTTCCTCGGACTTCACGTTCTCGCTCGCCACGAAGACAAGGGCATACCCCACGTACGCGATCCCGACCGCAGCCGCGGCCCGGGTGAAGCGCGTTCGGGCGAGCTTGCCGGCGCCGAGTCGTCGACTGACGACCCAGGCGTAGAGACCGAGTACACCGGCACTCGCGGTCGCGGACAGAATCAGGGCCGGCCACGTCCCGAGGCCCCAGACCTGGTAGGCGAAGACGCCGCCCCGGATCAACAACGCGAACGGGAGCACGGCGAGGGCGAGGAGTATGAGTGCGGCACGCGCGATCCGAGCCGGCGCGGAACGCAGCCGCGCGCGGCGCTTCTTCTTCTGCTTCGTCTGGCGGACACCCTCGTCCACCAGGCCGGTCAGCTCGCCGTAGTCGATCCTCAGGTCACTACCCATGCCACACCTCCCTCGTCGGCCTCGCCCCGCGTGGCCTCTCTACCCCTTAGATGCTCCGACTACTCGATCGGTGGCACCGCTTCCATGAGAAGTCGGAACGCCTCCTCCAACGCGTCGCCCCCGGGGCCGGACCCGGTGTACTTGCCGAGTCGGACCACCACCAGCCCATGGGTCGGGATGATCGTCGTGCTCTGTCCGCCCGCGCCGAGCATCCGGTAGGCGGTGTCCGGGATCCCCAGACCACCCTCGCCATTCACCCAGAAGAAGGCGCCACCGTAGATCCTACGGCCATCGTCGTTCCACGCGGGCGCCACCGTCGAGGCGTACTCGACGTACCCCTCGGGGAGGATGCGCTCTCCCATCCAGACGCCGTCCTGGAGGTAGAGGTTTCCGAGTCGGGCCCAATCACGGGCCGGCATGAACGCGAGACCCTGGCCCAGGAAGTTGCCGTACGGGTCGGTCTCGATCAGACCGTCCCGGATGCCGATGCGGTCGAAGAGCGCCCGCTGCGGGAAGGAGTGGTAGTCCTCACCGCGGGCCTCGACGCCGAGCCGCACTAGGTAGCTGGCGAGTACCGGATCCGTGTTGCGATACCGCCCGATCGTGTTCGGGGGCCACTGCTGCGGACGGGTGGCGGCCCATTCGTACGAGTTCCCCGTCGCGGTGTAGAGGTAGTAGTGGTCCGCGTACATCGAATCGTCGTAGTCCGGATCGGCCGGAGCGTTGATCCGGATCCCACTCGACATGCGCATGATGTCGGAAATGCGGATCTCGGCCCTCGGATCTCCATCCGACTGCCACTCGGGAATCGGCGCAGGTTGGTTCAACTCGTACGCACCCTGCTCGATCAGCACACCGAGCAACGTCCCCGTCAGGCTCTTCGTCATCGACCAGCTCTCGAGCGGCGTATGGATGTCCACGCCGGGATCGTACCGCTCGCCGAGAATCCGGCCATTGTACGTCACCACCAGACCGAGCGTGCGCGCCTCGGGCGGCCCGAAGCCGGCGTCCAACGCCGCCTCGACCTTCGCCATGTCGAGCTCGGCCGGCCACGGCTCGTCGGGCAGTACATCACCCATCGGCCACGGCGTCGTCTCCGCAGGAGGCAGATTCCGCGGGACCTCGCTGGGCTCGAAGAAGATCTCCTCCGAGCCGATCGGATGGGCCACACACCCCTGATTCGCGTAGCGCTGCGCGGTGCGGACCGTCCCATCAGGGAGCGTCAGCGAGACCATTTGGCGGTCGAAGTCGACCACGGTGTCGACGACGTGGTGACGCTCGTCGAAGGGGCTGATGAAGCCGCCGACGTTGGCCGCGGCGTCCTCGGGATCGAGGCCCGTGATGAAGACGCCTGAGCAGAGGATCTTGGCGAAGCCCGCCGTGTGGTGATGGAGCGCCTCCCCGGGCGGCGGAGAGTATTCCGTCGGGAGTTCGAACGAGGCCGCTCGCGCGATCAGAGCTTCGGTGACATCCTCGGGTGCGTCGTCTCCGGGCAGCATCTGATCTCCTCCGCCGCAGGCCGAGATCGCGAGGGCGACGGCCGCAGTTCCGATGACCTGACGCATCTCCATCTCCTGTATCATCATTAGACGTCCCGCCCCTCCCCCACGTCCGCGTGGCAAGGTGCGGATCCGACACTTCGAGCGATAGGGCGCACGAGGGGTTCTCATTAGGAACCATCACCTCGCCCGCCCGTAACACGACCAGCAGTACGACCCTTCAGGAGTCCCTATGCCTTCACGGATCTCGAACACGCGACTCTTCGGCGCCAGCGCCGCGATCGCGTCCACGCTCTTCCTCGCCACGGGTGTCGAGGCCCAGTCGCCGCCCGAGGCCGAGCAGATCGCGCAGGCCGTGCAACCCGCCCCGCCGATGCTGCGCGGCGGTGCCATGGTCTACGGCTTCGACGACGGTGGAGCATTCGTGACACTCCGCGAGGGCACCAACGATCTCATCTGCCTCGCGGACGATCCGAACCGGGACGGCTTCAACGTCGCCTGCTATCACGACTCGCTCGAGCCGTTCATGGCGCGCGGTCGTGAACTGCGCGCAGAAGGGGTGACCGACTCCGGTGAGTTGGCCCAGCGCCGGTGGGACGAAGCCGACGCGGGGACGCTGTCGATGCCCGAGACGCCGGCGACGCTCTACGTCATGACGGGAGACGGCTTCGACGCGGCGGCAGGGGAAGTGATGAATTCCTTCCTCCGCTGGGTCGTCTACACGCCGTGGGCGACGCCGGAAACGACGGGTCTGCCCCCGATGCCCGTCGCCCCCGGGGCGCCGTGGCTGATGTTCCCGGGCACGGCGGGCGCGCACATCATGATCACGCCCCCGGCGGGCGGGAACTGATCGTGTTCGATCGCCGCGCCTTCCTCCGGATCTTCCCTCTCGGCGCCGTGCTGTTTGCGGCCGCGCCCCGGAATGCATGGGGTGCCATAGACCACCCGGACCCTCGGCCCGGAATCGACGGTCGCGACGTCCTGACGGCCGCCGATCTGGAGGGCTTCCCGGAAGAGACGATCGCCCTCTACGAAAGGGTGCGCGAAGTGGCGCACATCGCGGACGGGATCGGGTGCAGCTGCGGTTGCTCGGCGCTGCCCCACTACCGCTCCCTCCTCACATGCTACCACAAGGGCGGGATGGCGATGGGGTGTGCGATCTGTCAGGGAGAGGCGCGGATCGTCTACCGCCGCGTGCAGGAAGGTCAGTCGCTCGAGCAGATCCGCCGCGCCATCGACGCGCGGTACGGATCTCCGACGCCGCTCCTATCCGACGGAGCCGGCGAGGACCTCGGGCCCTCCTGCCACTGACCTTCGCGCTACGACTCCCGCTCGATTAGACCGGCCCCGCGGGTCACGTCGGCGACCCGCTTCGTGAGCTCGTCCGTGTCGTCGACGGGGACGCCGAGCCGGTAGCGGACCTGGGCACCGAAGTCTTCCTCGAGGACGAGAAGCGACAGCTCGTCGATGATCTTCTGCACGGCGTTCACCTCCGGGTAACCGACCGTGACGACGACGGGCACACGCTCGACGCGCTCTTCCGTCGGTAGCGACTCGAGAGCCAGCGACACGCCCCCGGAGTAGGCGCGACTCAACCCGCCGGTTCCGAGCTTCACGCCCCCGTAGTAGCGGGTACATACGGCGACGATCTGGCCCACGCCGGAGTGGAGCAGCGTCGTCAGCATCGGGCGACCCGCCGTTCCATGTGGCTCCCCATCATCGCTCATTCCGATTCTGGTCGTGGAGCCGGGCGGTCCTGCGACGAAGGCCCAACAATGATGGGTGGCATCGGGAAACTCGTCGCGGATCGACTGGACGAAGGCATGCGCCGCATCGGAGTCCGGCGCATGCGCGACGGCGGTGATGAATCGGCTCCGCTGAATCGACTCCTCCACGCGATGGACTCGCGCGGGAATCGGAAACCTCGTCGGATCGGCGATGCGGTTCTCCTCCGCTGTCTGGACCGGGAAGAGGCGCCTACGTTGTGCGCCATGAACGCTGCACGACGAGGCATCATCGCGTTGCTGGCGGTCGCCGTCACCTCCGGGTGCTCGACGACGATCGCGGTCGAACGGCCGATCTCGCCGAACGCCCGCGCACAGATCGCGGAAGACGGCTCGGGTCACCGCGCCCAGATCAGCCACTCGGACGGGGCCGAATCCGCCGCGTACCGTCTCCGAGTGACCGACGACGCGCTCGCGGTCCGGGGAGCCGACTCCGGACCCGAGGTGGAGATTCCCCTCGACGACGTCGACGAGTTGCGCTTCGTCCGGCACGGAAAGGGCGCGCTCGATGGCTGGGGCATGGGGGCCCTCGTCGCGATCGGTTTCGGAGTCGTCGTCTATGCCGTCGAAGACGACTCGGGTTGGTTCGGTCGTACGGACAGCGCCATCCTAGCGACCCTCGGCGTGTCGATTCTGACGATGCCGATCGGCGCGGCGATCGGAGGCGCCATCGGCCATCGCGTGACGTATGTGTTGGACCCGCGCTAACCCTCTCGCCTCAGCCTACCCCGCCATGAAACGACTCTCGCTCCCCGCGCTCACGCTCGCCCTGGCCGTCTCGACCAGCGCCTGCTCGACCACGATCGTGGCCCCGTCGCCTGTCAGCCCGGCCGTCCGCGCGTCGATCGAATCCGAAGGGGCACAGCGGCCGGCTACGATCGATCAGGCAGGTGGGGAAACCGCCGCCTTTCGGCTGCGGGTCACAGACGAGTCGGTCGTCGCACGGTCGGGGAACCAACCCGAAATAGAGATCCCGCACGGGGACGTGCGGCAGATCGAGTTCACGCGACGGGGCAAGGGAGCGCTCGATGGCGCGCTGATTGGAGGGGCCTTCGCCCTTGGAACCGGCCTGCTAACGCTGACCGACGAGGACGACGGGGGGCTCTTCTCCGAGTCGGACACCTTCATCCTCGCGACCATCATCGTCGGCGCGGCCTCCGTCCCGATCGGCGCCCTCATCGGCGCCCTCATCGGGCACCGGGTCCGCTTCCAGTTCGAAGGCGGTTAGCCGCCCGCGGCCATCCGGTCGAGGAACTCACGCTCGGACGCGCTCAACGCGGAGGCGCCGCCGGACGAGACCTTGGCGAGAAGTCGTTCGACCTCCTCGCGGTTGAGTTCGTGAAGCCCTTCGACCGAAATGCCCTTCCACTTCGCGACCGCGATTCGGTCGCCGACGACTCCGGTGGGTGAGGACCCCGTCTTCATTTTTCGCTGGAAGTCGCGCTTCGACGCGCCGCGTCGCCACTCACTCCACTTGATGTACGCGAAGCCGGCTGCGGCGCCCCCGAGGTGGGCGAAGTGTGCGACCCCGTCCTGCGTCCCGGCGATCCCGTTGTACACCGACAGCAGGACGTATCCGGTGCCGAGGATCCACGCCTTCATCGGGATGGGCGGGAAGATCAGCATGATGACTTCGTTGGGCCAATACGTCGCGAAGCCGACGACGACGGCGTAGACACCGGCCGATGCACCGACCATCGCGCTGGCCGGTGCGCCCACGGTCTGGAGCGCCGCCCCCGCGATGCCTGCCAGGAAGTACATCGTGAGGAAGCGCCGCGCGCCCATCCGCTCCTCGAGACGGGGCCCGAAGATCAGGATGCCGAGCATGTTGAAGAAGAGGTGCCCGAAGCTCCCGTGGAGGAACATGTAGGTCACGATCGTCCACGGCCTGAACAGCACGAACTGCGGCACGAACATCAGGTCGCGGAACAGCCCGGCGCTCGTCGTCGAGACGAAGAACATGATCACGTTCGCGATCAGGAGCCGCTGGACCCACGGAGTCATCATCATGCGGGTCCTTACCCCGCCTACACCCGCGCGGGTTTCATCGGCGGAGTATCGATTTCGGCGTGCCGGCGTATGAGGTAGTGTGGCACGATGGATGGATCAGCCGGGTTACGGGCCGGGGAGGCAATAGATGAGCTACAGAAGTCACGTCCGGCGGCTGGGCGCCGCTCTCTTGATCAGCTCAGCGTTGAGCGGGTGCGCCACCGCGCCCGGCGCCGACGGAAGCACCCCCAACCCGCGTGAGGGTCAGATCCTGACCCGCGAACACATCGCCCGTTCGGGAGCCCGGGATGCATGGGAGGCCATCCAACGCGGTGGCACGCGGCTCAATATCCAATACACCCGCGAGGGCTCACCTGCGCGGGTGACGCACCGGGGGGTCGACTCCTTCCAAATCGACTCGCAAGTCCTGCTGGTCGTCGACGGAGCGCACATGGGCTCGCTGTCCCGCCTCCGGGAGATCCGCGCGGAGAACGTCGACTACATCCAGGTCCTGCCGGCTCGTGTTGGCGTCGTGAAGTACGGCACCGCGGGCGGGAACGGAGTTGTCGTCGTTCGCACGGGCACCCCGCCGGCCGAAGGGAACTGACCGACCGGGGAGTCACGACCGCACAACGAACGAGGGGCGCCGGCTTTCGCCGACGCCCCTCTCTTCGTGCCTCGACACAGCGCCGAAGCGCCACGAGGCACCCCCCAACTAGTTGAAGCTCGCTGAGGTCACGTCGCAGGCCGCGGGGTCGAAGAGGGTGTTGTTGCCCTCATCGAAGTCCACCGGGAAGACGACGTCCGCACCGTGGGCCCCACCCTTGTGGTAGGCACCCGACGGGTACACGTCCGCTTCTGAACGGCCGTAGTAGTTGACCAGACGGCGCAGGTCACCGAGGCGGTGACCCGTGCCCCACAGCCAGAGCGCTCGCTCTTCCATGATCAGGTCGATCCGAGCGTCATCCGTACCGGGATCCGTGAGCGGTGCCAGAGCCGGGCTCGGCACCACGGAGCCGTAGTCGTCGATCTGGGCCGCCATGAGCGCCCCGACGTCCGCGCGAAGCGCGTTCAGAATCGACAGCCAGTCACCACCCGTGTTGAACGCGGCCTCCGCCTCGATCAGACGAGCCTCGATACCCGAGGCCAGAGGCACCCGCGACGTGCGAAGCGGATACTTCTGCGCGATGAAGAGACGGAAGGCGGGATCGAATCCACCCGCCGGATCCTCGATCCACGGCACACGCGGATCCTGACCGGCGTTGGAATCCGGATCCGATCCACGGAAGCCGAGGCCCGTCGCGTTTCCGCCCTCCTCGTGGGAGAGCGAGTACCGACCATTCGACTGAAGCGCGAAGAACGGGTTGTTGGCTCCGTTCTCGGAGTGCTCGAGGAAGTGGTTGTACGTGGTCGCCACCCCGCCGACGGCCGTAGCCGCCAGTCCCCACTGGCCGAGGTTCAGCTGCGCGCGGCCCTCACCAATCCGAGCGAGATCGCTCGTGGAGTTGGCGAAGATCGGCAGCGACTCGGTGAAGAGGCCGGACGAGGTCCGCGGCGGACCGTCCGCCGGGTCCGGGTTCTCGTCGTTCGAGATCGGTACGGCGGAGCAGTACGCCTCACCGAGCGCGACGTAGGTGAACCCCCACAGCGCGTTCAGAAGTGCGTAGTCCGGATCGCTCGTGCCCTTCTCCGGGTTGTTCGCCACCGCATCGGCGGCACGGAAGAGGGCGCGACGCGCCTGCTGCAAGTTGCCGTACGCCCCATCGGACGTGTTCCCAGCCGAGGGCTCCTGCTGCTCCCTGCGGTCGGTCGCGGTGCGGGTCCCGAAGGTCCCGACGCTGAAGAACTCGTCCGTGATCAGCGCAGTGGTCGAGAGAAATGCGTCACCACCGGCTCCGCTGTAGGCGACCGTGAAGTCACCCACCGCGCCGGCCACCAGGACGTCCACGAATGCGGGGTCCTCGGTCGTGGCCTCGTTCACCGTATCGGGATCGGTCACTTCGAGCAGCTCGTCGATGCTGCACGCCGAGAGCGGCAATGCGAGCGCGACCGCCATCCAGACCGACCTGAAATTAGGTCTCGTAGTCATTGTAGTCGTGCTCCGATTAGAAGTTGTAGTTGAGTCGGATCATCAGGTAGCGAACCGGCGGCTGCGTGTTGAACTCGCTCTGGCTGAAGTTCACCGAGCCACCACCCTCGACCGTCTCCGGATCGAGGCCGGTGTAGTCCGTCCACGTGGCCAAGTTGCGGCCGGCCAGCGTCAGGCTCAGACCGTTCAGCTCCGGGAGCGTCGAGGTCAGAGACTCCGGCGCGTCGAGCGTCACAGAGAGCTCACGCCACTTGATGAAGTCGGCCTTCTCGATCGTGCCGAACTGGCTCGCGAGGAAGCGGTCGGCGATGTACGTCGCCTGCCGCTCGAGCGAAGCGTCGGGGTTACCCACCGCTTCACAACCACGCGTGCTACGGAAGCCGCAGCGGAACGCCTCCGAGTCGTTGCCCTGGTAGTTGCCACCACGGGCCTCGAAGAGCGTCGACACGCTGATCCAATCGAAGATGCGAATCTCCGTACCACCGGAGATCTGGTACGTCGGGAGCGCCGGTCCAATGAACTCGACCTCGTCACCGACCGTCACCTCGTCATTCGTGAGCAGACCGTTTCCGTCCGCATCATCGAAGGTGAACGGCGTCGAGAAGAAGCCACCGGCCGGATAGCCCTCGCGGTGACGCTGTAGGCCACGGTTGAAGACGATGTCCTCCACGCCCTCACCGATGTCGACGACCTCGTTGTCGAGCGTCGTCACCGCAACGCGGAAGTCCACGCCGAGGTTGTCGCTCTGCAGAGCGGCGAGGTTCACGGCGAGCTCGGTACCCGCGTTCTTGATCTCACCGAGGTTCTCGAAACGCGACGCTGCAACACCGAACGAAGGCGGCAGACGACGCGAAATCAGAGCGTCACGCGACTTCTTGTTGAAGTACGTGAACTCGACGCCGAGGCGGTCACTCAGGAGCGCCGCATCGAAGCCGACCTCGTACTCGGTCGACCGCTCCGGCTTGAGTTCGAGGTTACCCGTGCTGCTCACCGTGATCCCCGGCACGTCGCCACCCGGCGTCGCGACCGTGGTCGGATCGAAGAGGGTGATCGCATCCCGGAAGTCCGGGCGGAGGCCCGACGTTCCCCACGCCGTCCGCACGCGGAACGACGACAGGAAGCTGAGCTCCGGGAACCACTCTTCTTCACCGATGACCCAGGAGAGGCTGGCCGACGGGTAGGTGATGAATCCGAAGTCCGTACCGAACGCACTGTTGTCGTCACCACGGAGCGCGGCGCCGAGGAAGACGCGATCCCGCCACGCCAGCTCGGTCGCCACGTACCCACCGACCTGGATGACTTCGGAGAAGTCCTCGTCGATGGCAAAGAGCGCCGAGGTCGTGCCGCAGGACGATGTGCCCTGGACGAGACTCGAACCGAAGCACTCCGTCCGGTTGAGGACGTTGCGGTTGTAGCTCGCGCCGACCGTCGTCGTCGAGAAGAGGTTCGGCGTCAGCGTGAAGGTCCCCACACCCGAGGTGTTGAAGGTGTAGGTATACCGGTTCGCGCGATCCGACTCCCGCAGTCCGTTCCGGAACGTTTCCGAGATCGGAAGCAGACCGGGCTGCAGCGTCCGGAAGGTGTGCCCCGAGATGAAGTCGAGACCACCGGACGCGTTCAAGCTCAGCCACGTCGCCGGACGGTACTGACTGTTGGCGCCCACCGTGATCCGATCGACCTCGTCGTTGATCACGTAATTCTCGAGGTCGACCAGGTTGCGACCGAAGCCGTAGTTGCGGCGGCTCTCGCCGTCGTCCGCGTCGGCATCGGCGGCGCGTGGCACGTAGTAGGCCTCGCCAAGCAGCCCATTGAGGATGGGGCTGAAGATGCTGTTGTCGTTCGAGTTGAAGCCGGTGGACTGAGTGGTGTACCCGCTCGTGAACGACAGGTCGACCTGGTCGTTCACGGCAGCATTCAGGTTGGCGCGCACCGAGGTGCGTTCGAGCGTGTTGAAGTTCACCACGCCCGTCTCATCGCCGAACTCACCGGAGACGAAGTACGTCACGCGGTCATTCCCGCCGCGGACGCTCGCACCGTACCGGCCCCGGTCGCCGACGTTGAACGGACGGGTGCGGGCATCCAACAGCGTGTTGAACGTCGCTACTCCGTCCTGCGTGCACGTGCCGGCGGCTGCGCTGCGGTTCGGGCAGTAGGAGAAGTCGGTCGAGTTGAAGGACCCGTCCGGGTTGGTGAACGATGCGTTGGGATCACCGACGACCGAGTACGCCATATAGTTCAGCGGGTACTCGAAGCGGTCCTCGATCTCTCCGTACTCGGCGTAGAAGTTCCACTCGGCATCCCCCGCACGACCACGCTTGGTGGTGATCAGGAGAACGCCGTTGGCGGCTGCCGTGCCGTACAGAGCGGCCGCTGCGGGTCCCTTCACGATCTCGATGTTCTGGATGTCGTTCGGGTTGAGGTCGTTCAGACGGCCCGCTTCCTGACCACCGACACCGATGGACAGCGCGTTGATCGAGCTGTACTGAACACCGTCGACGAAGACGAGCGGCTCGTTCGACAGCGAGAGGCTGTTCGCACCGCGGATCCGAATGCGTTGACCGGATCCCGTCGTTCCGTTGACGTCCTGGAGGAAGACACCCTCCGAGCGACCCGAAAGAAGGTCGGACATCGAGGTGACGGACGCGGGCTCGATCTGATCGACGTCGATCGTCGTGGTGTTGGTGCCCAGCTCACGAATCCGCTGGTCCCGTCCGGTCACCGTGTTGACGACCACACCTTCGAGCTGAATGGCCGAGACGTCGAGCTGGAAATCAGCCGTTGCCGTCGCGCCCGCGTTTACGGTTACGGTCTGCGTCTGCTGACCGAAACCAAGAGAGATCGCCCGGACCTCGACATCCCCGGTGGGGACGTTGAGAAGCAAGAAGCGTCCGGACTGGTTCGTCAGGCCACCCTGGTTCGTACCAGGGATCACGACCTGAACACTGACGAGCGGAGCGCCCGTCGTGGCGTTGGTTACAACGCCGGTGATGGTGCCTGTCTGTGCAGCTCCCGGCGCAGCCGAGAACGCGAAGGCCAGGGCGGCTGCCAGTAGCACCCTCGGCAAACTACGTATGGACATCTGAGACTCCTGAACAATCTGGTTTGTGACATCATCCTCCTCCCATCCGCATCCCATTTGGCTGTACTGCGCACTTCTCCCGCTGGATGGCGGGCACACCTCTCCCCTTGTGCCCGCGTCGGCCGGGTACACGTGGCCAACTGCGGTCACCTCGATCGGCTAGGCCGATCGTTCGTCAGGGGGGGACGAACCACCCGAGGGGTCCCTCGGATGAGCGCACGTTCGTGCGCATGAAAAACAGCACTGCTTCCGGCGCGCCCTTCACACTTCCCAACGCTTCGTTCGCGCCTGTGAAGCTCTCAACCCACGGGTCACGAGAGCGGTTCCCGCTCCGGGGGGAGAGCGACGATTTCAACCCCTTCACACATCAAGTGTTCCCAGGTACAGCGCCACTGCTTGACCCTATGTAGATACGCAGCTATGTATAGGTGAACGTACGGGTGGAGGAGGAAGGCGACGATGGCACAGCTGAGTTACAACGCGACGCTCATCCTGCAGGCGCTGAGTCAGGGCCTGGGCTACGGATTCGAGATCATGCGGGCGACCCACCTTCCGAGTGGGACGGTGTATCCGCTGCTTCGGCGACTCGAAGCGGCGGGGCACGTGGCCTCCAGTTGGGAGGCAGCCGAGAAGGCACACGAAGAGGGCCGGCCGCCGCGCCGCTACTACGAAGCGACGCCGGATGGCGTGGCCGCTTTGGTCGAAGCACGGGACCGGATCCGGTCTCAGCAAGCTCTCTTCGGCGAGGACGGGCTCCTCGGCGACAGCGCCGGGAGCTGATCATGAAGACGTTCCTCGCGCTCTCTGTGGCGCGGCTCGCCGCGCTTCGCACGCCTATCGATCAACGGGACGACTTCCTCGCCGAGTGGCGTGCGGAGATCGTCCGCGAAGTCCGCAACGGTGCCGGGTGGTCGATCGTCTGGTCGGCCTTCGGGGCCTTTGCCGACGCCCGTGCACGACGGGTCATCGGCCGGGGAGGCCGGCGAACGACCCCCGACGGTCGGCTCGCCCTCTGGGCTCGATCTCTACGCGTGTCCGCCCGAAGCCTCCGCCGGGTCCCCGGCTTCACGGTGGTGTGCACCCTGACACTCGCGGTCGGACTCGGCGGCAGCACGGCGATCTACACCCTCCTCGATCGGATCGTCCTCGACCCCCTGCCCTACCCAGACTCCGATCGCCTCGTGAACGTCGACAACCAGGTCCCGGGGGTCGGCCCGGATGAGGTCTGGTGGCTCTCGACGGCACAGTGGGCGTTCTACACCGAGCACGCCGCGGAATTCGAGGCGCTCGGGATCTATCGGTCGGACGGCGCGAACGTGATGACGGCCTCGGGTCCGGTGCGGGCTCGGACGGCTCACGCCACACGGGAGGTCCTCCCCCTTCTGGGCGCGGCCCCGGCACTCGGCCGACTTCTACTCCCCTCCGACGACGCACCCGAGGCGCCGGTCGTCGCGGTCGTCTCTCACAGCTTTTGGCGCGACGAGCTGGGTGGAGATCCGGAGGCTGTGGGCTCGTCCCTCTCCCTCGGGGGGCAGCCGATCGCGGTCGTGGGCGTGCTCGACGAGGACGTCATACTGCCCCATAGCCGTCTGGCACAGGCACCGGAGGTCTGGCTTCCCATGCAGATCGACCGCGGCGGACAGTTCTGGAATTCCCACCGCTTCCGCGCCATCGGATTGCTCGCCGAAGGCGTGAACGCCGACGCAGCAGAGAACGCGCTCGGGGGCCTCCGCGACCGCCTGCCCGAGCGCTTCCCGGATGCCTACAGTCAGGGCTTCTTCGACCAGTATGGCTTCCGTACCTCCGTGTCGTCGCTTCGCGCCAGCGTGGTCGGCGATACCGCCGAGACCCTCTGGGTCCTCTTCGGCGGGGTGGCTCTCGTCCTCTTCATCGCCTGCGCCAACGTCGCCAACCTCTTTCTCGTGCGCGTCGAAGGTCGACGACATGAGCTCGCGCTGCGCATCGCCCTCGGAGCCGACCGAGCCAGCGTGGGACGGTATGTCTTCTCCGATGGTCTGGCTCTCGCTGCGTTGGGCGCAGGCGCCGGCTTGGCGATCACCTTCGCGGCCGTCCCCGCGATCGCGGCCTTCGCACCCGACGGAGTGCCGCGGTTGGACAGCGTCGCCGCCGGCTTCGATACCGTAGCGTTCACCGTTGCCGCAGCACTCGCCGTCGCCGTCGCCATCTCCGCGTGGCCGATCGTGGCCCGGCGAGGGCCCGTCTCGGGCGCCATCGGGAGCGGTCGGAGCTCCGGCACTCTGGGCCAAAGTCGACTGCGCGGCGCACTCGTCGTCTCCCAGATCGCCCTGGCGATGTCCTTGCTGGTCGGAGCCGGGCTTCTCCTCCAGAGCGTCGGGACGTTGCGAGCCAACGACCCGGGCTTCACTCCGGACGACGTCGCTACGGTCCAACTCTTCGCGTCGTCGGATCGGTATCCGGACGACGTCGCGTTGTGGCAGTTCCATCGAACGGTTCTCGACCGAGTGGGGTCGATCCCGGGTGTCCTCGACGTCGGGATGGGTGAAGAGGTCCCCGTGGACGGCAGCTACGGCTGTACCGTGCAAGGCTTCGAAGACGAGTCGATCTACGATCGCGTACGCGCTCAAGGGCTGACGACGTGCGCGGGGCAGACCCGCGTGACGCCGGGCTACTTCGAGAGCCTCGGCATACCGCTCCTCGAAGGCCGGTATCTCGACGCCGGCGACAACGACGATCCGGACCGCGCCGCGGTCGTGGTGAGCCAAGCCTTCGCCGAACGCTTCTGGCCCGGCGAGAGTCCGATCGGCCGTGGCCTCGGGCCCGGCGGGCGAACGATTCCGCCGTTCTTCCACGTTGTCGGTGTCGTGGGGGACATCCCGAGGCGAGCCGAAGCCGGGAGACCTCCGCTCGCCGACGATGCGATCGCCGTGTATTACCCCGGCGTGTATCCGCGGACGGAAAACCGGTGGGGTGGATGGTGGCCCGGCCGCATGACACTCGTCGTCCACGCCGAATCGGATGCCTCCCGGCTGATCCCTGAGATCCGTCGTGTCGTGCACGACATCGATCCCGAGGTACCGCTCGCGAACCCGCGCCTCATGGCCGACGTCGTCGAGGAGGCATCGGCGAGCGTGACCTTCCTGTCGACGCTCCTCCTGATCGCCGCCGGGTCGGCCCTCCTCCTCGCCGCGGTGGGGCTCTATGGCGTCGTCTCCCGCGTGGTTACGCGGAAAACGCGGGAGATCGGGACACGGCTCGCCATCGGTGCGCATCCCGGACTCGTCGTGCGTGGGGTGGTCGGTGGGACGATGCGTCTGGCCATCTTCGGCCTCCTCATCGGAGTGCCTCTCGCCATCTTCACGTCGAGGCTCGGGCAGGCCGTCCTCGTCGGCGTGTCTCCGACCTCACCGCTCGCATACATCGGTGCCGGTGTGCTGATCGGCGCCGTGACCCTACTGGCGGCCTACGTACCGGCTCGACGTGCCGCAGCCATCGATCCCGCCTCCTCACTGCGATACGAGTAGCGGTCGATAGCGACGGAGGGGGCGGCGGGACGTAGCTTCCCGCATGAGCACCGCCGCCCCCCATCGAGGGTACACCCCCGCCGCGGCCGCCTCCGTGGTGGTCGCCAACATGATCGGGACGGGGGTCTTCACGAGCCTCGGCTTCCAGCTCGTGGACATCCAGTCCACCTTCCCGCTTCTCCTGCTCTGGATCGTCGGCGGGGTCGCTGCGTTCTGCGGGGCGATCAGCTACGCCGAGCTCGGCTCGGCGATCCCGCGGTCCGGGGGCGAGTACACCTTCCTCTCCCGGATCTACCACCCCTCCGCCGGCTTCATTTCCGGATGGATCTCGTCGACGGTCGGCTTCGCAGCCCCGACGGCGCTCGCGGCCATGACCTTCGGCGCATACCTGTCCTCGGTTCTTCCCGCTGCTCCGGAGCGCGGACTGGCTGTCGGGCTGGTGGTGGCACTCACAGCCGTGCACGCGACCACACACCGACGGTCCGGCGCACTACAGACGGGCTTCACGGCACTCAAGCTCGTCCTGATCGTCGCCTTCGTAGGCGCGGCCCTGATCGTGACTCCCGAACCACAATCGGTCCCCCTTCTTCCCTCGGCTGGGGACGGAAGGCTCATCGCGGGCGGTGCCTTCGCCGTGTCGTTGATCTACGTCTCGTACGCCTACACCGGGTGGAATGCAGCCACGTACCTCACGAGTGAGATCGACGACCCCACCTCGCGGCTGCCATGGATCCTCGGCGGTGGAACCGCACTCGTCATGGTGCTCTATGTCGGACTCAACTACGCCTTCCTACGCGCCGCTCCGATGTCGGCGATGAGCGGCGAAGTGGAGGTGGGCTACATCGCCGCGACCTACATCTTCGGACCGGTAGGGGCGGACATCATGGGCGTGACGCTCGCACTGCTCCTCGTCTCGACCGTGAGTGCGATGATCGTGGCGGGGCCCCGAGTGCTGCACGTGATCGGGCAAGACTACCGCGCCTTTCGGTGGCTTGGATCCACCAACACCGATGGTATTCCCGTGCGAGCCATCCTGACCCAAGGCGCGTTGGCGATCGCCTTCATCGTCACGGCGGGCTTCGAGTCCGTCTTGGTATTCTCCGGCTTCGTGCTCGGCGTGAACAGCCTGCTGACCGTACTGGGGCTCTTCGTCTTTCGAATCCGCGAGCCAGACGCCCCGCGCCCCTACTCGGCGTGGGCGTATCCGCTCACACCGCTCGTCTACCTGGCCCTCACGCTATGGACGCTGGTCTACCTGGAGATCGACCGCCCCCTGGAAGCGGGGTATGCAGCGCTGCTCGTCGTGATCGGCGCCGTCGCATACGGGGCGACCGGACGACACGTCGGGTCGCACCCATCGGACGGGGCACGACCCGACGCCTGACGTCGTCAGCCGGGCGAACGCCCTGTCACCGTCGGTAGGTCGTCCCGAGTACCCCAGTCGTGCCACGAGCCGTCGTAGAACTTCGTCTCGTAGCCGAGCATCCGAGAGACCAGGTAGTTGTAGCTGGCGCGCCATCCGACCATGCAGTACGCGACGACCGTGTCTCCTTCGTCGGCACCCGCCTCGGCGAACAGGCTTTGCAGCGCCTCGCGCTCGAGCGTGATCGGGTCCTCTCGGGACTCGATGAGCTCTTCCCAGTACATCTGGTGCGCGCCGGGGATGTGACCGGGGTTGGCCATCCCACCCATGCCGCCGTCTTCCCCCGTGTACTCGTCGTCGGGCCGCGCATCGATCAGCGCGACCGTAGCGTCCCCGAGCCTCTCGTGGATCCAATCCGCCGACACGAGAATGTCGTCGTCGACGTCGATCGTGAGATCACCCATCTCGATCGCCGGCGCCTCCGTCGAGACGGGGCGACCGTCGTCGACCCACCCCGACCACCCTCCGTCGAGCACATGGACCCGGCCCTTGAAGCCGAGGACCTCGAGGGTCATGAAGGCCCGGGACGCGAAGAGTGGGTTGTCGGCGTAGAGCACGACGTGATGCAGGCCGTCCTGCACGCCCAGCTCTTCGAGCGCGACCTCGATCTCGGCCGGAGAGCGCATCTCGTTCCCCCACGCAGGCTCCCCATCCCAGACGATCCGCGTCATGTCGAGGAAGCGAGCGCCCGGCACGTGTCCGTCGTCGTACCCCGAGCGGCGCATGTCTGCGTGGAGCACGACCACGTTTTCGTGATCGAGATGCCGCTCGAGCCAACCGGCCTCGACGAGGGGCCCGTGGGCCATCTGGGCGGACGCGGGAGCCGCGGCCGCCGCCATCGCGACCCAAAGGGCGAGACGTGCCGTCGACCTAGACGTCATCCGCTTCATCGTCTCCCCACTGCATGCCTTCAGGGGGGTCTTCCTCCAGCTCCTCTTCCGCATCGTCTTCATCCCACTCCTCATCGTCCCAATCCTCGTCGTCGTCGTCCCAGTTCTCTCCGTCCAGCTCCTGATCTTCGTCGATCTCATCGTCGTCGAAGGATTTCACGTGGAGCTCGCCCGACCGAGTCATCTCCAGGCCTCATGCACATGGTCCAGCCTGCCGCCGCCTCCTCGGCCGTCGCGTCAGGCACGTTCACGCGAAATTCCAACGAGCACCCATCGGCGTCAACGATCGTGTTCGCCCGTGGCAACGCGCTCGGCTAACTCCAGCTGGAAGGTGACGTGCTTGATCCCCATCTCGTTCATTCGCACCCGCACGTCATCGAGGACGCGCCTATGTTGCGACGGGTCGTCGGTGATGCCGTGACCCATGAGGGCCACGAAGCCGCTGGTCAGCGTCCAGACGTGCACATCGTGGACGTCGCGCAGGTCCGGGATGGCCTCAAGAGAGGAGCGCACCTCTTCGATATCGATGTGCGACGGCACCGACTCGAGCAGAACCTCCGTCGCCTCACGCACGAGCTTCCATGCGCTGAAGAGGATCAGCACACAGATCACGACGGAGATGATCACGTCGGCGATCGTCCACCCGGTCGAGAGGACGATCAGGGCAGCGGCGATCGCACCGATCGAGCCGAGCAAGTCACCGAGGATGTGCAGGTACGCGCCGCGGACGTTGAGGTTGTCGTGCGCGTGCCCGTGGAGCACGGACGCGCCGATGATGTTCACGACGAGGCCCATGCCCGCCACGGAGAGCATCACCACCCCGTCGATCTCGACCGGGTCGAGGAAGCGTTCCCACGCCTCCAGCACGATCAGGGCCGACACGACGAGGAGGGTCACCCCGTTGAAGAGGGCGGCCAGAATCTCGACTCGAGCGAGCCCGAAGGTGCGCCGGTTCGTCGGTGGTCGTTGGGCCAACCGGATTGCGAAGAGCGACAGCGCCAACGCACCCGCATCGGAGAACATGTGCCCGGCGTCGGCGAGTAGGGCGAGTGACTGCGATAGGAGGCCACCGACGACCTCCGCCACCATGAACGCGATGGTGAGCCCCAGCACCCATCGGAGGCGCCGCGAGACTTCCCCACGTTCCCCCGTGGTCGGTCCGTGGTGGTGATGATCGCAGTGGCCCGCGTGGCTCATCCGGTTCCCGGCTACTGGAATGGTGTCCCTCCCACCATACTTTTCGGGCTCGGCCCGTACCACCATACGCCATCGATCGCATGACCCAGGATTCCAACCCGCTGCTCGCTCGAGCCTTTCGGATCCCCTTCCACGAGATCCGAGCCGAACACGTCGAACCAGCGATCCGCTCCGCTCTGTCGGACGCACAAGCGGAGGTCGATGCGATCAAGGCCGATCCCGAACCGGCCACCTGGGCGTCGACGATCGAGCGTCTCGATCGGGCTCTGGAGCAACTCGGTGAGGTCCTCGCCCCCGTAGGGCACCTCGTCTCGGTCGCGGAGTCGCCGGAGCTTCGCGACGCATACAACGCGGTCCTCCCCGAGATCTCGACCTTCTCGTCGAGCATACCGCTCGACGAGGGTTTGTGGGCGCGCCTCCAGGAGTTGTCGCAGACGGACGAGGCGCAGGCGCTGACGGGGATTCGACGCCGACACCTCGACAAGACGGTAGAGGACTTCCGTAGGGCGGGAGCCGAACTCCCCGGGGACAAGAAGGAGCGGCTGCAGACGCTTCAGGTCTCGCTCGCGCAGCTGCAGCAGAAGTTCAGCGAGCACGTGCTCGACGCGACGGCTGCCTTCGAGCTCCTCGTCACCGACGAGAGTCGACTCGACGGCGTTCCGGACGCCGCTCGGCGCCGCTTCCGCGCGGCGGCCGAGGCCAAGGAGGAGGACGGTTGGCTCCTGACGCTCGACTACCCCGCGGTCGAACCGATCTTCAAGTACTGCACGGATCGCGAACTTCGACGCGAAATCCTCGTCGCCTACACACACCGGTGCCGCGAGGGTGATCAGGACAACCGACCGCTGATCGCGCAGATCCTCCGAATGCGGGACGAGATCGCGACGATCCTCGGGTACGAAGACTATCCGGACTACAAACTCGCCGACCGAATGGCGGGGACGGGGGCGCGGGCCATCGCCTTCGAGGCAGAGCTGGTCGAGCGCACGCGGCCGTACTGGGAGCGAGACGTCTCCGAGGTGCGAGCGTACGCCGCGACACTGGGTCTCGATCCGCTCATGCCGTGGGACACCGCCTTCACGATGGAACGCCTCCGGAAGGAGCGGTACGACATCGACGACGAGGTGATGCGGCCGTACTTCCCGCTCACGCAGGTCCTCGATGGGATGTACGAGATCGTCCGCCGCACCTTCGGCTTCCGGATCGAAGAGCGGAAGATCGAAGAGATCTGGCACGAAGACGTGCGCTTCTACGAGATCTTCGATGAGGACGGCACGCTGCTCGGGGCCTTCTACACGGATTGGTTTCCACGGAAGGAGAAACGGCCCGGCGCGTGGATGAACAACTTCGTCACGGGCGGCCCTCGGGAGGACGGCTTCGCGCCCCATCTCGGCGTGATGTGCGGCAACTTCACGCCACCAGACGACGGTGGTGATGCCCTCCTGACGCATCGCGAGGTGCAGACGACCTTCCACGAGTTCGGCCACCTGCTCCATCACTGCACGTCGAACGTCGCCGTTCCGTCCCGTGCGGGGATCCACGTCGCGTGGGATTGGGTCGAGCTGCCGAGTCAACTCATGGAAAACTGGACGTGGGAGCGCGACGCTCTCGACCTCTTCGCTCGTCACCACGAAACAGGCGATGTGTTCCCGGAGGAGCTGTTCGAGCGCATGGTGGCGGCCCGTCGCTACATGGGGGGCTGGGCACAGATGCGTCAGCTCTCTCTCGGCACGGTCGATCTCGCGCTGCACGAGGAACTCGCCCCGCAACTCCGAGGCGAGTCCGGTGGGAATCCGGACCAGGGGGTCGACGCCCGCCAGGGCGACGCGGCGATGAGCTTCGCGGAAACGCGCTTCGCCGAGTTCGCCCCGTCGCCCGACTTCGCGCAACTCCACATTCTCACGTCGTTCTCGCACCTCTTCGCGGGGGGCTACGCGGCTGGCTACTACTCGTACCTCTGGTCGGAGGTACTCGATGCCGATGTGTTCACCCGATTCCAGAGCGAGGGCATCTTCAATCGGGAGACCGGGCGTGCCTTCGTGGATTCGATTCTCTCCCGCGGTGACTCGGCGGATCCGGACGATCTGTTCGTCGAATTCATGGGCCGCGCGCCCGACGCCGAGGCCCTCCTCGAGCGCAATCTGGGACCGCTCCCCGCCGGAGCCGCATGACACAGGCCGCTGTGCAGAGCGTATAAGCCCGTACATTCGACATCGCCGCCCACGCCACGAGGTGACCCGATGAGGAAGAGAACAGCGACCGTACTCGCGCTGGTCATGACGACGGCCATGGTTGCCGCCTGCAACGAAAAGCCGCTCGCCTACGGAGACGCGAACAGCATCATCGCGGTCATGACAGCGGATCAGTGGGAGCTCGTGGCCGACGACGTCTTCGACGCCCTCGAGCCGACGATCACGACGGTGCGAGCCGAGAAGACATTCACCGTCACGTACCAGGAGCCCTACGCGGAGTTCTGGGATCGACTCAGGCGTTTCCGTCAGACGTTGGTCGTCGGCACGCGCGACGACGCCTTCGTGCAGGACGTCTTGGAAGAGGCCCGTGAGCCGATCACCGAAAACGGCCTGCACCAGGTCTACGACGTCTGGTCGTCGGGGCAGACCGTAACCCTCATCCTGATGGACTCCGGGTGGGGTCCGGCCGACCTCGGGCCCTTCCTGCCCGAGATCAACGGCCTCCTCGACGGGCAGTACCGAGCCTTCGCGCAGAACCGGATGTACTTCTCCGGAGTCGACTCCGCGCTCGCCGACACCCTCTCCCTCCAGGCGGGCTTCTCGATGCTCCTCCCGGATGTGTACCAGTGGGAGCAGCGCGACTCGATTTTCATCTTCCGCAACGACAACCCCGACCCGGCGGAGCTCATCCGTCAGATCGCCGTGACGTGGCGGACCCCGGCTCCGGGCCTCCTCGACCAGGAGGAACTCCTCGCTTGGCGCACCTCTCTCGTGGACGAGTACAACGAGCCCCAGGAGGTCGTGCTCGATCTCTCCGGAGACCGGAGCTTCACCTTCGAGGGCGCGGACGCCTTCGAGGTCCAGGCGATGTGGCGCAATACGCCGGAGCGACGCTGGCCGGCGGGTGGACCGTTCATCACGCGAACGGTGACGTGCGATACCCAGGATCGCACCTACATCCTCGACGCATGGCTGTACGCGCCGGGCAAGGAGAAGTACGAGTACATGATCCAGCTGGAGACACTACTCGACACCTTCCGGTGCACCAGCTGATCGACCTGCAAATCCGTCGCGGGAACTCGATCTAGAAGACCAGGATTCGTGGTGTGCCGCTCCCGCTCGGGGGCGGCCACACTCCGACGGACGGTTCTCGATGACACGCTCGACTGCGCTCTCGACCCTGGCGTTCACCCTCGTCCTTGCGGCCGCGTGCGAGGCCCAGCCGCCAGCCAGCCAGCACGGCACCGTATCGCAGACGGTCAACGGCACGACGATCGTGCTCGAGTACGACCGACCCGTCCTACGAGGACGTTCAGTCTTCGGCGACATCCTCGACTACGACGTCGTCTGGACGCCCGGAGCCAATCGCACGACGTGGGTCGACTTTTCGACACCGGTCACGGTCGAAGGGGTCGAGCTCGAAGCCGGTCGGTACGGGATCTGGGCGATCCCTCAGGAGAACGGGCCGTGGGAGGTGATCCTCACCCGCGAGTGGGACACCCACCACTCGTTCTTCCCGGCGGAGACGGAAGCGGCACGTGTCTCCGTATCCCCGGAGCCGAGCGCGCACATGGAAGCCTTGGCCTTCTACTTCCCGGTGGTCGGGCCGTACGAGACGACCCTACGCTTCCACTGGGGAGAGATCGTGCTTCCCCTGTCGATCAGCGTTCCGGAGTAGTCGATCGCCTAGAAGTCCGGCGCTTCCTGGCGGTCCAGCTCGGCCATCGCGGTCTCGAGACGTGCACGATCTTCGGCTCCGATCACGGCGCCGACGTCGACGGGGACACTCTCCCGTCGAGGGATCAGTCGCCCGGCGATCAGGAGACCGAGGAGTAGCACAGCCGCGGGAGTGAACCAGGCGAAGTTGCCTGCGCCCCGCATCTCCGGAAGCGCTCGGTACTCCTCTCCGAACTGTGCGACCCAATAGTCGACGATCTCTTCGGAGCTCATGCCGGCGCGGGCCTGGGTCATAATCGAGTCGCGCATCGCGGCTCCGGCCCCCGACGTGCACACCTCGAGCATCTGACCCGGGCAGTAGGGAGACCACAGACCTCCGATGGCTCGCTCCGCTGCCTCGGGGACCAAGCCCTCCTGGGCTGGCTGAAGCTGCATCGTCGTCGCGCCATGCAGCGCGCTCGGCTTCGCCACGACGACGGTCACCGCCACCAACGCGACGGCGAGCACGAGCGCCGCGAGGACCCTCGTATCGAGACGTGCTGCCTTCATCGGTCACTTCCCTTCATGACGTGTTCGAAGCCGCGTTCGGCCAAGCTCTCGAAGTCCGTTGGGATCACGAGTTCGTGTTTCATGACCGCCGACACCGCGGGCGGCACCAGAGCGGATGTCCCGAGCGTCGGAAGCCATACGAGCATAAGACCCGCCACGACCAGCACGAGGTCCACGTCCCAGCGAGGTCGCGGACGTCCCTCGAGCGCCACGAGGCGCTTGATTCGATCCAGGAGGGAGCGACCGTTCACACCCATGGCCGGCTGCGGCACCGGTTCGACGCGCAGTGCTTCCAACGTCACGAGTGCGCGGAGGTACGAAGAGAGCGCCCCCGGCATCGCTCGGCGAGCCGCATCGTCGGAGCAGTACTCGCGTTCGTCCCGGATGCGTTCACCCATCCAATACACGACGGGGTGGTGAAACAGCAGAGCCTCGACGGCCATTTGCACGACGTTGACGAGGTAATCTCCGCGCCTCACGTGGGCGAGCTCGTGTGCGAGGACCGCATCGACTTCGGTGTCCGCCAGCTGATCGTGCGGCTCCGGCGGTAAGAGGATCGCGGGTCGCAGCCAACCGACGAGTACCGGGCCGTCGATGTCCTCGCTGATGGCCAGCTCGGGGGACATGTGGACGCCCATCCGCGACCGGACCCGATGCAAGCTCTGATGCCACCGGGGGTGCACACCCGAGTGTGCCCGCGCCCGAAGGCGACGAACGTTCAGGAGCGCATGCCCGAGGGCCGCGAGCCGCCACACGACGCCGACGAGCCACCCGACCGCCAACACCGCGAGGAGGGACCCGAGACCGATCGCGCTGCGGCCATCGAGCCAAGGGACGATGTCGTGGTCGTGCATGACCTCGATCGCCGCATCCAGCTCCGCAGCGTGCCAGCCACCCGGCAGCTCACCGGTCGGGTTGGGCGAACCCATCTCCATCAGGTGGAGTGCGTAGTGAGCCACGGTCGCTTCGTGGCCGCGATAGGCGCCACTGACGCCGCTCCAGCTCTGGACGAGCGTGCCTGCCATGAGCACGAGAGCGCTACAGGTGAGCGCGTACCGGGCCCACGCGCTTCGGCGAGGAGCGATTCGGAGCAAAGCCCACAACACCGCACCGACACCGAGGCCGACGACGAAGCTGATGACGAGAGCCCACCCCAAGGCGTGAAGGAGGAGCCGCGGGTCACCCAAGAGTTCCCAAGCCATCATCCGCCCTCCGCTTCGAGGCGATCGAGGAGCGCACGCACCTCGTCGAGCTCTTCGGGGGACGGGGTCTGATCGGAGAGGGCTCGCATGACGAGCTTCGCAGCCGACCCATCGAAGACCCGGTCAGCCAGATCCGCGACGAAGCCACGCGTGGCCCAGTCCCGCTCGACAGCGGCCTCGTACACGTGACTCCGAGCCGAATCGTCGCGGTGAACCAACCCCTTGCCGAGCAGGTTCTGAAGGATCTTGAGGACGGTGGTATACGTGACGTCGGAGTCGCGACGAATCTCGTCGTGGACGCCGCGTACGCTCATCGGTCCGCCCGCCCACAACACGTCGAGAACCCGAAACTCGGCGTCCGTCGGCAGCGGACGGCCCGCCTCGGATGATGGCGTTGGATTCACGGTCACCTCCTCCCTACCTCACAGCCCATGCGCATCGAAAGCTGACTCCGAGGAGCCCGTCGAGAAAGGCTCAGGCTCCTGCCCATTGCGGATGCGCGAGCGAGTCGCTAGAAGTACGACGCGTATCGTACGACGTCACAGGTACGACGACAAGTGTTCTCAGGGATGGGGAGTGCGGCGGTTATGGACTGGTTGGGGATGTGGAAAGACGGGATACGAGTCGTACGACGGAGTCCCGGATTCGCAGCGGCCATCATCATCACGCTGGGTCTCGGAATCGGCGCGAACAGCGCCATTTTCTCGCTGATCAACGGGGTCCTGATTCAGCCCCTGCCGTACTCCAGCGGCTCGGAGCTGGTGAGGCTGCGCGCTGGCCCGGTCGGCGCCGGGGGCACCCCGGGGAACCTCTCGCCCCTCGAGCTCGTCGATCTGAGAGAACGCTCCCGCAGTCTCGACGCGGTACTCGAGTACCACACGATGTTCTTCAACCTGCTCGAGACGGATCGCGAACCCGAGCGGGTACAGGTCGGGGTCGTCTCGTGGAACTTCTTCCAAACCCTCGGCGTGGATCCGGTCGTCGGGCGCGCCTTCTCCGAGGACGAAGACCACCTCGACGCCGAGCCGGTCCTGATCCTGGGCTACGACTATTGGCTGTCTCGGTTCGGGGGTGATCCCGACGTCGTCGGCCGCAGCGTCGAGATGAACAACCGACCTCACCGCATCGTGGGCGTGCTCCCTCCGGTTCCGACCTACCCGAACCAGAACCAGGTGTGGATGCCCTGGTACGCATGCCCCTTCCGCTCCGCGGACTCCTGGCACCTCAACCGACAAGCGAGAAGCCTCCACACCGTCGGTCGACTCGCCGACGGGGTCGACGTGGCGGCAGCGGAAGCCGAAATCGACCGCATCGCGCAGGACCTACGTGCGGAGTTCCCCGACGACTACCCGGGCGTCGATCGTGTTTCCGCAGACCTTCTGCCGCTCAAGGAAGAGCTGACGACCGGCGCACAGGGGCCGCTACTCACCCTGATGGCGATGTCGGTGCTGGTGCTCCTCATCGGGTGCGCGAACGTCGCGAATCTCACGTTGGCCCGCGTAAGCCGGAGACAGGGTGACCTCGTCGTCCAGTCGGCGCTCGGGGCGAGCCACGGGCGGATCGTGCGCCAACTGATCGGAGAGAGTCTGGTGCTGTCCCTGGGCGGAGCCGTCGTCGCCGTAGCCATCGCGTTCGGCGCCGTAGGTCTTCTGGCGGACTGGGCACAGGCGCTCTCTCCTCGATTCAACGAGATCTCCGTAGACGGCTGGGTGTTGGCCTTCACGGCTCTGATTTCGGTAGCCGTCGGAGTGGGCGTAGCGGCCGGGCCCGCCCTCTTCTCCACGCGAGACGTCACGACGTTGCGAGAGCGCTCGTCGTCCGGATCCCGAGCGAGCCAACGGTTCCGTTCGGGCCTCGTGGTGGTGCAGGTCGCGATTGCATTCGTGCTGCTCTCTGGCTCCGCGCTCATGGTCCGCTCGATGTCGAACCGGCTGAACGTCGATCCGGGCTTCGATGTCGAGGACGTGCTGACGCTCACGATCGATCTCGATTGGGCCGCGTATCCCTCCCGAGCGGAAGCCGTCCCGTTCTATCGCGACCTCCTCACTCGGATCGAGGAACGGAGTCAGGTCGAAGCGGCGGGAGTCGCAAGCGACTTCCCCATGTCGGGTTCGACCTTCCAGTCCCAGCGGAACCTCTCGATCGAGGGGCGGCCCGTGGACGGACAACCCCCGACGATCAATGCCCGGTTCGTGAGCCCGGGGTACTTCGACGCGATCCAGATTCCACTGGTGCGCGGCCGCGCGTTCGAGCGTAGCGACGACGCCCAGAGCGAGGCCGTGGTACTCCTCTCCCAGGCTGCCTCGGTTCGCCACTTCTCGAACGGTGACCCGATCGGGCAGCGGATCTCGACCGATGGCGGTCAGAGCTGGGCCACGATCGTCGGCGTCGTGGGAGACGTGCGACAGGCGGACTTCGAGTCGGGCCTCAACGAAGAGATCTACTTTCCCTTCGAGCAGACCGGCTTCGTTCGGCGACTCCTGGTTCGCGCTGCCGGCGACCCCGGCGAGCTGGCTCGCGCCTTGACGGAGGACGTCTACTCCGTCGACCCGAACCAGCCGGTGTCGTTCGTTCAGACGCTCGAGGACGCCGCATCAGCAAGAGTGGCGTCGCCTCGAACGATTACCACCCTTCTCTCCCTCTTCGCGCTCGTTGCACTCGTCACGGCAGCGTTCGGCATTCTCAGCGTCGTCGCCTTCACGACGAGCCAGCGCCGACACGAAATCGGGGTGAGGCTGGCCTTGGGAGGCGAGCGTCGAGACGTCGTCCTGATGGTGCTCACGAGAGGCCTCACGATGATCGGCGCGGGTCTCGTGGTCGGATGCGCCGTCACACTGACGCTCAGCGAGGCGCTGAGTGGCTTCCTGTTCGGCGTGTCCGCCTCTGACCCGGCGACGCTAGGCGGCGTAGCCCTCGGCCTCCTCGCGATCGCGACGGTCGCGACGTGGCTCCCGGCATGGCGCGGATCGACGGTGAGTCCGGTCGATGCCTTCAAGGCGGACTGACCGTGAGCCGCGTACCTATCCCGACCGGAGGATGCGTCCGACCAACGAGGGCGAGAGCCGATAGAGCACGGAGAGGAGCTTCGTCTTGCCGACCAAAACGCGATCGCTCCCGCGCTCCAGCCCAGAGACGATCTGACGCGCCGCCTCGTCGGCCGAGATCTTCCCTCGTCCCCGCCCGGCGGTCATCGCCGTTTCGACGAGCGGCGGCACCACCTCGACCACACGAACCGGCTGCCCGCCCGCCTCCATCTGGTCCCGCATCCCCTCGGTGAACGACCGCAGCCCGGCTTTCGTGGCGCAGTAGACCGGGGCACTCCGCTTGGGCTTCCAGGCGAGCGCAGAGGTGATGTTCACGACCACAGGGCGAGGGTGGGTCTGAAGCGCATCCAGCAGGAGACCGGTCAACGCGAGCGGGCTCGTCAGGTTGACCGTGACTTCACGCCGGACGGCGTCGACGCGTTCCGCCGCTTCGAGATCCGTCCACATGTCGTTGCGCTGCATTCCCGCGTTGTTCACGAGCACCGAGGGCGCGCCGAAGTCGGCGAGGAGCGCGTCGACCAGCGCCGGCAGCTCATCCACGATCGAGAGATCCGCTCGAATCGCATGGATCTGCGGATGGGCGGCAACCAGCTGTGCCAGGCGCTCCTCGGACCGGCCGCACACGGCGACGCGAGCGCCCCGCGCATCCAGTTGTTTCGCCAATGCGAGCCCGATCCCGCTCGTGCCCCCGGTGATGAAGACACGTTGCTGGCGCAGATCCATCAGACGCAGGCCCCGTTCGCCCCGCCTGGTTTGAGCGACCAGTCGAAGTCTCGCGTGAACATGTGGACCTCGCCGGGAAGGACGACCACCGCGGCGACGCGATACCGGTCGAGCGCCTCGATCTGGTCGTTCGGGCACCGGAAGCCGTTGATGTACAGGGTGCCACACGTGGAGGTCGGGTCCGGTCGGGCCTGGGCTTCCATCACCCGTTCGTATCCCATCCTCGCCGGCAGCCCCGTGCCCCGCCCGAAGCTCCCGATACAGACCTCTTGACCGTGCGAGATCGGTACGTAGAGGCGCCGGAGAAAGTCGCTCGTGTCGTCGGCTTCGATCTGTGCCCGGGCGATCCGCTCCCCCTGCATCGCTCGGTACCCGATGAACGCGGAGGGATTCTCGCCCATCCCCAGCTGCATCGTGAGAAAGTCGGTGAGCTGTTCGTTCGTCACGGTGACCTCGAGGGGGTCGAGCCGGATCGGCTCCGGCCGAAGTTCGAAGTCGGCGCCGAAGACGCCTTCCCCACCGATCGCCAAGAGAGGCGACTCGCTCTCGAAGTACCCCAACCGTTCGGCGATCAGGTAGTACTCCCCTTGGCCCGGCACCGGGAGCACATACCGACCTTCGACGTCGGCGATCGAGGTTCGAACCGCATTGCGTTCGCCGTCCAGGAGGATGACCGCTGCGAGTCCCACCGACGCGCCATTGGACGCGTCCGTCACGGTGCCTCGGACCTCCTGGGCCGACAGCTCCGGCGTCATGCCCAACAGCGTGGACGCGACGCCCACCACGACGACGGTGGCCAGTCGCACCAGCCGCCTCAGCATGCCCCTGCGTTCCCGGCGGGCCGGAACGTCCAATCGAAGTCGCGCGTGTAGAGGCGGACGACGCCACGCGTCACGACGACGACCGCGACCTTCGAGCGGTCGATCGACTCGATGTGTTCGTTTCGGCACAGGATACCGTCCAAGTACAACGCTCCACACTGGGTGGTCGGATCCGCGGAAGCGGACGCCGCCATGACGCGTTGATACCCCATGCGTTCGGGGAGCGCGGTCCCACGTCCGTACGATCCCACGCAGACCTCGCGCCCGTGGCTCACGGGGATGTACAGCCAACGGAGCAGGTCGGTGTTGTCGGCGGCCTTCAGCTGAGCCTCGGCGAGCCGCACGCCCTGGATCGCGCGATATCCGGGGACCGACGCCGGATGCATCCCGAACTCGAGCGTCAGGAAGTCCTCCAGAGTTTCGTTGTTGACCGTGACTTCGAGTGGATCGAGTCGGAAGGGCTCGGGCCGGAGCTCGAAGTCTGCGCCGAAAACCCCGCTCTCACCGATGGCGAGAAGGGGTGACTCGTTCTCGAAGTACCCGAGTCGTTCGACGAAGAGGTAGTACTCACCGGCACCCGGCACCGGCATCTGGTAGAAGCCCTCCACATCGGCCGCCACCATGTCCAGAGGCGTGCGGTCGGCGTCCAGTAGGACGACCGCCGCCAAGCCGACAGACGCACCGTTTGCCGCATCGACGACCTGTCCCCGGATCTCTTGGCCCGCGAGTTGGACAGGAGCCCATACGGCCAAGGCGACCCCCATCGCCACGGACCTTCGTCGACCCGTCATCCTCCGATCGTCCGGCGACCCCGTCATGTCCTCATCCCCCCGTCGGCAAGGGCTCCAACGACTCGAGGTAGAGCCACAGTGCTTCTACCTCGACATCGGTCATGCGTTGCATGAGCGGCAACGCGAGGTCCATTGGAGCCTGCGTCGCCGCACCGGTTCTCGATACACCGTCCGCAATCAATCTGCGGAAGTCCTCGAGCGTCCAGTCCGCGAGACCGTCGGCATGCTGCGTCAGATTGGACGCCGGCGCCCACGACGGATTTCCGCCGCGGATCGGCCCGCCCGCTAACGCCGGGCCGTGACAGCCGGCACACACGGCCGCGAGGTGCGCCCCGAACTCGACGTCGACGGCCGTCGCGGGTGGCTCCGCGCGGTGCGCGGTCCGTCCCGCGAGCTCATCGGCGGAGAGGGGGATCTGACCGGTGGCCACGAGCACCATACCGAGTGGACCGAGCTTCACCGTCGGGACTTCGTTGTCCACCGCGGGTTGCGACGCGATGTAGTGGACGATGTCGGCGAGTTCCTGATCCGACATCTCGCGGAAGTCGATCGACGGCATGATCGACGGAGTCCCGTCCGGCTTCACACCGTGTCGCACGATCCGGTCCCAGTCTTCGTACGTGTACTCCGAGACCACAGTGCCCACGCCATCGGTGAGATTCGGCCCGAGCAGCCGCCCCATCGGGAACGCATCGACCATCGTCCCACCGGAGAAGTCCGCTCCATGGCAGTCGGCGCACGGATACCGTGCCTCGAGGAGGCGGCGACCCCGCTCGATCGACTCGACGCGATCGGCGCTCGACTCCGGCGAGCCGTGGTCGGCGTGAACGTCGTACGTCCGACTCATCACACGGTCGGCCTCCCAGCTCGCCCACGTGATCCCCAGCGCGAGGACCCCGACCACTAGAGCCAGCCCGATTCGAATCCACTGAAACGCGTGTCGCATCATCGCCTCTCAAGCTTGAAGAGTGCGGACACGGTGCGGACGCGAACGCGCCATCGCAATTCAGCGGCGCTCGAACAGCTCCTTGAGCGTGCGGTACTCGTGGTAGGCGAGCCCCACGAAGGCGGCCGACCCGGTCAGGTGGCGCACGATCTCGTCCGTCACCTCATGCATCCGGTCGGCCCCGAGGTGATGGAAGGATTGCATGTCCGCGGCGACGCGCGCCGGCCGACCCGCCGCCCAATGCCGGAGAGACGCCGCGCCCCGAGTCCGCTCCCGTAGTTCGGCCAACGCCTCGGAACTATCGACCACCCAGATGCGCGGCCGGGCTTCGTGGCGCCCCTCGAGCACGATCCATCGAGCGTCGGAGTGGGATGGGAGACCTTCGCCGCTGGGCCCGAAGAAGGTGAGGAGGTCCTCGTCCGGGAGATCGACCGTCTCGACACCGACGAAGACGTCCACGCCGTACTGTTCGCCGAGTTCGAGCTCGCGATGGGCGTGGACCACGGCGCCGTTGGCGCCGAGCGCCGACGTCCGGTAGTCCATGATCGCGATGTCATCGACGTGCGCCATCACGTGGTCGAGTATCGGCGCTCGGTGCCCATCGAGGGTGGCCTCCATGTACACGCCGGACTCCTCGTCCGGTGCATCGAACCAGAAGGGAATGTCGACGGCGATGCGGAGGCCCCCCTCCCCTGCGATCTCGGCTGCGCCGGCTATCAGCGTGACATACCCGTCCAACAGCTGCTGCCGTAGCGCTCCCTGGAAACCTGGGACCAAGTACGGCTCGATGTCGTACCGCACGCCGAGAAAGCGCTGCTCCTCCGGCACCCGTCGATTGTGCTCGACGAGGGCGCGGACCGTCCGGTAGACGCCCTCGTGGTTCTCGTCGAGGACGTAATACCGATCGCCGTCGAGCGCGTACGCGCGGGCACCACGAGCGGTCAGCTCACCGAGGAGAGGCCCGACCTCCGCGCTCGAGAAGGGGATGAAGCCGGACCGGGCCCGTTCACCCTCCGCGGGGGGGAGGTAGAGGAAGATCCGCGTAATGCCCCGCGCTTCGACGAAGTCGAGGAACGCCCTACGCTCCTCCGCCACCCGGAGGATTTCGGCCGTATTCCACACCCACAACGCCGTCTGTCTCGTGTCGACGCGCGGAGCGTCGCTCCGCGTCGGCGTCAGGGGCGGATCCGGATAGGACGGCCGCGGCTGGTGCGCGTCGGCACGGACGTAGTACGGGACGAGTTCCACACCCTCCGTCTTGTAGACGACGGACACCCGGCCCCGACGGATCTCGTCGACGGACGGGATGTCGAACGCAGCGAGATCGATCTCCGTTGAAAGGAGTGGGAGTGCATACTGGGCCGCCGCATCTGCGGGGAGCGTCATCACGCCCACCGAGGTGAGGAATACGAGGGCCGATCGTCGCACGAGGAGGGTCCGGAGCATGTGGATACGAACACGTCCATCCATGCGAAACGCGGCTCGGGCGAACAAGGATCACGTCGTCGGAGGGCCGACCGACGGTGTTCGGTCGTGTTGGGAAGACGACAACTTCAACGGGCCTACGCGCTCGCGATCGACCCCATCCTGGCGCGGGTTGCGCCTTCGGTTACGTTCCGAGCCTTCGCCATGATCACCCCGTCCGACGCCCGAATACGCAGTGAGCTTCGTCCACCTTCACACCCACTCGGAATACTCCCTCCTGGACGGGGCGAACCGCCTGACGGATCTCGTCCACAAGGCGAAAGAGTTCGAGATGCCCGGGATCGCGCTGACCGATCACGGCTGCATGTTCGGAGCCTGGCACTTCCACAAAATGGCCAGGAAAGAGGGTGTGAAGCCGATCATCGGGATGGAGGCGTACGTCGCCCCCGGGGATCGCCGAGACCGTTCGAAGGGCGGACCGGGAGAACGATCGGCCTTCCATCTCGTCCTCCTGGCGCGTGACCTCCAGGGCTACAAGAACCTGATCAAGCTCTCCTCGATCGGATACACGGAGGGCTTCTACTACAACCCTCGCGTCGATCGCGAGGTGCTGGCGAAGCACAGCGAGGGCATCATCGTCTCGTCGGCGTGTATGGCCGGCGAGGTCTCCCGCCACCTGCAGGCCGGGAATTGGGAAGGGGCGATGGAGACGGCGTCGTGGTACGCCAACGTCTTCGACGGCCGCTACTACCTCGAGGTGCAGGGGCACGGGACGCACGGCCAGTCCGAGCTGAACGAACAGATCTTCAAGCTCGGGGACGAGCTGGGCCTCCCCGTGGTCGCGACGAACGACGCCCACTTCATGTGCGCCCACGACCACGACGCCCACGACGTCCTGCTGTGCATCGGACTCGGCAAGGACCGGGACGACCCGAATCGGATGCACTACGACGAGGGCCTCTACTTCAAGAACGGGGACGAGATGTCCGCGCACTTCGCGGACCGGCCCGACGTCATCGAGAACACGCTCAAGGTGTGCGACGAGGTCGACCTCGTCTTCGAGAAGAAGTACTACCTCCCGGAGTTCCCGCTCCCTGCGCAGCACAACGACGAGAACGCTTTTCTCGAGCACCTCTCCTTGGAGGGCGCCAAGGAGCGCTATGGGGACCCGCTTCCGGAGCACGTCCAGGAGCGCTTCGACTACGAGATGGGGGTCATCAAGGGCACCGGCTACGCCGGGTACTTCCTCATCACGCAGGACTTCATTCGGTGGGCTCGGGACAACGACATCCCGGTGGGCCCGGGCCGAGGATCGGCGGCGGGTTCGTTGGTCGCCTTCGCCCTCGGGATCACGAACCTCGATCCGATCGAGTTCGATCTGCTCTTCGAGCGATTCCTGAATCCCGAGCGGATCTCGATGCCGGATATCGACATCGACTTTTGCTACGAGCGCCGCGGCGAGGTCATCGAGTACACGCGCGAGAAGTACGGTAAGGACGCCGTCGGGCAGATCATCACCTTCGGGACGATGAAGAGCCGTGCGGTCATCAAGGACGTCGGGCGCGCGTTGGGCTTCGCTCCCTTCGAGACGGACAAGATCGCCAAGCTGATCCCGAATCAGCCCGGGCAGGCGTTCACGGTCCAAGAGGCCGTGGACAACCTCAAAGAGGTGAAGGCGCTCTACGAGCAGGACGAGCGGCACAAACAGCTCTTCGACTACTCGATCACGCTCGAAGGGCTCGCGCGTCACTCCTCGGTGCACGCCGCCGGTGTCGTGATCGCACCGGGCCCGATCGACGACTACGTCCCGGTCAGCGTGCAAGGCGGCAAGAACGCCTCGACCGACGCCGACGCGATGGTCGTCACGCAGTACGACATGAACGCGCTCGAAGAAGCGGGCATGTTGAAGATGGACTTCCTGGGTCTCAAGACACTTACCGTGATCCACGATGCCGTGGAGATGGTGCGGGAGCGGTACGGAGCCCTCAAGCATCCGGAGACGGACGAGGAATACGCGATCGTCGATGACCTGCCGCTCGACGACCCGGCGGTCTACAAGATGATGGCGCGCGGTGGGACCGCGGGGATCTTCCAGTTCGAGTCGTCACTCGCGAACGACAAGCTGCGCGGCATGCGCTGCGACCGGTTCGAGGATCTCGTCGCCACGAACGCGCTGATCCGTCCGGGCCCTCTCGACTCCGGAATGACGGACGTCTTCATCCGGAGGAAGCTCGGGCAGGAGGCCGTGAGCTATCCGCATCCATCACTCGAGAAGGTCCTGGAGCCGACGTACGGCGTCATCGTCTACCAGGAGCAGGTGATGCGGATCGCGTCCGAACTCGCCGGCTTCACGCTCGGGGAAGCGGACGTACTGCGGAAGGCGGTCGGGAAGAAGATCGCCGAGCTGATCAAACAGGAGCTCGGCAAGTTCGTCGAGCGGTCGGTGGAGCGCGGGGTCGATCAGAAGATCGCCGAGGACCTCGCCGAACAGATCGAGACCTTCGGTCGCTACGGCTTCAACCGAAGCCACTCCGCCGCGTACTCCCTCGTCTCGTACCACACCGCCTGGCTGAAGGCCCACTACCCGGCGCAGTTCATGGCCGCGTTGCTGTCGTCCGTACTCGACACGACGGACAGCGTCGTGAAGTACATCAGTGCGTGCCGAGACCTGCCCCGGTATCTGCCGAAGCTCGACGATTCGGTCGAAGTCCTGCCACCCGACGTGAACGAATCGCGGTGGAAGTTCACCGTGACACCCAAGGATCGGATCCGATTCGGCCTCGGAGCCGTGAAGGGCGTCGGCCACGCCGCGGCCCTCTCGGTGCTGGAGGCGAGGAAGGACGGACGATTCACCTCCCTCTTCGACTTCCTCGAGCGCATCGACATCAGGGCGCTGAACAAACGCGCGTGCGAAGCGCTCATCGCGGCGGGTGCGCTCGATGACTTCGGTCACCGCTCTCAGCTGCTGGCAGGGTTGGACACGGCGTATGGAGAGGTCCAAGCACGTCAGGCCGAGAAGGAGGCTGGCCAGGCCTCACTCTTCGGAGACGCCTCGGCGCTGCCGAGTCGGGAGCCCTCACTCCCGAACGTGCCGGAGTGGCCCGAACCCGAACGACTGAAGCGGGAAAAGGCGGCCCTGGGTTTCTTTATCTCGGGACACCCACTCGATCGGTATCAAGACATCGTCCGGGCGTTCGAACCCGTGTCGTCGTCGACGCTGATCGAGCGACCCGGTCAGCTCGTAGAGCTCCCGTGCGTCGTGACGTCGGTCGCTCGACAGATCTCGCGAAGCAACAACGAGTGGGGGAAGGTCATCGTCGAAGATTTCACCGGGACCGCGACGATCCTCTGTTTCGGCGATAAGTGGCAGCAGTACAAAGAGCTGATCGAGACCGACGCCGTCCTCGTCGTCGCGGGGCGCATCAGCGACCGAGCCGGCGACGAGGAGGACCCGCCTATGTTCCTCGAAGCGGTGCGCCTGCTCGATGAGGTGCGGGACAGCGGTGAGTTGGCGATCCAGATCGAGCTTTCACTCGAATCGAAGGCAGTCGCGGAGGACTTCGCCGAGGCGAAGCGGGTCTTGGAGGCGCATCCGGGTGCGTCGCCCGTCTGGCTGCAGGTCGGTCAGGACAATGGGGAGTTGGCCCCGCGGCTTCGGTCCCGCTCCCTCAAGGCGACCCCGGACCGTGACACCGTCGACGCGCTGCAGAAGCTGTTCGGACCCGGCCACGTCCGCCTCATCCGTGCCTTCCGGCCGGAGATCGATACGAGCGCGTCGGACCGCCGCGCGATGTGGGCCTCGAAGAAGGCGAACGGGGGCTGACGCCCCCGTTCGCTCACCATCACTCGGCCCGGAGAACCTCCACGGGGTTCACCCGGGTCGCGCGCCGGGCAGGGAGGTACGTCGCGGCCATCGCGGCCAAGACCAGCACGAGCGGGGTCACCGTGAAGGTCAGCGGATCGAAGCTCGAGACGCCGTAGAGGAAGCTCGCCAAGACACGCCCGGATAGGGCCGCCGCGGCGATGCCGAGGATCCCTCCTGGCAACGCGAGAGCGAGCGATTCTCGGAACATCCGCTGTCGAATCTCGGACGGGTGCGCGCCGAGCGTCATGCGCACTCCGATCTCCCGGACTCGCTCACGCGCGGAGAAGCTGGCGACGCCGTACACCCCGACACACCCGAGCACGAGGGTCGAGAGCGCGAAGATCAGGAGCAGCATCGACATCAGCCGCGCCGACGCCAGCGAGTCGCGCAGGAGGTCCGGATAGGTCACGAGTTCGCTGACGGCGATGCGCTCGTCGAAGTCGCGAGCACGGGTCTGGAGCGCGCCGAGCGACGCTGTCAGATCCGCACCCCCACGGGCCACGACGATGCCGTGTCCGATCATCAGCCGATTCGTGAACTGTCCCAAGGGGAACCAGACCGTGGGCTCGGCGTCCGAGGCGAGGTCGTCGTCGGTGGTCGGCCCGACGACCCCCACGACTTGGATGTCCGTCGCGTCCCGCCACGGGTACCGGATCGTCCGGCCCACTGGGTCGACGCCAGGGAAGAAGCGGTCCGCAAAGGTCTGATCGATGACCGCCACTTCCGTCGATCCGAGCTCGTCCGAACGCTCGAATCCACGTCCCGCACGCAGCGGTATGTCGGCGACCGCGAAGAAGTCGGGTGTCACCCTACGCTGCTGCACGACCGGGAGATCGTTCGGGTCCTCGGTAACGCCCGGGATGAAGACCGCCATGCTCTCCCACTCGGTCCCAAAGGGGATCGACGAGGCCAACGCCACGTCACGAAGCGCGGGATCGGCCTCGAGGGTCTCCTCGAGTTGCTGGAAGAAGAGAGCCCGTGCTTCCGCTCCACCAGGGAGCCCCGGCGGCAGGTCCAACCGTGCCGTGACCCGACCCTCGGACTCGAAGCCGGGGTCGACCCGGCTGAGGTTGTACAGGCTTCGACCCAACAGGCCCGACCCCGCGACGAGCACGACGGCCGCGGCCAGTTGAGCCGTCACCAGGAAGGTCGTGGTCCGTCGACGCCCGACGGACGCGGTCCGCCCACGCCCCGCGTCTCGCAGGAAGTCCCCCGGGGACTGTCGAGTCACACGGAACGCCGGCAGCGCACCCGCGATGACGGCGACGAAGAGGGCGATGACCCCGGTGACCCCGATCACACGCAGATCGAGGGCGATGCCCTCTCGGCCTGGGATTTCCGGCGGGAGGAGTGGGCGCAGAAGCTCGAGTCCGCCGCTCGCGAGCGCGAGACCGACGAGCGTCCCCATGCCGGCCAACACGACGACCTCGAGGAGCTGCTGGCGCGCCATCTGCCCCTGGCCGGCCCCGAGTGCCGTCCGAACCGCGAGGTCTCGTTGACGGGCCAGGCTTCGCGAGAGCAGGAGGTTCGCCACATTCGCGCACACGACGAGGAGCACGACCATCACGGCCCCGACCAACACCATGAGGGGTGTTCGGGCCCAGCGGCTACGCGCCTCCTGAAGCGTCGAGATCACCGCATCGTCCCAGAAGCCGGGCGGGGGCGTCCAGAGCGGATTCGCGAGGCGAGCGGTCTCCTGTGCGCTGAGGAGGTCTTCCTTGACCAGTTCGGGCGTTGCGCCGGGGGCCATGCGTGCCACCATCGAGAATGCGCCCATGCCCCAGTGATACCCGACGTTGGCCGGCGAGCCGTCGACCGTAGCCGGGATCCAGAGATCGTTGCGCGCCGACGGAAGGTCGAAGCCCTCGGGGAGAACGCCGACGATCTCGTACCGCTCGTCGTCGAGGAGGATCGACGTGCCGAGAACGGAGGGGTCGGCCCCGTAGGAGTCCGCGAAGAAGTCCGCGCTCAGAAGGACAACGCCACCTCGCCCCGGCTCGGCCTCTTCCGGCCGGAAGGGCCGACCCAGCACCGGCGCTACGCCGATGGCCGTCAGGTACGACGGCGTGGCGAGGGACACGGAAACCCGTCGAGCCGGAGCTCCCTCGACCTCGAGCGTCATCCCCGTCGCATCGAGCGCACCACCGATCGCCGAGACCGTCGTGAGGTCGCGCTCGAGAATCTCGAGAGTGCCGAGCGACGTCCCCCAGCCCTCCATCACCGCGACGAGTTCGTCGGAGTCCGGGTACGGAAGCGCTCTCAGAATCGCGTGGTCCGCCACGGCGAAGATCAGCGCATTCGCACCGATCCCGAGCGCCAGTGTCAGTGTCGCGAGTGTCGCAAAGCCCGGCGACCGGCGCAGCGAGCGTGTGACCTGCAACAGCTGTCGAACCCCATCCATCATCCACCCCCCAAGAACGTGTTTGAACCCTCGGAAGCCCCGGTCGGGCACCCGAAGGGCAAAGCCCATCACTTCTTCGCGATACCATCGCTGAGCGGCCCGCTCCCCGTCTCTGCTGGCGCGACGCACAAATGCGTCGTCGAGCTCGTCGAGGAGAAACGCCCGATCCCGAGGCGGGAGCGAGCGAGCCAGCACCCAGCGCCAGCGTCGATCCGGCTGTGGTGTCTTCGTCACTTGCTCGGCACGAGCAGAGAATCCAGTCCTTCCCACAGCGAAGCGTAGGCGGCGCGAGCGCGACGCAGCCGCTCCATCCCCAGCTCGGTGACCTGGAAGTAGCGCTTGTCCCGGCTACCGCGAGAGCCGCCTTCCTGCAGCACCGACGTCACCAAGCCCTTCTCTTCGAGCCGGCGGAGCACGATGTAGACAGCCGCGACCTTGGTCCGCCGACCGGTGCGCTCCTCGAGCTCCTCGGCGATTGGCGCGGTGTACGCCTCGTCGCCCAGTCGGAGCAACGCGAGCATCGTCTGATGCTCCAACTCGCCCAACCCGTCTCTTGCCATGCCTCACCTCTAACATTGTTAGCACTCTACACTAACAAAGTTAGAAACCGGCCGAGGGGCAAGGGGGATGTGTTATCGGAGCCCTGCTGGCCGGACGGCCGAGACGATGGTTCGATGGGGGGGACCCCGCAACCGATAGGGCGGAACGGTTTTCACCGCTCCGCCCATCTCGACGCTGACCCGCTGATCGACCCCGACGCGCGGTCGCTAGTCGCTCATGCCGTGCTCCGGACGGTGTTCGACGACGTTGTCCATCGTCGCGTCGACCTCGGTCTGGATCCGCACCACCGGCGGCATCCCCTCCGGTGGATCCACGAGCACCCAGTACTTGCCGCCGGTGCCCGCCGTCCCGTTCGCGCCTCCTCCGGGCGTGAACGTCGCGTCGCTCGGGTCCATGCTCCACCAGTCCATCTCGATGACGAAGGCTTCCCTGCGTGCCCCGTCTCCGAGCTCGACATCCTCCCGGCCCACGACCCGAGGGACAGCCCACCAGGCGCCGCCGCCCCCGGCCAGGACTGCCGGGATCCTCGCGCGCGCCACGGCCGACCAGTCGATCGCGCCGACCCACGTCTCATGGGCCGCGGCTTCGAGCATCGTCCGATCGACCGGTTGCACATCCGCCCCCGTCGCGCGGATCTCACGGCCGTCCCAGTCGTACTCGATCGCGCTCGTCGACTCCCCCTGGCGGAGCGTCGACGAGATCGGAGCGAGGGTTCGTCGGTCCATCACGATCTCCCCGCTCGCCAACACGGTCGGGTCTCCCGCGCGGGCCATCTCGAAGCTCCGCACCCACACGTCTCGACCGCCGCGGTGGTCCGCGAGTAGCGACATCGTCTGGATCGCTGCGGCCCGCACGGTTTCCCCGACATCGAGCGGCCCCTCCTTGTCGGTTCGGCCGATCGTGAACGGGGCTCTGTCGTACGGCCGTAGACGTCGACCGTCGACCTCGTCACCACCGACCGCCCAGATGGGCACATCGGTGGGTAGCGGCGGGGCCTCCTGACTCGAGGCCCCAGGGGCGAACCCCACGGTCGCAGTGGCGCACACAATACACGCCAGCAATTCCCTCTTCATCCCTTCCCCTCCCTATTCGTTTGCGCCGGACTGGCGCTTAGTCGTTCCTCAACACCACGACCGGATCCATCCGGCCGACCCGCCAGGCGGGGACCCACGTCGCGGCCAAAGCCGCACATCCGAGAAGGAGCGCCGCCCCGACGTACGTCGCCGGATCGGTGCCCGAGACCTCGAAGAGCATCGCCTCCAATGCGGAGCTGGCCGCGACGGCGCCGAGCAGTCCGAGCGCCACCCCGATCGCGATCAGCCGCCCGCTCTCTCGCAGTACGAGCGCTCGGATCCCGGATCGACCGGACCCGAGCGCCACACGCACACCGAATTCCCTCCGGCGAAGGCCGACGGCGTACGAGATGGCGCCGTACAGGCCGACCACGGCCAGCAATGCCGCCGATCCCGCAAACGCCAGGAGCAGCGTCAGGACGAATCGAGGACGTGCCGTCTGCTGCGCGATGCCGTCCGCAAGAGGAGCCGGGTGTGCGAGCGGTATCGTCGGGTCCACCTCCGCCACGACCGAGCGGAGCGCGGGCACGAGGGCCGTCGGTGCCACGGCGGACCGGACGAGCACGTGGACCTCCCAGTCGACCCACGACCACGAACGCGCGTCGAAGTAGATGGCGCCCTCGGGCGGCTCGCGGAGGTCTCGATACCGCACGTCTCCGACGACGCCGATCACCTCGAACGAGACGGGGTCGCCGCCCCAGGGGGTCGCGAGAACCTCGAGGCCGATCGGCGATCGGCCCGGCCATGCGCGTTCCGCCAGGGAGCGACTCACGACGGCGACCTCCCGCCGATCCCCCTCCCGGAAGAGCCTCCCCTCTTGGAGCGGGATCCGCATCGTCGGGAAGTACTGCTCGGTCGTGAGTCGGTACGACGCCTGACCGAGATCTCGCCGTTCGTCCTCCTCGATCAACACCGGAGACGACCAGCTGCCCGCAAAGGGCATCGGCCACACCACTCCCGCGGCCTCGACACCTGGCAGGGCAGCCACGTGCGTCTCCACGTCTCGGTAGAAGGCCCCCGCTTCTTCGGGCCACCCGTACTGAGTGCCCGGAATCGAAACCCCGAAGGTGAAGACATCGGAGGCGTCGAAGCCCGGCTGGACTCGCTGCAAACGAGCCGTGCTACCGAGGAGCAACGCCGCCGACACGAGAAGAACAAGCGAGGTCGCGATCTGACCGACCACGAGCGTTCGGCGGACCGCTCCCCCTCCGGTGCCCGCCACTCGCGCCGACTGGAGACCCAACCCTGGGTCACCGCGTACCGCGATCCACGACGGCACGACCCCCACCAGGAGGGTCACCAGCACAGCCAGCCCGCCGCAGAAGGCCACGACCGTGATGTCCATCGCGAGTTCATCGAGACGGGGAAGCGCGGAGGGAGCCCAGCGCGGAGCCATCCCGACCGCCCACAGGGCCAAGGCCAGCCCGAGGCAACTTCCCGCGGCCGCGAGCGTGGCGCTCTCCATCATCAGCAGTCGTCCGACTCGGGCTGTCGAACAGCCCAGGGCAACGCGGAGCCCAATCTCCCGGCGGCGGCGATGGCCCCGCACGAGAAGCAGGCCCGCCACGTTGGCGCACCCGATCAGCAGGACGGCGAGGACCGACCCGGCGAGCATGACGAGGAGCGGTCGCGCGTTCGCGACCACCCGATCGTGCAAGTCGTGGGCGACGATGTGGAAGCCGGCCTCCTCGAAGGCCGGGAAACGTGCCCGCAGCGACTCCCCCACCCTATCGACCCCGGCTTGTGCGTCGACGAGCGCCGCATCGGGTCGAAGGCGCCCGACGACCTGGACGAGAGAGAACTCCGGCCCCTGCGCGCCCCACGGGTCTCCGTTTTGCCAGAAGTTGTCCGGGTTCTTCCACACCTCGATGTCCGGCGGGGACACATCCGACCACGGGAGGTGCGCCTCGAACCCGGCGGGGAGCACGCCGACCACCGTGTACGGATGCCCGTCGAGTTGGACGCTCCGTCCGAGGACGTCGGGATCGGAGTCGAACGCCCCCGACCACAAAGCCGACGACAGAACGAGCGTCCCAGGTGGATCGTCCGGCGTGTGTAGCCGCCCGAGCTCGGGCTCGACTCCCAACAGCTCGAGGAAGCCCCCGGACGCCCATCCGACCGCGACCTGTCTCGGTAGCCCGGCACCGTGGAGGTTCTGTCGAATCAGCGCGACACCCTCGACGCCTTCGAAGGCACCGACCTCTCGGAGGTCACGGAGATCGCCGCCCGAAAAGTGCGCGTTGCTGATCTCGTCGACCGGCATCTCCGCGCTGAGATAGACCAATCGATCCGGGTCTTCGTAGTCGAAGGGTTGGAAGACGGTCTGCTCGAGGAGGCTGAAGAGCGCAGCGTTCATCCCGACCCCGAGGGCGAGGGTGCCGACGACCACCCCGCTGAAGCCAGGCTGCTTGAGGAGGGTGCGCACCGTCACGCGCAGGTCGGAGCCGAGGCCGCCCCAGCGCGAGCCCACGGGGAGCTGTGGTCCGGCCGGACGCACGCGCAGTCTCAGTGCCCCCCGAAGCAGATCGAGCGCCACGGTGCACGCCACCCAGGGCCGACGTACACCCGCCGCCCGGAGCGTCTCGTCGACGTGTTCGGCGATCTCCGAACCGTGAGCCCGTCGGAAGGGCTCCGGGTACACTCCGAGAAGCCAATCGACCCAGCGACGCCTCTTCACGTCGGTTTCGGGATGAGGTCCGCATCCCGGGCGTACGAGACGATGTCATCGAGCCGGGACAGCTCGTCCGTGAGGACGTTCCGCCCGACCTCCGTGATCCGGTAGATCCTCCGCCGACCGGACGACTCGACCTCTTCGATCCAGCCGTCGGCCGCCATCCGGTGGATGGCCTCGTACAGCGTACCGGGACCGAGGGACAATCGCCCGTCGGTCCGCTCCTCGACCGCGTGTTTGATCCCGTACCCATGCAGGGATCCACTGGCGAGAGTCATCAGGATGTGTAGCGCCGCCGGTGTCAGCAGGTCGCGAGGGTTCTTGGATCGAGGCATCGCACTATATCGGTGACCGTTACTATCGGTGACCGATAATAGAAGCCCTTCAACGTCGCGTCAACACGGCCCCTTCCCCTGGCCGTTGCGGCCCGTGAGAATTCGTGTCTCTCCCGCCTATCCCCCCCTTCCTCACCGCGCACATGACGACCCAAGAGATCCTCCACGCCCTCGGGATCGAAGACGAAAACCCCGGCGGATTCGCCGGCGACTGGATGGCGTCCGGCCCGGTCATCGACGTGCACTCACCGATCGATGGCGCCCGCCTCGGGAGCGTGCGTGAGGTCACCGAGGACGAGTACGACCAGATCGTCGCGCGAGCCCAAGCGGCGTTCGAGAGCTGGCGAAAGATCCCTGCCCCCAAGCGTGGCGAAGTGATCCGTCAGCTCGGGAATCTGCTCCGAGACAAGAAGGAGGCCCTGGGTGCCCTCGTGACGCTCGAGATGGGGAAGATCAAGGCCGAGGGCGAAGGCGAAGTCCAGGAGATGATCGACATCTGCGACTTCGCGACGGGTCTCTCGCGCCAGCTCTACGGGCTGACTCTCGCGAGCGAGCGCGAAGACCACCACATGCGCGAGCAGTGGCACCCGCTCGGCGTCGTCGGCGTGATCAGTGCCTTCAACTTCCCGGTCGCAGTGTGGAGTTGGAACGCGGCCCTCGCCGCCGTCTGTGGTGACGCGACCCTCTGGAAGCCGTCGGAGCGGACGCCTCTCACTGCCGTGGCCGTGACCAAGATCGCCGAGCAGGTGTGCCGCGAGAACGACGTGGACCCGGCGATCTTCTCGCTCATCGTCGGTCAGGGCGCGACGATCGGTGAACGGATGCTGCACGATCGGCGTATCCCGCTCGTGTCCGCCACCGGGTCGTGCCGGATGGGGAAGCGGGTCGGCGAAGTCGTCGGGTCGCGCCTCGGGCGGTCGATCCTCGAACTGGGCGGCAACAACGCGATCATCGTCACGCCGAGTGCAAACCTCGACCTGGCTCTACCCGCGATCCTCTTCGGTTCCGTCGGTACCGCCGGCCAGCGGTGCACGAGCACCCGCCGCATCATCGCCCACCGATCGATTCGCGACGAACTCGTGTCGCGCCTCGTCACGGCGTACAAAGACGTCCAGATCGGCAACCCGCTTCACGACGGAACCCTCATGGGCCCGGTCCTCAACCAGGACGCAGTGAACGGACTCCTCTCCGCCAAGGGGAAGGTTGTCGCCGAGGGAGGTGAGATCCTGTACGGCGGCGACGTCCTCGAAGGAGAGGACTATCCCGGTGGCCTGTACGTGACGCCCTGCATCGCTCGGGCTGAGAACCACTTCGAGATCGTACAGGACGAGACCTTCGCACCAATCTTGTACATCCTCGAATACGGCTCTGCGGACGCTTCTGCATCCGAAGCCATCGCCGAGATGGACGAGGCCCTCACCATCCACAACAACGTCCCGCAGGGTCTCTCGTCGGCGATCTTCTCGGACAACTTCCGGGAAGCCGAGTACTTCCTCTCGCATCGCGGATCGGACTGCGGCATCGCGAACGTCAACATCGGTACGTCCGGGGCCGAGATCGGCGGAGCCTTCGGGGGCGAGAAAGAAACCGGCGGCGGCCGTGAGTCCGGAAGCGACTCGTGGAAGGCATACATGCGCCGCCAGACGAACACCGTGAACTGGAGCACCGAGCTCCCGCTCGCCCAAGGCATCTCGTTCGGATGAGTTCGATGCGTGTGGCGCTGGTGACCGAGGTCTTCTTCGACGATCCCGAGGGGTACCAGCTCACCCGTATGCTGATCGACGCCGCGGGCCGGGGAGCCGACATCGCCGTCCTTCCCGAGCTCCCGTTGAATGGCTGGTCCCCGTACTCGAAGGTGGCGAAGGACGAGGACGCCGAGCCGGTCGGGGGGCCGAGGCAAGCGCGGATGGCGAATGCCGCTCGGGAGGCGGGAGTCGCGCTGGTCGGCGGAGCGATCGTGACCGACGACGACGGCATTCGCCACAATACGGCGATCGTCTACGATCCCGAGGGCGACGTCATCTCTCGGTACCGGAAGGTCCATCTCCCCGAGGAGGAGGGGTACTGGGAAACGAGTCACTACGAGCCGGGGACAGAGCCACCCCGTGTCGTGGACGCACTCCCCCTCAACTCGGGCCTCCAGATCTGCTCCGACGTGAACCGGCCCCAGGGCTTCCAGCTCCTCGCCGCTCAAGGGGCCGAAGTGGTGTTCGCTCCGCGCGCGACACCCCCCGGCACATACGAGCGGTGGCGGATCGTGCTCCGGGCCAACGCAGTCATGAGCGGCGCGTATCTGGTCTCGGTCAACCGACCGCGGCCTGAAAACGGTGCGCCGATCGGCGGGCCTTCGATCGCCATCGCACCGGACGGGACGGTCCTGGCGGAAACGACGGAGCCACTCACGATCGTCGACCTCGAACGGAGCGCCGTGCACGAGGCGGCCGGAGAGTATCCCGGCTACCTGAAGCGCTTCGCGGGCCTGTACGCCGACGCGTGGCGAGACCTCTCCAGCTCGTAGCGCAGGGTCTTCCAACCACGCGGTCTTCCGGACTGTCCGATGGAGCGATCGCGACCTGTACGGTCGCGCGGTCTCGGCACGGAACGGACACCGAATGCACAAGAGAATGGGTTGGCCGGCCTCGATCGGAGCGGCCGTACTCCTCGGCACCACCGCAATCTGCGCGAAAGCTCAAGACGCGCCTCGGACCTCGAGCGCGTGGGCCGAGGCACTCTCTTCCCTCGAGCGAGACATCCCCGCCTGGCTGACCGAGTCCGGGATTCGGGGCATGACGGTCGCCGCCTTCTCCGGGGACGAAGAGTGGGCGCAGGCGTTCGGCGAGCTGGAAGCCGAGTCCGGCCGTGAGCTCCAGACCACGACCCTCTTCGAGGCCGCGTCGCTGTCGAAGCCCGTCTTCGCGCACATCATCCGCGGGCTGATCCGCGGCGGATCGATCGATATCGACCAACCCCTCGCGAGCTACTACGACGATCCGCGACTCCCGGACGACCCTCGTTCGAACGAGCTCACGGCGCGACTGGTCCTGAGCCACCAAACCGGCTTCCCCAACTGGGCCCGCCAAGAGCCCTTGGGCTTCCGATCCGACCCCGGCGAACGATTCGGCTACTCGGGCGAGGGGTACGTGCACCTCCAAAGGGTCGTCGAGGAGGTCACGGGCCGAACCCTCGACGAGCTCGCGCACGAGCACGTCTTCGGGCCGTACTCGATGACTCACTCCAGCTACCTCTTCGACTCGCTTTCGGCCCCGGAGTTCGCTGTGCCGCACCACACGCGGGGCACGACGTTCGCCAAACGCCCAGCCCCGCCCGAGGGAAACGCCGCCGCGAGCCTACACTCGACTGCGGAGGACTACCTCCGATTCGTCCGGCAGACCCTCGAGCTCTTCGAGGAGGATCCTGAGTGGGGCCGCGACGTCATGTCACCGGACGTCACCGTCGCGAACGGGGTCTCCTGGAGCCTCGGCTGGGCGTTGGAAGACAGGCCCCAAGGAACGGCCCTCTGGCACTACGGAGACAACGGGCCCTTCAAGGCGTTCGTGTACGTGGTGCCCGACCTCTCACAGGGATTCGTCTTCTTCGCCAACTCGACCCAAGGGCTCTCCCTCACGTCGCGGATCGTCGGTCGGCTCTTCCCCGGGGAGCATCCACTCTTCGACTGGCTCGACTACGACCAGATGCAGTAGGCATCCAGCAGGGCGACGGCCGACTACCCTCCGCCCGCGACCTCGGCCCGTGACGGCGCCAACCGCCCGGCTCTGAACGCCGATAGTCGGTAGATCGAGGTGTCGCCCGCCGTTCGAGCCCATCGATCCGTCTCACCCTCTCCGACGACCACCTCGCCCACCATCGCCCCCGCAGCGTCGAACGCACGCGTCGTCGTGCCCCTCGCGAGCTGCGCGACCGAATCGCTCTCTGCGTAGAAGCCGGTCGCCTCGAGGTTCGACAGCTCGCTCAGGATGTTGGTCACGGTCGTTCCGCTCGTGGACCCGCCCTCAAGGAAGGACCAGGACGAGTCCGCACGCACCAGGGTGTACGCTCCGTCCCCGCGCTCCACGACGAGGCGGGCTACGGACGCGGTGTCGACCCGGGCCAGTACCCGGTCTCGAAAGTCGTCCGCACCGCGACGCAGCTGAGATCCGAGATCGCCATCGAGGAGATAGACGGCATCCTCACCGGGAAGCCGGACGTAGGCCGTCTGGAACCGCCGACCGGTGTCCCCGAGAAGGAGTTCTTTCGAACCCTCCTCCGTCCGGAAGGTCACCCGGGTCGCACGCTCGTCGGTGACCCCCATCCGTTCGTGGTTGTCCGGATTCGTGGCGCTCAGATCTCCGATGTCCGCGGTCGTAACAGCCACGAGGAACTGTGCGATGGTCGCTTCGTCCGTCCGGAAACCGTTGGCCGTCCACCCGCCCTCCTCTCGAGCGAGTTGAAGGCCCCCCGCCGGCCCGGTGATCGAGGCGCCCACGAGGGACGGTCCGTCGAGATCGTCGAAGAACGAAGCGATCTCTCCCGATGCTCCGATCGACCCTTCGCCAGGACCGCCCATGACGGTGGCGACCCCCCAGATGCCCAGCAGGACCGCGAGAGCCCCAACCAATGCCTTGAGTCCCTGATCGGTCATGACACCACCTCTCCCCACCGCGCTTCGGCTCGCCGGCGCCGCCCCGTCACCCGCACGAAGCCGAGGAGGACGATGAGCAGCGGAAGACCAATCAGGTTGCCCCACTTCAGCAGCCCCTGCGTCCCCTCGGACTCGAACACCAAGCTGGGGGGAGTCCGGTTCTTCGACCGGATGTTGATCAGCGCCTCGTCCTGCGCCAACCAGTCGATCGCATTGGCCAGGAAGAGGAGGTTGCCCGGGTTCGCCTGCGAGTACTGCGCCTCTGCGAACGACCCGTCGCCCACCACGATCATCCGTCCCCTCGAGTCACCCTCCGGCGGGAGGACCGCCGCGGCCACCACCTGGACCCCCATCTCCTCCTCCGGGAAGTTCCACTCCTGATCAGGTAGGATCGGCGCCTGGAGCGGCTGCACAGCCCCGCCCTCCGTCGTCTGCCAGAGCGGAACGACTCCCTCCGCTTCAGGGCGGATGGAGAGCGCCGCGCCCCATCCGAGACTCATCGAGTTCAACCCGTTCGTAACCGGGTGATCTCCGGACGGCTGGACGACCGGCCACAACGGGTACGGGGCCACGACGCTGAAGACCCCCTGCCGACCTAGAGACACCCGCTCGCTCGACACCACATCGGCGATGATGCCGGGCACCAGGGAAATACCCCGAGACTCGAGCAGGCCGTCGATGCCTGCCATGGACGGCATCGGCATGGGCGACTGAGGACTCAGGACGACCGGTTCGGCGAGTACGAGCGCGGCGCCACCTGCCGCAACGAACGCCTCCACCCGTGCGAGTGCAGCATCGCCGATGGGCTCCGTCGCACCGGCCAACACGAGGACCTCGGTCGAAGCCCGAGAGATTGCCGACGCGCTGTCTCCGGCGATGTCGATCGACCGGATCTCGTACCGGTCGGCGAGGCTCTGTCGCAGGCCGGGGATCTCAGCGTCCGTCTTGGCACCGAAGCCCTGGACGAACGACACGCCCGGGCGATCCGTGTTCGTCATCCGCGAGATCTGAGAGACGATGCGGAACTCCAGATCGTCGGTCCGCTGAATCAGCGGGGTGACTTCGTTGGCATCCGCGTACGAAACCGAGAAGCCGTAGTAGCCCTGCCGAACCTCGAAGTTGTCGTCTCGGAGGACGTTGAATTCGATGGGGAAGATCCCGAGGGCCGCGGCTTCCTCGGCCACGTCCTCATCTTCATCCGGATCGAGGTCGGACACGAGGAGATTGCCGTTGGACGCTGTCCGCATGTCGGCCAGGAGATCCCGCACGTCTCGAAGCTGGAGCTGCACTTCGGGCGGGAGTTCGGCCGACGCGAACAGCTTGATCTGCACCAGATCGTCGAGTTCGCCCAGGATGTCCTTCGTGCCCTCGGAGAGGGTGTAGAGCCGCTGGCTCGTGAGGTCGATCCGCCCCCGGACCCGGCTACCGACCAGGTTGAGGATCACGACGAGGAGTACGACGACGGCCGACCCGATGCGAAGACGGGCGAACTCCTCGCGCGTCGGACTGAGCCGCATCCGCGAGACGGCCGCCCAGGCGAGCATCACGAAGAGGCCGCCTGTCGACGCGAAGTAGATCACGTCTCGGAAATCGACCACACCTCGCGCGACGTTCTCGAAGTGGCTCACGACCGAAAGCTGAGCGACGGCCCCCGCGACGGTCGGTGGCAAGCCGATCTGCACGATCGGAAGTCCGATCAGGAAAAGTGCGAAGCTGATCGCGGACGCCGCGATGAACGCCGTGATTTGGTTCCGCGTGATGCTCGACGCCCAGACGCCCACCGCTGTCAGCTGCCCGGCCAGAAGCGTACCGCCGAGGTACTGCGCGATCACGATCCCGAGGTCGGCCTCGGAAACGCCGAGCACTCCGAGCGCCGTAGGGAGCGTGCCGAGAAGCGCGAGCATGACGAAGGCCCAGCTCCCGAGGAACTTCCCGAGGACGAGCTCGAACTCCGTGATCGGTTGGGCCATCAGCCAATCGAGTGTCTTGCCCCTTCGCTCTTCCGCCAGACTGCGCATCGTCGCAGCGGGAACGAAGACCGCGAATAAGACCGGCAGCAGATCGAAGATCGGTCGCAATGAGGCGACAGACGTCGCGTACATGGTGCGAAACGCGATGAAGAGCGTGATGGCCAGGAACGCGACGATCAGCACGTACGCCGTGGGCTGATCGAAGTAGCCGCGGAGCTCGCGTCGGGCGACGGTCAGGACGTTCGCGGTCATGACGCCTCCTCCTCCGGAGTCGGCTCGGCCGCCGTCAGACTGCGGAAGAGCTGCTCCAGACTCTCCTGTTCCTTGTAGAGCTCCCAGAGCATCCATCCGCGGGCACTCGCCATCTGGAAGATCTCGGGGCGCAACTCCCCACCCCCCGCAGCCTGCAACACGAGGCGAGCACGTCCGTCCCGTTCTTCGGAGGACACCACAGTGCCCAATGTGCCCAACTCCTGCTCGATGCCCTCACCCGCCGCCTCGACGACGTAGCGAGCGCCACCGGTACGGCCCGCGATCAACTCGCTAGCCGTCCCTTCCGCGGCCAACTCACCCTGGCGAAGGATGACCAAGCGCGAACACGTCGCCTCGACCTCCTGCATGACGTGGGTACTGAGCAGTACCGTCCGTTCACGGCCCAGCGATCCGACGAGGCGTCGAATCTCGACGCGCTGATTCGGATCGAGCCCCTCTGTGGGCTCGTCCAGCACGAGAATCTCGGGACGATGCAAGATGGCCGACGCGAGTCCGATGCGCTGTCGGTACCCCTTCGAACACTCGCCGATGGGCCGGTAGAAGACGGCACCGATGTCGGTCTCGTCGACCGCGTCCCCGATTCCGGACCGGGTCTCCGTCGGGGAGAGGCCCCGGAGCTCGGCGACATAGTCCAGGTACTCCGCGACCAACATCTCGTCGTAGAGGGGATTCGCCTCGGGAAGGTATCCGACGCGTCGCTTGGCCGCGGGCAAGTCGTCCGAGATCGACGCGCCGTCGAAGAGGACCGAGCCCGTGTCGGGTTGGAGCGTGCCGGTGATCATCTTCATGGTGGTCGACTTCCCGGCCCCGTTCGGCCCCAGGAATCCGACGACCTCGCCGCGCTCGACCGTGAAGCTGAGGTCGTGTACGGCGAGCACCTCACCGTATCGCTTCGTGACGCGTGCGACGGTGATCATGCGAAACGCTCTCGGAAGGAGGCGGCCATCCGGGGCCCCGCGCCTTCGTCTTCGTGTTTGAAGAACGCGAAGGTGTGTGTCCACTCCGCTGCACGGACGGAGTCGGCCCACCGCGCCAAGTCGTCGTCCGAGTAGTCGGGGCGCCGCAGCCGCAGATAACCCCAGGGCGCGGTCTTCACGATCGGCTCGTCCTCATCCGTATCGTCGGTGTCGGCACACACCCACGCCATCGACCGGGAACGAAGCACGTCGTAGACCTCGTCGTCCTTCCAGCTCTCGTGCCGAAACTCGAACGCCCCCGGGGTCCCCTCGGGCAGGAAGTCGAGGAAGCCGCGCAGCCGATCCACGTCCTTCTTCAGGTTCGGAGGGAGCTGGAAGAGGATCACCCCCAGCCGATCTCCGAGCGTTTCGAGGGTCGACACGAGGTACTCGGTCGGGTCCTGCGACTCCTCTTTCATACGCGTGAAGTGGGTGATCCTTCGCGATGCCTTGATAGAGAATCGGAATCCCTCCGGCACCTGCTCGGACCACGATTCGAGCACGTTCGTCTTGGGCAGCCGGTAAAAGGTGTTGTTGATCTCGACCGCGTTGAGTCGCTCTCCGTAGTACGAGAGCATCTTCTTCGCGGAGAGGTCCTCGGGGTAGAAGGAGCCCTTCCACTCCTTGTAGCTGTAGCCGCTCGTTCCGACGTACAGATCCATGGCGTTCGGCTCCTCCTCCCGTTCGATCACGACCACGCGGGGTCACCCGACCCCGCCGAGGGCCGCTACGATACGGCGGACGGCGAGTTGCGGCACGTCGACAGGGGGCGTACCCGTTCTCCTTCGCCGATATCCGCTCGAGGAGGACAGGATGAAGCGCTCGATGCTGTGGCTCGCTGGTACCGCCGGGGCCGTCGCCACCTTCGCCGCACTGGTGCCCGCCCAAGTCGCGGCCCAGGAGCGCCAGCTGGGCACGATCGACTTCCCGAACTCGGGAGCACCGGAAGCCCAAGCGGACTTCATCGAAGGGGTCCTACTCCTCCACTCGTTCGAATTCGCCGACGCGGCGCGGGCCTTCATCCGCGCCCAGGAGGTCGACCCCGACTTCGCCCTGGCGTTCTGGGGTGAAGCGATGACGTACAACCATCCACTCTGGCGAGAGCAGGATCGTGAGGCGGCGCTCGACGCCCTGGATCGCTACGCACCGACCGCCGCGGATCGGCAGGCGAAAGCTCCCACCGAGCGTGAGGCCGCATACCTGGGCACGCTCGATGTCCTGTACGGCGAGGGCGCGAAGGCCGACCGAGACATGGCCTACATGGGGGCGATGGGTCGCCTCTCGGCGGCGTATCCGAACGATCACGAGGCGCGCTCGTTCCACTCGCTCTCGATCCTCGGGAGCACCGATGGCGAGCGAGACTTCGCCACGTATATGCGGGCGGCCGCGGTTGCCCAGCCGGTCTTCGACGCGAATCCGAACCACCCCGGCGCCGTGCACTACATCATCCACTCGTTCGACGACCCGATCCACGCGCCGCTGGGCTTGAAGGCCGCGCGCGCGTACTCGGGGATCGCACCCGACGCGGGTCATGCGCAGCACATGACGTCACACATCTTCGTGGCGATGGGGATGTGGGACGACGTCGTCGATGCGAACATTCGCGCTCGCGACGTGCAGAACGCGGGGAACATCGCCCGAGGCGGCCGGGCGAACGTGTGCGGCCACTACACCTCCTGGCTGCACTACGGCTGGCTGATGCAGGGCGACCTCACGGGTGCCGAGCAGGGCATGGCGGACTGCCAGGACCGCATCAGCTCGGGCACGGCGAGCCAGTCGGAGATGGGCTACTACGTGAACATGAGGGCCCGGCACGTCCTGGACACCGAAGACTGGTCGGCCGCCACACGTTGGTCGACGTCGGTCGACGATCGACCCGGATACGACTTCATCACCGCGTACGCCGCCCTGCAGCTGGGAGAGCGGGCGGCGGCGGCGGACGCCGCCGCGCGGATCGACGAGGCGGACCAGCGCCCTCGGGTGCAGATCCTCCGCTTGCAGCTCGACGCCCTCATGGCGCTCGACGACGGGGACGCGGACCTCGCGATCGCTCTACTCACCGAAGCCACACAGATCGAAGAGTCTCTACCCTTCGAATTCGGCCCTCCGGCGAGCTTGAAGCCTCCGCACGAGCTGCTGGGTGAAGTCGCGATGCAGGTGGGTGACCATCACCGCGCGATCACGGCGTTCGAGCGCTCACTCTCGTTCACACCAGAGCGGACGCACTCCTTGGCCGGGCTCGTGAGCGCCGCTCGAGCCCTGGATCGGACGGCGGTGGCGGACGATGCGCAAGCGCGACTGGACGACATTCGTAGCGGCGGGCACGACTAGGACCGGACCGGCGTGACTACTCGGTAACCCCCGCGTCGACGAATGCCTTCACGGCAGCCTCTCGTTTGGCGTGGGCCGCCCACACCAGTGGAGTACCGTCGTAGGTCGGCTCACGAACGGCCGGGTCCGCTCCTCGTTCGAGAAGCAGGGAGACCACGTCCGGCCATCCGGCCCACCCGGCGCAATGCAGTGCCGTCACCGGGAAGGGTCCCCATTTCCGCACGGCATCGATCGGCGCACCGCGCTCCAACAGCCAACCCACCGCCTCGGTCCAGCCGTTCGCGGAGGCCGCGAGCAAGGCGTCCGCCCAGATCTCCTCGGACGAGAGCGCTGAGCCACCTCGAACCGTGCGGGTCCAGATTTCTGCCGCTCCGTCGGTCAACGCACCGTCCGTACCGAGAAAGCTCTCCATGAGGTCGACGCGCCCCAGACCCGCGGCGATCGGAAAGTCCGCACGCACGCCTCGCGCGTGCAGCATGCGCGCCACATCTCGCTGGCCCTGGTGCTCGACCGTGTGATACAGCGTGCCGAACATCCCGCCTTCGGGATCCAGGCGGGCGCCGTGATCGAGGAGGACGTCGATCAGGCCCTCCGTGTGTCCCAGTTCGTGGGCGAGCGCCCCGCTCGTCACCAGGCCCATCACGGTTCCGCCATCCGTCGCCGGCTGCTCCGGACCACCACCACAGCCCGCTTCCGGGTCTGCTCCGCGAGTCAGCAACAACGTCGTCATCTCGACGATGTTGTCGGGTAGAGAGCCCCGAATCGGATTTCCGGCGACGTGGTGGAGCAGTGTGGCGCCGTAGAAGTATCCCTCGTACGGCTCTTCGATCGAAGCCGCGCGCGCGTGAACGAGGGTCGGATCCTCGGCGAGAAGGGCTCCAAGCCCTTCCGCGTCACCGGCGTCCAGCAGGGCCAGCGCATCCGCGAAGCGGGGGTGGTCGTGAATGCTCATGAGAGCAAGGATAGACCCCCGCCCCGCACCCGGGCAGGGGGCATCCCGTGTCTTTGCTACTTCCGCTTCCGCTTCTTGGGCTTACGACCCTGGTTCGGATGATCCAGGTGACGCCACGTCTCTCCGCGCCGAAGCATGTAGATCGTGCTCGGAGAAACGTTGAACTTCCGGGCCCAATCCGCGCCCGAACGCTTCCACCGATCGGACTTCTCGTCCCAATCGTCGAGCACGCGCTGCGCCTGCTTGGCCGTCAGTTCGGAGTGCGGTGAGTTCTCACCGCGAAGCCACACGTTGGAACCGTACCAACGATCTACGCGCTGGATCGGCCCTTTGACTTTTCGCCCGGTGTGGCCCAGGCAGTAGTGGCGGACCTGATCGACCGAGTAGTCCGGGTACATGCGCGCGATCTCCGCGTACAAGTATCCGTCGTCGGCGAGCTTCCTCCACTTGACGACAACACCGTCGTCCGGTCTAGGCATACATAGTCTCCTTGGGGGGGAGAGTTGAGTTGGCCCCCTTATCCCTCGAAGACCGGGGAAGTTCCCGCCCGGTCACATCTGGTGCGGGAAGGCTGCTTCACCCGAACGACAGCCTACGTGGAAGCGCGCAACCGACGCGCGAAACGCAGCCGAAATTTGGCGACTTTCGGGCCGACGACCGCGGCGCAGTACGGCTGCGAACCGTTTCGCCGGAAGTACGCATCGTGGTAGTCCTCTGCCGGCCAAAACGTGTCGAGTCCGGTGATCTCCGTGACGATCGGATCGTCCCACGGCCCGTTCTCCGCGACTTCGGCCATCACCTCACGGGCCACTCGGTCCTGCTCTTCGCCGTGCGTGTAGATCGCCGACCTATACTGCGTCCCGATGTCATTTCCCTGCCGGTTGAGCGTCGTCGGATCGTGGATCCCGAAGAAGATCTCGAGGATCTCAGCGTACGAGATGACAGCCGGGTCGAACTCCACCTGGACGACCTCGGCATGGCCCGTCGTACCCGCACACACGGCATTGTATGTCGGGTTCGACACGTGGCCACCGGCATAGCCGGACTTCACGCGGGACACACCTTCGACGAGTTCGTAGACGGCTTCTAGGCACCAGAAGCACCCTCCGCCGAGGGTCGCACGTTCGGTCGCCATCAGGACACCACCTTGGGGTCAGGCTTCGCGGGACGCTCCCACGGTGTCCATTCAATCCCCCGGACGTACTTCTGGATCCAACGGATCTCCTCGACGTCCCGAGTACGCTGATGACGGGGCTCACGAAAGCCGTGTGGCTCCCGCGGGAAGCGAATGTAGCGTGTCTCCTTGCCCTGATCCTTTAGGGCCTGGAAGAACATCATGCTCTGGGGCTCCGTGTCGGTACGATCGTTCATCCCGTGAAGGATCAGGGTCGGCGTCGTGATGTTCGCGACGTGCGTGAGCGGCGACCGCTCGCGCCACGCGTCCGGGTTGTCCCACGGCGTGCCACCGATGTACCAGAGCGAGACGTCGTGGTTGAACCCCGGTCCGTATTCCGACGTCCAGTCGGACACCATCGCCCCCACGGACGCCCCCTTGAACCGGTCGGTCTGGGTGATCGTCCACCCCCCGAGGATCCCGCCGTAGCTCCACCCCCGGAGCCCGAGTTCGTCTTCGTCCGCCAGTCCCATCTCGACGACCTCGTCGACACCCGCCATGAGGTCTTCGTAGTCACCACCGCCGATGTCGTACATGTTGCCGCGGAGCAGCTCGTCGGAGTAACCGGAACTTCCACGCACGTTCGGTGAGAGTTGGACGTAGCCGAGGCCGGCCCACACGTGAGCCCGCGGATTGAAGGTGTTGGTGAACACCCCCGCCGGTCCCCCGTGGATGTGCAGGAGTAGCGGAAGTTCCCCGTCCGCGTGGCCGCGAGGGACCGAGAGGATCCCCTCGATCTCCATCCCATCGCGACTCGACCATTGGATCGTTCGCGACTCGGCGAGTTGGATCTCGGTCTCGATCCACGGATTCACATCCGTGAGCTGCGTACCTGCGCCCCCTCGGGTCGAGCCAGCCCACACGTCCGGCGGCGTATCCCAGTCTTGCGCGACGTACGCCATGCTCGACCGGTCCGCCGAGTAGGACGAGGGAGCGATCGCGCCCACCGCGTCGGTGACTCGAGTCAGCGCGCCCGACGAGACGTCCAGTCGGTACAGGTTGGTGTTCGTTCTCTGAAGCCCCCCGAAGAGAATGTCTCCGTCGGGCGTCCACACGTAACCGCGGATCGTCCCCTCGTAACCGCCCGACACGATGCGCCGCTCTCCGGAGTCGACGTCCATGACCCAGAGTTTGTCGAGCAAGAGCTCCCACTCGTCGTCGCTCCGAGCCGTGTACGAGATACGCCGGCCGTCCGGAGCCCACTGCAGGCCACCCTCGGGTGCCCGGTTCTCGGTGAGTCGTCTCGCTTCCTTCGTCTCGACGTCCAGAAGGTGGATCTCCGAGAGGTTCCCCTGGTTGCGACGGTTTTCCGTGCGAACCGTATACGCCACGTGGCGTCCGTCGGGGGACGGGGCGAAAGCGCCGATCCGGTGCTCGCCCTCGGTCAGGCGTCGCTCTTCCTTCGACGCGATGTCGATCGCCCACAGGTCGTTCCACTGCCCAGCGGTCTGACCGTTGGGGCCTTCGTCGACGAAGATCGCGTCGTCCCCGTCCTTGCGAGCCTTCTCCTCTTCGTCGGAACGCTTGTCGCTCGCCACGAAGAGGATCTCGCTGGAGTCCTCGGACCATCGGTGGGCCCCGACCGACGTCTCGTGGTCGGAGAGTTTCAACGCCTCCCCACCGTTCGTCCGCATGAGGAAGAGCTGACTCTTCTCTTCGACCGTGCGCGTGAACGACACCCAACGTCCATCCGGGGAGATCCGAACGCCACTCGCACCGTCCTCACCGATGAAGCGCCACGGCTCCTCGGTGCCGTCGGCGGCGACACGCCACCACGACGTGTTGCGTTTGTTCTCGTCCCAGTCGAGCTCGGACTTGGAGAACATCACCCACGAGCCGTCCGGCGACATGAGAGCGCCGCCGACCTGGACGAGGTTGAGGGCGTCGTCCGTCGTCATCGGCCGGCGCTCTTGGGCCGAGGAGGGGAGCGCGATCGCCAAGAAGAGGAGAGCGACGGAGCACGTACGCACGATGGGCCTCCGGAAGACGTACTTTCGGTTGGGGCCACATCGTCACTCCTGCTCCGAGGCCGCACAAGGGCACCCATGGACACCGCTCGATACATCGTCGCCGTGCTCGTCGTCAGCTGGCTTCCGCCGGCTCTGGTGTGGTGGTTCGTGGTCCACCCGTTCGTCTCGTTCTGGAGACGGGTGGGCGCCAAAGCGACGCTCTGGATCCTCGGAACCCTCATGGCCGCGTCGATCGTCGGCCTCACCGTGATCCGCGATCAACTGATCGGGACCGACCTCGGATTCCGCTGGTCGGCTCTCGCGGCCGCCGCCGTCCTCTTCTTCGTTTCTGCACGCGTCGCCTTCCAACGCAAGCAGCACCTGACGTTCAGGATCCTGGCCGGTGTTCCGGAGCTGTCCGAGTCGGGCGCTTCACCCGGCACGCTGCTGGATCAGGGGATCTATTCGAAGATCCGACACCCTCGGTACGTCGAAGTCGTCGTGGGCGTGGCCGCCTACGCGGCTTTCGCGAACTACACCGGGGCGTGGTTCGTCGCGGCGCTCACCGTACCGCTCATCCACGCGATCGTCCTCCTCGAAGAACGCGAACTGATCGCGCGTTTCGGAGCGGCGTATCAGGAGTACGCCGCGCGGGTCCCTCGGTACATCCCTCGGCGCAGCGGCTAACGCGCCAACGCCACGACCCGCAGGATCTCTTCGGCAACGAGATCCGGCTCGTCGAGGTGGACGTCGTGTCCAGAGCGGGAGGCCGGGATATGACGACCGAGCGCGACACCTCGCAGGACGGACGCATGCACCTCGCGCGCGGCCTCGTTGAGGAAGCGCGCGTCGTAGCCTCCTCCGTCCGGCCGGATCGAGGCGGTGAGCACGGTCACGGGGATCCCGGGCAAGCGTTGGCCACGTAGCTGGTCCGCGAGCTGGTTCTCCACCAGGCCGTCCTCGTTCGCGATCTCACGGATGCGATTGAGACGAGCCCATTGGAGCGGCGGCATGCCGGGCCTGATCTTGTCGACCATGTCTTCGTGGGACGGGTCGACGAGCACGAGCCCCGACAGCGCGGTCGGGCTCTCGATGGCGAACAGGCGAGCGTAGAGACCGCCGAGCGAGTGACCGACGAGAACCGCGTCGTCGCCGAAACCCAGAGTGCGATGCACGGCACGCATCTCCTCCAGGAATTCGTACCAGCCGCGTTCACCGGGCCCGGGGAAGCTGTTGCCATTTCCCCTGCGGTCCCATGCGCAGGCCCCGACCTCACCGTCCAACCGCTGGAGCACCGGGCGCCAGATGTCGGATTGAGACGACGCGCCATGCATGAGGACCACGCGGCGCGGCCCGTCCGTGCACAGTACACGGATGGTGGCTCCGTCGACGTCGATCCGGAATTCGTGGATCGTCGTCGCGTCGTCGCTTGGCCCCGAAAGGAGCGCGGCCAAAAAGGCGATGATCTTCATGCTCATGCCCGATCCTCACCATCGATCAGGATGTCGACCACTTCGTCGATGAGGCGATACCCCAGTCGTTGATAGATGGCATTCGACGTCGGGTTCCCGAGATCCGTGTACAGCATGCAGAAATCCCGGCCCGCCTCCAATTCCTTTCGGCTTAGCCGAGCAACGAGTGCGCTGGCATAGCCGCGTCGCCTCGCCTCCGGTGGTGTGTACACGTAGCCGATGCGCACCCCGTCACCCGTAAAGCCCTGAGCGACGGCAATCGACACGACTTCCCCGGCCACCTCCCACACGTGGAGGCGCCCCGTGTCGATCCACCGTCGGACCGTGTCCTCTCCGGTGGGGAACGCGATCCCTGTGTCACGAGCGAAGCCCTCACCCCACGCGATCGCGAGCTCGAAGTCCTGCTGGACCGCGACGCGCATCGAACCCTTCGGCATCGGCTTCGGATCGGTGACCCGGTCGAGGCGGTACACGCCCTGACCCATGCCCACACGCCAGCCTCCACCACGCCGGAGGACCCACGCCTCCGCCACGGCCTGACCGATCGACGGGGGGCCGAGCACCGCGGGGATCTCGTCGTACCGGTCCAGGACGGATTCGGTCAGCAGCCTCGCCGCAGGTACGGGCATGTCGGTCACGAGGAGCTTGTGCGGTGGCGTGCGCATCGCGCATCCGATCACGTCGCCGTCTTCTTCGACCGCGATGAAGCACGCTCCATCCTCCCACTCCGCGGCGGCCGCGCGGGCCTCGGCCAAGCTGAGGACGAGATTGTACCGGGCCTCTTCTCGCTTCAGCCACGGTCTGCAACGATCGAGGAAGTCCGACGGCGTCTCGTACGAGACGATGCGGAACGAGGCACTCACGACCGTTACACGCTCGACGCGATGATCTCGAGGGCTGCGTCCACGTCGCCGTCGGAGATGTCTCGGTGAAGAACGGCCCGCATGCCGTGGCGTCCATTCGGAAGCATGTAGACGCCCTTCTCGTAGCAACGCGACGCGACGACCCCCGCGTCTCCATCGACCAGGAACCGCACGATGTTCGACTGCACCGTCGCCCGGTCGAGCGTCACGCCGTTCATCGACACGAGGCCGTCGGCGAGGCGAGCCGCACGCTCCACGTCCCGACCGAGGTCGGGGCGATGATGGTCGAGGGCGTAGAGCGCACCGGCGGCGAGAATCCCGGCCTGCCGCATCCCGCCGCCGAACTGCTGCTTGAACCGCCGAGCACGGCGTATCGTATCCCGACGTCCAGCCAACGCCGAGCCGACCGGAGCGCCCAGACCTTTGCTGAAGCATACGTTCACGGTGTCGAACGGGGCGGCGAAGTCGGCCTCCTGGACCCCTGATGCGGCGGTGGCGTGCCATAGTCGGGCCCCGTCCAGGTGGAGGGTGAGGCCCGCGCCGCGGCCGGCCTTACACACAGCTTGGAGCTGATCGAGGGCCCACACCGTGCCCCCGCCCGCGTTGTGGGTGTTCTCGAGGCACAAGAGTCGGGGGGGTGACTTGAGCGTCGCCGGATTGAACGGGTGCGGAGGGGACAGCGTCGCCTGTACGTCCTCCGGTGTGAAGACACCCCGCTCTCCGGGCAGCGGGCGCATCGTCACACCCCCCAACGCCGCCGCTCCTCCGCCCTCGTTGAGCACGATGTGCGCGGAGCCGTCGAGTAGGACCAAGTCCCCTGGCTCCGTGTGAGTCCGGACCGCGATCTGGTTCGACATGCTGCCGGTGGGGACGAAGACCGCGTCTTCCATCCCGAGGAGATCCGCGGTCCGAGCCTCGAGTGCTTTGACCGTCGGGTCGTCCCCGTACACGTCGTCCCCGACCTCTGCCGCGGACATGGCAGCTCGCATCTCGGGGGTGGGTCGGGTCACGGTGTCGCTGCGAAGGTCGATCATGTCAGCTGAACTGGGGAGCGCGGGGCGCCGTACTCTCCGCGACGTGCGTCCCGACCGCAACCCGTGCTTCGTCCGCCGCACCACCGTCTCGCGCCCGCGCGACGGTCCGCCGTATCGTGTGGTCCACGCTCATAGTCCTCTCGTCTTCCGAACTCCGATGCGCATACCGAACACCGGCGCCGCTCGCTTGATGCTCCTGGCCTTGCTCTACGGCTGTGGCGGCGACTCCATCGACTCCGCGGCGGAGTCTGCACCCACCCGCAGCCCTCTGCTGCGCACGACGGACTTCGCCGAGACGGCCCCCGCTCGATACCGGGTGGAGATGGAGACGAGCGAGGGTGTGGTCGCGATCGAGGTCACCCGCGCGTGGGCACCGCTCGGCGCGGACCGATTCTACAACCTCGCGAAGGGTGGCTTCTACGACGACACGAGGATCTACCGCGTCCTCGACAATTTCATGGCTCAGTGGGGCCTCAATGGAGACCCGTACGTAAACCAGGCGTGGAAGAGTGAATTCATCGTCGACGACCCGGTCACGCAGTCGAACCTGCGGGGCCGCGTTGCCTTCGCGAAGGGCGGTGTGCACACCCGGACGACGGAGATCTTCATCAGCACCAAAGACAACGGGCCGCTCGACGAGAACGGCTTCGCCCCGTTCGGTGAGGTCGTCGAGGGGATGGAGATCGTCGACCGCTTCTACTCCGCGTACGGTGACGGGCCTCCTCGAGGAGAGGGCCCGTACCAGGCGATGGCCGCAGCTCGGGGGAACGCCTACTTCGACGAAGAATTCCCCGAGCTGACCCGAATCATCTCGATGCGCGTACTGGAAGGCGGCTGAGGCTACGACCCTCCTGCGGAGACCCCGGTCGCATCACCCGGCTGACTCAGCAGTGCGTTGAAGAGCAGCTTATAGGTGCCGTGCGTCTGCGCCCTGTGCTGCACTCGAAATCCCAGCAGCACGATCGTCCCGGCCCCCTTCTCGACGGTCACCACGGCGGCCTTGTTGGCGATCGTCTCTTCTCCCAAGAGCCACCCGGACTCCCGGATGTCACGAGCGGGGTACGTCACGAGGCGGCGGACGTCCGAGCTCTCCGCTCCCGCCTGGGTCTCGTAGACCTGACCATTCGCGAGGAACGCAGCGAGCGCTCGCTCCGGCATGCCGTACGTAAAGGGGGACGAGGTGTCGACGTCCACCCGAAGCGTGGCTCCCGGAGCCCAGAAGTCGTTCCCCCAGACCCCGTCGATGCTGTTTCGAACCGGTACGTCCATCTCGTCGACGACCAAGCCTCCCGCCTGAGACATGGATACGAGAACGCCGCCGTTCTCGACGAAGTCTTCGAGCGCTTCGACACCCTCGCGACCGAAGCCACTACGGAACTCCGGCGGGACCGAGCCCGGGTCGTTGCCGCCAACCACCATCATCACCTTGGAGTCGTTCGGGAGCACGATCACGTCCCACCGCTCGTGCAGATTACCCGTGAGGATCTCCTCGTCCAGGATCGACGTGTAGTCGAAGGAAAAGTCCTCCAACATGAACCGCGTCCAACCCTCGTCCATGTTCCCACCGTAGTAACGTTGGAACATCGCGATGCGCTGAGGCGAAAGCGGATACACGGCGTCGCCGGGATCTGTCGCGAGGGCGGCGAAGTCGACCCCGGTCTCTTCCGCGACATCGCGAATGACGATCGGATCGGCCCCTGACCCGACGACGAAGTCTCCGCGTCTGAAGCCATCGCCGTCGATCCGCGCCCGACTGACTTGTGCGCCACCGGCCATGAGCAGGTTGACCGCTTCGAAGGAGTCGTTCAGGCGCCCGTCGAGTACGTACCCCGCGGCACCAGCCGACACCGTCCCCGAAGGATCGATCAGGTCACGCACCCGAGTCAGCGGACCGACGACCGAGGACCCGACCGGATGCACCTCGACGCCCATGAACTCCGAGATGTTGTCGGTTGTCATGTCGTAGGGCCGGATCGGATTCCCGTCACGGTCCCGAGTATAGTGGTTGTCGGGGTAGTTGGTCTGGCCGAGGAGCCATCGCACGACCCCTTGCTTGGGCTGCGCCATCGACACGACGTATGTGCCTCCGGCGTACACCCGCCCCTCGTGCTCGAACTCTCTCGTCGACCGTTCGACCGTGACGCCCTGGAGCAGGAGACGATTCACCATCTTCTGCATCGTTAGCGGATCGTGCTGGCTCGCGGGGATCACGTACGCTTTGACTTCGGCTTCCTCGCCACGCCGCGTCTGGCGGACCGCTTTGTTGTACGCGTTGCGCAGAATCGTCTCGCGGTTCTTCGCCGCGAGCTCGAGAGGCGAGAAGGTCGCCACGATCTGGCGTTCTACGACGTCCCGCACTCGCCACCATCCGCCTTCCCACACGTTCGGGAACGTCGTCTGCTCCTCGTACACCGGGAATTGACGGGAGCCACGCAGCTGGTCGGGGTGCACATACAGCGGAGTCGCGAGCCGAGCGGCCGCGCCCTCCGTCAGCATCCCGGCGATGTTGTGGAAGGGCGTGATCCAGTGGAAGCCGAAGTGGCCCCACCCCGAGTAGATCGCCGCTCCGATCGCGCCAGAGAGCTCTGCCTCATCCATCTTGTACGCCATCTGGGCGCCGTACCACGCCATCTCACGCCACACGAGCGGATCCGCGCCGGGGCGGATCGGCTCTGCGTACGGTGGCAGAGACATCCTCGCGGTGTAGGCCCCCATCTGGTGATGGTCGATGAAGGCTTGGGGCGTCCAGTCACGGAAGAGGAGTGTCGCCACGTATTGTGACTCGACCGTGTTCTGCATGAACGCGTCACGGTTGTTGTCGTGGCCGTTGTAGTGGTGATACAGCTCCGGCAGCTGAGCCGCTTCGTACTCGGTGCCAACCCATTGGTTGTACCAATCGTGCACGATGTCGACGCCGTCCGGATTCATGCCGGGTACGAGGATCGAGACCGTCTCGTCGAGAATCTCGTTCATCGTCGCGTCGTTGCGAGCTGCGAAGGTGTAGGCGACCTCTGCGGCGCTCAACGCGCCGGCAACCTCGGTGGAGTGGAGCGCGTACCCTTGGAGGAAGACGACCCTGCTCTCCCGAATGGCGCGGTCGATCTGGGACTGCGGCTGGCCACGGGGGTCCTGCAAGATCGCGTTCAGGCGCTGAATCTCGCCGAGCCTGGCGAGGTTCTCCGGCGCCGAGGCGTAGATGACGAGGAACGGCCGACCCAAGGTCGACGTCCCTACGTTCTCCACGATCAGCCGATCGCTCAGCGCGCCCAGCGTGTCGTAGTAGGACACCAGCTGGTCCCACGGCACCAGCTCCCGATCGGCTCCCATCGTGTGCCCGAAGAACTCCTCGGGCGTCGGAATGTGCTGCGCGGACGTGGGGGCGAACGAGGCGGCCAAGAGCGCCAGGGCGAGTGGCGCCACGGGGGCACGACGACAGAACGGGATCATGGGATTCTCCGGGGGTACGTGCGCCTCGACAGCGTAGACCGGGCAGTACGGCCCGACAAGACGATCAGCCCCCGAACGTGATCCCGGGCCCGAGAAGAGCGACGAACGCGATCCCACACAGCATCCCGAGAACGAGAGCGGGGACCGACCGCTCGCCCGGCAGCGCCTCCCCAGGCACCGGAATCCGACCGACTTCCTCGGCCGCAACCAGGATCGGGATCGTCGAAAGAGCGAATATGGCGATCGCGATCGCACCCCGCGTCCACGGCTCGTGCGCTCCGACGACGGCGGAGAACGTGACGAGCGCCGTCCCCGCGAACCACGCGGTCCACACCAATTGACGGGCCCGCCGGCGTCGATCGGCGGCAAGACCGTTCCCGATCGTGAGCGCGAGCTTCTCGGACATCGCGCGCCATACGACGCCCGCCGCGAACAGGCCGGTCACGATGATCGTGGCCCTCAACGCACCTCGATTCGGAAAGCGGTCGAGGACGATCATCCAATCGTCCGGACCGACAATCGGAGAGAGCACGGCGTAGCCCACAACCGGCCAGAGCGAGAGGTACACCAGCAGCCAGCCCGCGACGGTCACCAACGTCGGACGACCGGCGCGGACGCGGAGGAGGAGCCACCCGACCAGCGCGAGCAGCACGTTCGACAATGACCCGCTCGCGCCGACGACGATCGCACCCCCGTCGTCGAGGCCCGACCAATCCCCCACCACTCCCACACTCGACAAGAACGTCGCGGGAGCGCCGACGAGACGCGCCGCGAGCAGGTGGGCGAACTCGTGGCCGGCGACGACGACCGCCGTCACGACCACGGAAACGGCCGCGATCGTGGGGAGGTCGAGCGGGTCCTGCTCGGGTCGTCGAGCCGTCGTCAGCTCCCCTTGGCGCGCCGGGCGTTGCGACCCGACTCGTACGTCTCGATGAACTCCGACATCGGAATCGCCTGCACCGCGCGCTCGATGACGTCGAGGGGGAGGTCCTCGAGGCGCCGGAATCGCACACACGACTTTCCGACGTCGTATCGCTTCCCGGTCGCGCGGTACTCCTCCTCGAACCGTTCGCGGGCTCCTTCGTTCGCGTAGATGCCCGACAGGTAGACGGCCATGTGGTTCTTCTGCGACGCCAGCGCCGCGAGCATCAGGGGCTGCCCGTTGTAGGTGTCGGGGTAGACGTCGAGCGGAACCTGGTAGGTGATCATTCCCCAGTTCATCACCTCCTCGAAGCCCTCGGGCAAAGAGTCAAGGATGGTCGACCGAACGGCCTCGATCGACGCACGCCGGTCGTCCGAGAGTTCGTCCAGATACGCCTCGACCGTCTTTGCTTCACTCCGCATCCGCCACCTCCGGGGAAGGGTCTACGTCACACACGCGGCGCATTCCGGCGCCTCGGGGAAGACGAAGAGTCGCTCGAAGGGAATCGCGTCGCCACACTCCGAACACGCGCCGTACGTGCCGTGCTCCATCCGTTGAAGTGCCTCTCGGATTTGAGAAAGCTGTACGATCTCCCGCTCTCTGAGCCCCTTCGACAGGCTCTGGTTCTGCAACGAGTCCATGCGGGAGAGACGCCCGACGGCAGTCTGGTCGAGTTCGACCGTCCGTAACGCTTCGTCGGTGACCTTCATGCTCTTCTGGAGCCTCGCCAGCTTGCGCTCCAATTCGTCGCGAAGCTCCGAGGTCTGCGCCGGGGTGAGGTCAACGCTCACCGAGACGCTCGCCACCCGTCGACGCTGAAGCGATCCCAGGAGGCCGGCACGATGAGCAGAAAGACGACCAAGACCAGCCGGGGGAAGATGTGCCCGCTGATCGAGTAGATCGGTTCGGTCACGAGATGACCGAAGGTCACGAGGACGAGCACGCCTCCGAGCAGTAGCAGACCGGCAACGCGCCACAGGCCGACCAACACGAGCGCCCCGCCGATCAACTCCGCAAAGGGTACGCCGACGCCGGCGACCCAGAGCGACCACGCGGGCAAGAAGGTCTCTGCGTACGGCATGACGAAGAAGCGCCTCGCGTGCTCGACCACTCCGAGATCGAAGACCCGCCAGAACGCGCCCTGGAAGAAAAGGAGGCCGAGCACGACGCGGGCGAAGAGTACGCCCCATGCTCGGGACGCTTCAGTCTGATCCACTCGAACGCCTCCGGAATTCCGCGGGATACCGGCGGTCAATCTCGGGCGAGGACCTCGCTTCGCAACCGACCGATCCAGTGCGGGTCCGTGCGGCAGCACCCGCCCACGATGCGAGCCCCGGCCGTCACCGTGTCTCGCATATGATCCAGCCAGGCTTCCGCAGCCCACCCGTAGTCGCGCCAGACCCGGTCGATCGGGTCCCACCGTTCGCCGGAATTCGGGTACACGATGACCGGCACGTCCGTCTCCGCCCGGATCGATTCGACCACGGCTGGGGCGAGCTCCGGGGCGACGCAGTTCACGCCCACCGCCTCGACCTGATCCACGTCGCCACAACGCGCCACGACCTCTCGCAGTGGCGTGCCATCGGAGATGTGTTCCGCGTCCCGACATGTGAAGGTCATCCACGCGGATGCGTCCGGGAGCTGAGCGAGTAGGCTCAGCAAGACCTCGGCCTCATCGATGTCCGGAATGGTCTCGCACGCCAAGACATCCGGCCCGGACTCGACGAGGATCCCGAGCCGCTCCTCGTGGAGGCGCCTCACTTCGTCCACGGGGACGCCGTACCGACCGTGGTATTCGCTTCCGTCCGCCCGAGAAGCTCCGAACGGGCCCACACTCGCCGCGACCAGCGCGTGCGGTGCGACGGCGTCCCTCGCCCGCAGCGCCAGCTCCGTCGCTCGGCGTAGTGCTTCCTCTGCGTCGGCACGGCTTCGGCCGGCCCGCTCGAACCCTTCGAAGGTCACCTGATACGACGCGGTCGTGATGCAGTCCGCCCCGGCCCGCAGGTAGTCGGCGTGCACGTCCACCACCGCGTCCGGGTTCTCGAGAATGACCGGCGCGGACCACAACGTCGACGAGAGGTCGATCCCGTTCGCTTCGAGGGCCGTCGCAAAACCGCCGTCGAGCAACAACACTCCGCGAGCGTCGAGCGCTCGCGACAGCGCCCCCTTGGTCATGGCCGTAGTGCTCGGGCGTGTGACCTCACCGACTCCAGGGCGGGACGACTTCATTCGCCCGGGCGTACGCGATACCCTGGCCGAGGTGTTCGTGGAGATGTACCACCGCTCGAATCCAGACGTCTCCGACCGTGGTCGGACTCCCCAAAACCACTTCGCGGTCAAGCTCCGAGCCACTGGCCGCCATCGTTTCTCGGAAGAAGACGAACGAGGCATCGAGGACCTCGAGCATCTCCTCGCGTGACATCTCCTGCGACTGGTAGGCGCGGAACGTCTCGACGTCGTTCGTCACCCCCGTTTCCGCGGGTGCGTCCCAACCCAGTAGAGCCGGCACGTACCAATTGTCGGCCGCCACGTGGATGAAGACCTCCTCGACGGACCGCACACCCTCCATAGGACGCCAAGCGAGATCCTCCTCGGGCATCGCCTCGGCAAGGTCGCGCATCTTCTCGTGCACGATCTCGACGGTGCGCTCGAGATTGGTGAGCTGAAGGTGCTCGGGGCTCCCGGCGATCGCCGTCGTGGCCGACTCGACGGCTTCGGAGTCGGCCGCGGGGGTGCAACTCACCCCGAGCGCGACAACAGCGAAGAGGCAGGGGAAGCGACGCATGACGTCTCCAGCATAGAGGAGCGAGGACCGAGATTGTCCTCGACCGAGCCCCCGCGGGCAAGCGGTCGAGGACCGACCCGCTCCAACGCCCCACCGATCCGACGTCAGCTCAGATAGGTCACCAGCTCTCCCAGCTCTTCGTTCCAGCCCGCCGTGTTCTCGCGATGGTGCACGTCGGAGCGGAAGCCCGACTCCCTCAGGAAGAGACGCGAACCCCCGTCCTCGAGCGCTGAGAGCGTCCACTCGATCGTCGTCGCCACAGCGTCGGCGAAGGGCACACCGTCCTCGTGGACCCAACTCCACACGAGTCGAGTCGGCGGCTCTACGACCTCGACTCGGAGAGCGAACGACCCGTGCTCCTGCCAGATCATCACGCCTTCGTAGCCCACCACGGGTTCGAACCGAACCTCGTGACCGAACCACTGGGCCAACTCGTCGGCTTCCGTGATCGCTTTCCACAGGCGCTCCACGGGAACCGTGAAGTCGATGGTCTTCTCGATCGTGCGCTCGTCCACGGTCATGCGTCACTCCCCTTCCAGATGTCTCTTCAGCTTGGCCAGTCGGTCGTCCCACTCCTCTTCCCACGGGGTCAGCCAGTCCACGACCGCGCGGAGTGGCTCTGGTCGCGCCGTGTGGAGGCGCTCTCGCCCGCGATGCTGTCGATCGACCAGCCCCGCCTGCTCCAACACGTCGAGGTGCTTCGTGACCGCCTGTCGGGTCATCGGGAGCGGGCCCGCCAGTTCGGAGACGGACAGCGGACCCGACTCACGGAGACGGGTCAGGAGGTCGCGACGCGTTGCGTCACTGATGGCGTGGAGTGTGAGATCCATGCCTCAATATGCAACCAAACGGTTGCATGTCAAGGCAAGAGAATGGGCCGCCCTCTCGGACGGCCCACGCTCCGATCAATCGCGGTCGTTAGGCGACCGTGGTGACGTTCTCCGCCGCCGGGCCCTTGGCCCCCTGAACGATGTCGAACTCTACCGTGGCGCCTTCAGCCAGAGTGCGGAAGCCCTCGGATTGGATGGCGCTGTGGTGAACGAAGCAGTCCTTGCTGCCGTCCTCCGGCGTAATGAAGCCGAAGCCCTTCTGATCGTTGAACCACTTCACGGTGCCTCTGGTACGCATCACGCGTGCTCCTTGGTGTTGCGATCGTTCGAGTACGGATGACCCGCCCTTCCGACCACATTGTTCAAGCGCGGAAACCCCGCGCGGGTTGCGCGATCCACTGTGGATCCACGCCTACAAGCCGTACCACCCTTGGGTACGGACCCTGCAACGGTCGCAGGCAGGACAGCCATAGTCAACTTGAGTTCAAGCTTGTCCACAATTCGCGAACCCGGGCCGCTTTCGAGGCGTCAGGACCCACCCGTCTGCACGGACACACTCGCGATCGAATCCAGCTCCGGATACGCGCGGTCGAAGTAGGCATTCCCATGCGCCGAGATCGAGTCTTCGTAGGCCATCGGCGCGTCCCCGTAGCCCGCGTATAGGGCGTCCACCGACTCCATGCCCGACACCACGCGTCCGACCGGCGGGAAACCCGTCACGCCGTTCCAGCTCATATCGTCGAGGTCGGTATTGTCCGACTTGTTCACGAAAAGGATGGCCGAGCGCGTGCCCGGCCCACCGCGCGCGAAGGACACCGAACCACGGATGTTGCTCGACATCGTCGGCTCGTCCTCGATCCCGGCCGGGATCCACACGGAATCCAAGGCCGGCTGCCCGCTGAAGCCGAACTGTGCGTAGCGCTCATTGACCCGATAGATCCGAGCCCCCGACCAATACCCCTCTCCGACGAGAGCGTACACACGGTCGACCGCCATCGGCGACCACGCTCGGACGAACTCCACTTCGAACGGACCTGCACTGGTCTCGAACGCGACCTGGAAGGTCTCGGGTGCGGTTTCCACCGGGGCCTCGTCGGCGGGCGCGCACGCCCCGAAGGCTACGAAGGTCAACGCCAGAGCGGAGGGTATGCCGAATCGGCGACGACGAATATCGAGCATGATGCGACCTATCGGATCGGAGTCGGGGGCGCCGGAGCTGCAGCAAAGAGATCGTAGCGCGCGTCCATGATGTCGAGAGCGGGAACCGATCGCCCACCCGCGCGTTTGAGGCAAGAAGGAGGCCCAAACATGATCGATGCCCACATCGGCTGCACTCCGATGGTCCAGCTGGCTCGCGTCGTCGAGCCGGGCATGGCCAGCGTGCACGTGAAGGTCGAGGGCATGAATCCCGGGGGCTCGATCAAGGATCGGACGGCGCTGGCGTTGATCCTCGACGCAGAGGAGCGCGGCCTCCTCGAGCCGGGCGACACCATCGTGGAGCCGACGTCCGGAAACACCGGCATTGGACTGGCCCAGGTCGCCGCGGCGCGCGGGTATCGCCTGAAGCTGTGCCTACCGTCGACGATGAGCATGGAACGGAAGCGCACTCTACTCGCGTATGGGGCCGAACTCGTACTCACCGACCCCGAGCGCCGGATGCTCGAAGCGATCGAGGTCGCCGAGCGCATCCGGGACGAAGAGGGCGCCTTCATGCCCAACCAGTTCCAGAACCCAGCCAACCCGCGCGTTCACTACGAAACGACGGGTCCGGAACTGTGGAACTCGATGGACGGTCGACTCGACGTCTTCGTCTACGGAAGTGGTACGGGCGGGACGATCTCCGGGGCGGGTCGATTCCTCAAGGAGCAGGATCCTTCCGTCCGCGTCGTCGCCGTCGAACCGGCGCGCAGCGCGGTGCTTTCCGGAGAGGAGCGAGGGCCCCACAAGTTCCAGGGGATGGGTCCGGGCTTCATCCCGCCCAACCTCGACCGCTCGATCATCGACGACGTGCGGACCGTGTGGGAGGAAGACGCCTTCCCCATGGCTCGCCGGCTCGCGAAGGAAGAGGGCCTCTTCGTGGGGATGAGTAGCGGCGGGATCGCGTGGGTCGCGCTCGAAATCGCACGCGAGCTCGGCGAAGGGCACCGCGTAGCGTGTATCGCCCCCGACTCGGCCTCGCGCTACCTCACGACGCAGCTGTTCGACCAGGGAGAGGCGGAGTAGCGCCGCTCGTTCGGATCAGACTCCCTCTCCGACGATCAGAAGCGCCGCGAGGAGTCCGAGACCGGCGACCACCCCGAACGCGGTCACGACCCCCGCCCCCAGCGTCCGGAGAACCGACAGCTTCCTACGCTCCGCCCGGTATACCTCGCGTCGAAGCACTTCGACCCCCTCGCCTCGGATCCGCTCGGAGTCGACGAATTCGACCTCGAACTGAACGATGGGCCCGGTATTGAGGTGTAGCCGCACGACCTGGCCGACCTCGATGTCCCCGGTCGGGTCCTCGGATCGTGCCGTGGGGGAGAACGTCGCGCAGGCGGGTTGGACCAAGAGGAGGAGAAGCATGGCCCAGCGAAGTCGGCGATTTCGCATCGATCGGCCCGGCACGCCTAGGTCAGGTTGGACAGTGAGACCAGGAGGATGACGGTGAGCAGGCCGACGGATACGGCCACCGCTCCTCCGATACTCGCCGCGACCGTGCGCCAGACGGAGATCTCCTTGATCTCGACCGTGATCACGTCCGCCCGCGGCACAGTGAGGTTCACGCCGTACAGATTCTCTCGATCGGCACGAAGGACCTCGAAGCCGAACTCGGTCCCGTTCCGCTGGTAGACGCGGACTTCGTCCCCAACACGGACGTCTGCCGTCAGATTGCCGGGCCGGCCACTCGGCACGTACCGCGCACATGCCGAGGAAAGAAGGCAGAACACGATCAGAAACGCCCGGATCGCGAATGGGGACCACGTCCTGCGTGCTGCCACTCCTCCACCTCCTCACAAAGGGACTCGCTACTCGGACGACTCCAACCACGTCGTAGCGTTGCCCGTGTTGATGGCGAGGTGCTCTCCGGCGGTACCCGGGGCGGCCCCGTGCCAGTGCTCCACGCCACCGTCGATGACGACCACGTCACCCTCGTCGAGGATGAGCTCGCGCCCGTCTCGATCGACGACGACACAACGTCCCGAGAGCCCGAACAGGAGTTGAGCCCGGTCGTGGGTATGCCAGTTCGTGCGGGCTCCCTCGTCGAAGCGGACTCGGTAGAGGCGCACATCCTCGCCGCCCTCTCCTCCGAGCAACCGCTGCATCGTTGCCGGAAGGACGAAGTTGGCCGGGTCGGCGGGGTTGTGAGGCAGCCCCTCGGAGACGATGCGCCTCATCGACCGCCCCCTTCCGCGATGGCAGACCGAATGGCGCGGGCGGTGAGCTCGGCCCGATACCGAACGAGTGCCTCCCCGATCTCCACCGCGCGCTCCGCCGACTCGAGGTCGACGCCGTTGATGTGAAAGAGTCCGGCCTCGATCCGCTGCCGGACGCGAATCCGCTCCGGATCGGTCGTGGCGACGATCGTCGAGTAGTGGACGTCGTCGTGATACTCGTTCCGCGTCGCCGCGCACTCGTCAGGCTGCTGGTGGATGTTCAGCTCGTCCTTCAGGAAGTCGCAGCTCCAGATGTCTTCCCGGTAGTACTCCGGGATGTGGTGCACGCGAGTGCCCCCGTCGGCCCACTCACCGTTCAGACGGTCGGCGACGTTCTGCATGCCTCTACCGTTTCCGCCGCTGTCCCCGATCAGGACCACATTCGTGAAGCCGTGTTGTGCCAGCGATGTCACGATGTCGGTCAGGAGTGCTTCGAACGTCTCCTGCCGAACGGACACCGTGCCCGCGTACTGCATGTGGCCGCTCGGCGGGTCGATCCGACCCTCCGGGACGAACTTCACGATCGGGGCCACCAGGGCGTCTCCGAGCTCGCGTGCGATGGCTTCGGTCGTGGCCTGGAGTACGAAGTTGTGCTTTCCCGTCGCTACGTACGGACCATTTTGCTCGAGCCCGCCAGTCCCGACGATGACCGTCGTCATGCCCCCGGCGATCGCATCCCGGACCTCCATCCACGTCATCTCTTCCGTGAAGACGGTGTTCGTACCGTCAATGGGCCGAGGGGCGTCTAGGTCCTGCCCCGCCCCCGACGCCGGCGCCGCCACGGCGAAGGCGGCGATTAGGATGGATCGTGCGACCCGCGCACGCGTCGTCAGATCGGCCGATGCGAGTCGAGCAGGGCTCATGGGTTCCCTCCGGAACGTGTGAGATCGTCGAGCACGGCCTGCCCTCTCGGGGAGATGCGATACCCTCTACGCAGGCTCTCCGTCAGGCCGAGTCCTTTGAGTTTGCGCACGTTCGACTTGAAGCGATCCCGCTCCAAGCCGATGTCCACTGCGAGTTCCGCGGCAAGAGTCTCCGGCCTTCGGGCGATGACCGCCAGCGTGCGATGGGTCCACGCCCCCACCGGACTCGCGCGGTCCCATCGGTCGAGTCGACCGCGAATCGAGGCCAGCTCGTCTGCCTCAGGAAGAGCCGCCCGGAGTTCAATGCGAGGGTCCGGCCCGGCGTACCGCAATCGCACCCGGTGAATCGGGGCCGTCTTCCCGCTTCCGTCGAGCATGGCCATGAGCGCCGCCTTGTCGTCGAAGCCGGACGACCGAGCATCCGCGTCCGAAATTTCCGCCTCTTCGACGACGTCCACCGACTCGATGGCCAGCTGGCCGATGACCGTGAGCAGCGTACCGCCCGCCTTCACGGTTGGCCGAGACCACCGCCTGAACTGCAGGGTCGTTCGGCCGTCTTTGACGGCGGTGAGCGTGTCCGAGCGGAGGAGCACGAGGGCGCTGGGTCGGGGTCGTCGGTGGCCCCACCATCCGGCATTCCCCGCAGGCGAACAAGGGGAGCCCTCAGCGGGCGCCCCTCTCCACGTGTCGATAGCTTGCACCCCTGAAGCTCGAGGAGCACTGAAGAGAGGAGTGGGACGTGGCGGAGCGCCTGGCACGCAGTCTCAACATGAAGGACGGAGAGTTCCCGCTCGCCATGCTGGCGGTCGGCTTCCACTTCTGCGTTCTCTGCGGGTACTTCTTCCTCAGGCCCGTCCGGGACGCGATGGGTGTGTCCGGCGGTATGGGCGATCTCCGTTGGCTCTTCATCCTCACGTCCTTCGTCTCGCTCGGGCTGGTCCTGGCCTTCGGCGGCGTCGTGGCGCGGACCAACCGCCGGCGATTCATCCCGATTGCGTACGTCTTCGTGATCGTCTGCCTCTTCGGCTTCGCCGCGCTCCTCGTTTCGGATGCGATGTCCGGCGGTGGCCTCATCGGGACCGACGCGGAGACGCCGTTGTCGCGCGGCGTCGGATACACCTTCTACGTCTGGCTCAGCGCCATCAACCTGTTCACGACCAGCGTCTTCTGGGCGTACATGGTCGACGTCTTCGACGTGGATCAAGGCAAACGACTCTTCGCCTTCGTCGGGATCGGCGGCACGCTCGGGGCGTTGATCGGCGGGTCCGCGACGACGTGGATCTCGGCCGTGACCGATTCGCCGTACCTGCCCGCAGGGCTGATGCTCCTGGGTGCCGGCTTCTTCGCCGTAGCCATCGGCTTGATGCTCGCGCTGGATCGGGCAGCCTCACAATCCTCCGCATCCAGACTCGGCACCACGCAGGCGGCGGCCGGCGCGCCCGAGGGGAGTTCAGACGACCCGATCGGGGGCACTTTCTGGGACGGTGCCAAGGCCGTCGTGACGTCGCCCTATCTCCTGGGGATCGGCGTGTGGATCGTCTTCATGGCGGTGTCGAACACGCTCATCTACTTCACCCAGGCGAACATCGTCATCGACGCCGCGGACACCTTCAGTCAACGCGTCGCGGGCTTCGCGTTCTTCGACGCGCTCGCTCAGTTCTTCACCCTGATGACGCAGGCCTTCGTGACGACCCACCTGATCCGACGCATCGGTATCGGGTGGACGCTCGCCATCCTGCCGGTCGTCACGATGGTCGGCTTCGCGATTCTCTCGGTCTGGACCGCGTACGGAGTCATGGCCCTCTTCCAAGCCATCCACCGCGCCACCCGGTACGCCGTCTCACGCCCGTCACGCGAGACGCTCTTCAGCGTCGTCCCGGCATCGGAGAAGTACAAGGCGAAGCCCGTGGTTGACGTCTTCCTCTACCGGGGCGGAGACGTGGCCGGCGTGGGCGTCGACGGCATGTTCGCGGCGCTCGGCTTCACGCTCCCGATGGTTGCGATGGCGACCGTGCCGATCGCGGGTGTCTGGGGCGTGCTGTCGATGCACCTCGGGCGTGCGCAGCAATCGCGCATCGACGTCGAGGAAGACGCCGTCGCGGCGAGCGCCTAGCCTCGATCCATCGAGGGCCGGCCGGAGTCGCTCCGGCCGGGCTCTCGAATGGCTGAGGGGTCAGGCCTGGGAGGCGTGCCACGCCTCGAGCGCTTCCGCCTCTCGCTCTCGGCTCATGCCGAAGCGTCTGTTCGCACGCTCTTCCTCGGGCCGTGCGAGGTCCCACTCCAGTAGATCGACCGATGTCTGGCCGATGGAGCGGAAGGTCAGGCCCGCCGCGACCGCATCGCGTACGTCCACGAACATCAACGCAGCACCGGGGATCCATGCCGGGAGGTCGCTCCACGGAGCCACACCCTGCGACTCGAGAAAACCCTCGGGCACCCAAGTGAGTTCGTGGGGTGTATTCGTCACAGCAGAGATCTGCCCGAGCATCGAACCCATCGTCAAACGATCGGCTGGGCCGGTCGCATTGAAGTCGCCGGTGGTCCCGTTCTCCGCCAAGCGTACCATCCACTCGCCCAGATCCCGTTGATCGATGATCTGGTTGGCGTGCTCCGGATTCCCTGGAGCGAGGACTTCGCCGCCGTCGTGTAGGCGCACCGGCCAATAGGTGAAGCGATCCGTCAGGTCGCCCGGACCGACGATCAGCCCGGGACGAACCACGGTCGTCGCACCGGGGAAGGCGGCGTGCGAGATCCGCTCGCAGTGCGCCTTCATCAGTCCGTAGTCGGCGTCGTCCCCATCCGACCATCCCTCGGGGGGCTGGATCGTCGCGTAGTCCTCGTCGACGAGCGGCTCCAGGCGAACCAGACTCGGGTCGTCGTCGGCCCCCGACAGGTCGTACGCCGAGATCGACGAGACGAAGATGTAGTGATCGGCGGCGCCCGAGAGCAGCTCCGTACTCGTCTGCACCCAACGGTAGTCTTGAGCGTTGTTGTCGAGCACGACGTCCCACGTCCGACCCTCGAGTGCCGAGTGGTCGTCATTCCGATCGCCCACGAGACGTTCGACCGTGTTCGGGAGGTCGACCTCGGACCGACCGCGCGTGAAGATCGAGACTTCGTGGCCACGCTCGACCGCGTACCGGACCATGTGAGGGCCGATGAAGCCCGTGCCGCCCAGCACGAGGATCCGCTTCGGCTCGGGGCCGGCAGCTGCCATCTCCGCCGAGTCGTCCGCTTGATCGGACGCGCACGCCCCGGCACCACCGAGTGCGATTCCGGCACCGACGACGCCGGTGGTACGGATGAAGTCTCTGCGGGTGGGTGTCATCGCGGTTCGTCCTTGAGTCGTCGTGGAGTCGGGGCCGCCGTGGCCGACCCCGAGCAGGTCAGAGTGAAGGGTCGTGAGTGGGGCTGCAAGCGAGTCGAGTCACGCACATCAGGAGCCACGCCACGAGTCGGGTATGGGGATCCCTACGCGTGTGACGAGGCCGAAGGTACGATTTCGCATCTGGAGGAAGTCACCGGAGTGGGCGTCTCCCAGTCCTTCGAACGCCCGCCCTTCGACGTCCACGCGATATCGATCGGCGAGCGTCACGCCCACACCCAAAGCCAGGCTCGCACCAAAGACCGATTCCACCTCTCGAAGCACCGGCGAGAGGGTCGGGTCGAGCCGAGCACGGATCACCTGGTCGATCGTCGGTCCCCCGGCCAGGTGGATGCGGACCGGTCCTACCTCGCGCGTGAAGCGAGGCGCAATGAGGACCGAGAGGTAGTCGGTCCGGAGACCGCCTTGGAGCGGCTGCCCTTGGTTCGTTCCGACCACATTGCTGTTCCTCTGCAGGAAGGTGACCTCCGCGAGGATCGAGAACCACGGGGCCGGCGTAGCCGCGAGCACGTACCCGCCGACCATGCCCCCGAGGACCGGATCCGAAGTCGACGAGGGCTTCCAAAGCCCATCCGTCCGGGTGACGCCGACGACGGCGCCGATGATCGTGCCCTCGTTGCCGGCTCGAGCCAGGACATCCTGCCCCGCCAACGCGTTCGGGTGTGATGCGCCGATCCCCGCAGCCAAGAGTGCAGTCAGGAAGACAGAGCCGACTCTGCCGCCACATCGCTTCATGAAAGGGCTCGCCTCAGGATCATGGTGATGAAGGAGTGTTTCGCATCCGTGTACCCCGGCCGATCGTGCCGGTACTGATGCGCGAGCGCGAACTTCAGCGCCGCGTAGGCGCGCGCGTCTTCCGGGTGTTCGCGGAGCCAGTCTCGGAAGGCCAAGTGGCGAAGCCATCGGATTCCATCGACTTCGAGCACGTGGACGTGAGCGAGCCGAGGACGCGCATCCGGTCGCCGAAAGTACCGCCGATCGGGCATACGCACCTCGTACTTCGGGACGTAGTGATACCCGGCTGCCACCATGTCGTCGATGCGGTCGTTCATCTGCTCCAACCCCGTGACCCCGACCAACACGTCGATGGTCGGCTTCGCGGCCAGGCCGGGCACCGAGGTACTTCCGGCGTGCTCGATCCTCGCATCGATTCCACGCAACGCCCCTCGAAGCCGGTCTCGCTCCGCCTCGAACAGCTGGGGCCACTCAGGCCGATACGGGACCACGGTCACCTGTGGAGGCACATCAACTCCTGATCGCCAGTCTCTCTTCGACGCGCTCGCCCTCCTGCGTCGTTGTCCGACCAACGATCACCCGCACGAGTCGGGGCGCAAAGAAAACGGGGGTGGGTCGATGTCGACCCACCCCCGCGAAGCGAGAAGTCCGGCGGGCGTCAGCCCTCGCCGCCGATCCGCTCCAACTCCACACGCCGGTTCTGCTGACGTCCCTCGGCTGTGCCGTTGTCCGCGACCGGCTCGTCCGGTCCGTAGCCCACCGCCTCCATCCGGTCCGCGGCCACGCCCTGTTGCGTGAGGTACGCGGCCACAGACTCGGCTCGAGCTTGCGAGAGGTCGACGTTGAAGGAGCGCGCGCCCGACGCGTCGGTATGCCCCTCGACCCGTACGCGTACGTCGGGGTTGCCCACCAAGGCTGCGGCCACACGGTCCAATACGGTACGAGCCTCCGCCGTCAGCTCGGCAGAGCTCGTCTCGAAGTTGACCCCTTCGAGAACGAGCGTAGTCTCTTCGGCCTCGAAGAGCACCGGGCACCCGTTGGCATCCACGGCCTCGCCCCGAGGCGAGTTCGCGCACCGGTCGTCTTCGTCGAAGACGCCGTCACCATCGGAGTCCAAACGGCAGCCCCGGTCATCCACGCTCACACCCGAGGGGGTGTTCGCACAGGCGTCATCCTCGTCGAAGACGCCGTCGCCGTCGGCATCCACACGACAGCCCGCACGATCGACCCGGACCCCAGACGGGGTGTTCGCACACGCGTCGTCCTCGTCGTAGACCCCGTCACCGTCCGCGTCCACGCGGCATCCGCGCGCGTCGACCGAGACCATGGCCGGCGTGCCCGCACAGGCGTCGGCTTCATCGAAGACACCATCACCGTCGGAGTCGACGCGGCAGCCCACGGCATCGACGCTGACGCCCATCGGCGTCGCAGCACACTGATCGTCGCGATCGGGCACCCCGTCGCCGTCAGAGTCGCGCGGCGTACCTCCGACCAGGAACGATAGGCCCGTGGTGATCGCCCAGTTCGTGTGGCTGTCCACGACCGACTCGCGGATCGTCACGCCCTCGTTGAAGGGCGCCCACACCCGGTCGATCGTCAGGTCGGAGCGAAGCGCGACGGACTCGTTGAAGAAGAGCCGGATCCCGGCGATCCCACCGGCGCCCGTATCTCCCCCGCTGACGATCCCGCTGCGGACGTTCCGTACGACACCGGCGCCGACGAAGGGCCGCACACGATCGAGCGGACGGAAGTTGAAGAGGACCCGACCTCGGATCGGGAGCCACGATCCGTCGCCGGTGCGCGGGTTACGATCTTCCGTCCACGCGTGCGCAGCGGCCGCCTCGATAGAGAACCGCTGGCTCAAGAAGACGCCGAGCGAGCCGCCGACGCCACGGGCGTTGTCGAGTCCCGTCTGGCGATCGGACCCGCTGAAGTGCGCGTGGACGCCGACCTCGACGGTCCCGGGGTCCTGCGCTTCCACTGCCGGCACGGCCAACATCAGAGCGGCCGCCGCGGCGAAATACGTTCGAAGAGACATCCTTCCTCCGAGTGGTTCGGTGATGCGGTACGAGACCATGGACCGAACCCGTCACAGGAAGTCACATCAAAAACGACCCCGAGGCCAACGGGTGGCCTCGGGGTCGAATCTTCCGTCGAGATGCGGGGGTCAGGCCTTGATCGAGATGTCCTTGATCTTGGCACCCTTGGCGGCCCGCCCGACCGCCTCGATCCCTTTGTCGCGGGACGACGCGCTGTCGTAGCCCTGGCTGGTCCCGATGACCTGATGGTTCCGGGCCTTGAGGTTGAAGCGGAACTTCCCGGCGCGCGTCTCGGACTTCGCGAAGCGTGACTTTGTCTTGCAGTTCTTCTGCACCGAGGCGATTCCGTTCTTGGCGCTCGCCTTCGCCGAGTAGCCCTCGCTGCTCAGGACGGTCTCGCCGTTCCCAGCTTTGAGGCGGAAGCGGAATGCGCCCGCTTTGTCTCGGTAGATCTCGAACGTTCCAGCCATCGGGTGTCCTCCAGGGGGTGACGTAGTCGGGAATGTGGAGTCGTTCACCCCCTCGGACCGAGGCGGGTCGAGAAAGTCACACCTGGCGTGTCGGATGTGACTTCCCGTACCGGATCCGGTCCAATGGATTGCGTTTCGTACAGAACCTGTACATTGCTACCCCCTTCCTACCCCACAGGAGAACCACGCATGGGCATCTTCAACTTCGTGCGCGAAGCCGGAGCCAAAGTCGGCTTGGGCGATTCCCCGTCCGAGGCCGCGGCTGAAGCCGCGAAGGACGAGCAGCTCCATGAGCTCCGCGAGGGCAACAAGCTCCTCAGGCTCATCCTCGACACGAACCAGG
>JBCCEZ010000007.1:0-125114 GCA_039030015.1 Gemmatimonadota bacterium | reverse complement strand
TCGCAACCGGCACCACCACGGCGGGCTTTTGCGCCACCTCCGTGAATAGGTACAGCGGGAGGGTGCCTCCCATGCCCGGTGCCACGACCAACGCTCCGTCGTAGAACGCGCGGTCGGCGGCCGCGCTCGCTGCGCCCATCACGCTCTGTGCGAACGGGTTCGCCATGGAGGTCCGGGACGCGACCGACCCGCCGCGCCCTCCAGTGACGCGCGCGATCCGATCGTAGCGCATGCGCGTTTCCATGTCGGGCGGATCATCGACGACGTGGAATCCCTGGCCTTCGATGTGGGCGACGACGAGGTCGCGGAGCTGCTGGGTGGTGTTCCCTTTGACCATCCGGATCCCGAGCGCCGCCACCGCGGCGTTCGGAATGACGTTGCGCGCGAGGTTGCCCGTTGCTCCGCTCGTGATCCCACGGACGTTGAGCGCGGGCACGAGCAGTCGCTCGGGGAGTGACTCCGGCTCTCCCTCCGTGCGGACGAGTCCGAGCTCGGCCTTGAGCTGCTCGTCCCACTCCGGCATCGCCTCGAGCGCGGCCTGCTCCTCCGCACCGATCGGGTCGAAGGTGTCGTACCACCCGTCGACCAGTACCCGGCCGTCATCATCCTTCATCGATGCGAGGAGTCGGGCCAGGATATTCCCCGTGTCCGGCGCCCAATTGCCGTAGTGGCCCGAGTGGAGGTTTCGAGTCGCCCCGTAGACGGTGACCTCCATGCCGAACGACCCTCGCACGCCGAAGACGAGTTGGGGTCGGCCGGACGCATGGGCGGGCCCGTCGAAGAAGAGCCAGATATCGACCTGGTCGAGGAGTTCCGACTCCATCTCCATGTACTGCCCTAGGTTCGGCGAACCCGCTTCTTCCTCGCCATCGAACATGAAGACCAGGTTCGACGTGGGCGTGACGCCGGCCTCCGCGAAGGAGCGGAGCACCGGCAGGATCGCCGCGATCGGAGCCTTGTCGTCCCCCGCAGACCGAGCGTAGATGCGCCACTCGGGATCGACGGCTTCCCCAGAGGCCGGAAAGTCGATCGGTTGGCCGTCTGCTTCCATCGACGCCGAGTACAGCGTCGGATCGAACGGGGGATGGGTCCAGTTGAACGGGGCCACCGGCTGCCCGTCGTAGTGCACGTAGATGCCTAGCGTCCTCGTGGCACCGGGGACTCTCAGCTCACCGAGGACGAGGGGCGACACTCCCTCCAACTCCACGAGGCGGGTCTCGACCCCGACCGAGTTCATCTGATCTCGGATGTAGACCGCGGCTTCACGGATCTCGGGCGAGTACGCCCGATTCGGGTAGCTGAGCAGCTCTGCGAAGTCGCGGACGATGTCCGCTTCGTGGGCTTCTCGATAGCTCCGCGCCGCGTCGGGTCCCGACTGCCCGGACAGCGCGACGGGCGCAACGAGTGCCGCGATGAAAACGGTGGCGACTGCGGGTCGCCGCTTCGTCATTTCGCCGCCTTCTTCTTCGCGGGCTTCCTCCGCGCGGCCTTCTTCTTGGCCGGAGCCTTCTTCTTCGCGGTCGTCTTCTTGGCCGCAGCCTTCTTCTTCGGTGCAGCCTTCTTTTTCGACGCGGACTTGGCGGCGGTCTTCTTTTTCTTGGCGGCCTTCTTCTTGGCGTCGGTGCGCCCCTTGTCGAATTCTTTCTTGGCCGCGGCGGCGCCGGCCCGCACCGCGTCGGCCCGCGTCTTGGCGGTCTTGGCAGCCTTCCGCGCCTTCTTCTGTGCAGTCTTCACGGCCTTCTTGGCGGCTTTCTTGCGGGCCGGAGCCTTCTTCTTGGCGGTCCGAGCCGCTTCGGCGGCGCGGTCGGCAGCCGAGCGCGCTGACTTCACCGCCGCACGGCCCGCAGCCGACGCTTTCTTCCCGATCTGCTGCGCCTTGATCGCAGCCGCCAGCTTGGTCTGGGCAGCCTTCGCCTCACGACTCGCCGAGCGAGCGTCGGACTTCGCCGCGCGAGCCTCGGCTTTGGCTTCCTTTGCGGTGGCCTTCGCCTCCGCGGTCTTTGCCTTTTCCTTGTCGAGACGCGTCTCCAGTCGTTCGACGGCCCGCTGGATCTTCTTCAGCTCACGCTCGAGCGACTTGACCGATGCATCGGCTCCCGCTGCCATGCCCACCTCCGTGACGTTGTCGTCGGTTCACGCGCCAAGGTAGGGCGGGCACCCGGCGTCGCGCATCCGATCGTCCCATTTCGCCTGCGTCGAGCGTTGGTTCACGGAGCCTGGAGGGGGCGCGTTCCCATGGCGGTTGGCGTCGAAATATTTCATCTTTAAACGGCCTCCCCGGGTGGTCAGAAAAAAGTTCGTGTAACCACGGAGGGTACCGCCCATATTCTGGCCCATGGGTGATCCAACACTGCTCGTCATCGAAGACGCTCGCGACCACGCGCTGCTGGTTCGCGTCGCCGCTCGCCGTTCCATGCCCGGTCTCGACGTCCGGGTCGCAGGGGATGGGCGAGAGGGCATTGCGTACCTGGAGGGCACGCCGCCCTTCACGGACCGCCGTTCACATCCGGTACCCGATCTGATCATCCTCGACTTGCTCATGCCCGAGGTCGATGGGTTCGAGGTCTTGGAGTGGATGCGCGACCAGCGGGCGGCGCGCCGCATCCCCATCGTGGTGCTGACCTCATCGGAACACGACGGCCACGAGGAACGGGCGCGGGCCCTCGGCGCCGCGGCCTTCTACAAGAAACCCCCGGATCTGGACGAACTCGGCACCGTGGTGCACGACATCGTTCAGGAGTGGGTAGGCCGCGAGCTCAACGCTCCGCTTCAGGCTGGGTAAGCTCGTCCGGCACGAAGTCCTGTAGGTTCACGTACACGACGACGGCCCAGACGGCGAGCGCGATCGCGATCACGATGATCCCGGTCTTGAAGTTGATCCGTGCCTCTCGGATCCATCCAAGCATCTCGATCTCCCTGGCGAGGTGAACGAGGCTCGATTTCGGGCATCCGGGTGGGCGGGGCAAGGGGTCTTCGTGCGTTGGGCTGTCCACCGACCTACCATGGATGCATGGCGGGTCAGTCATCAGGCGAAGCGGACGGCGCGATCACCCAACAGGTCGCGCTCCTCTTGGACGGCGTGCGCGACGGCGACGCGGCCGCCCTCGACCAGCTGTTCGCGCTCGTCTACGGAGAGCTGAAGGCACGCGCACACCTCCAGCGCTCGAGCTCGCCGACGCTCGGGACGACGGCTTTGGTCCACGAGGTCTACCTGAAGTTGGCGGGCTCCAGTCGGGACTGGAACGATCGCGCGCACTTCATGCGGGTCGCCGCGCGAGCCATGCGGCAGATCCTCATCGACCGGGCCCGCCGCCGGACCGCCCACAAGCGAGGTGGGGGCGCCGCGGTCGTCACGCTCGAAGAAATGGCGGTGGCCGCGGAGTCGCCCGAAGGCGCCGCCGAGACGCTCATGGCCCTCGACGACGCACTTCTGCGTTTGGGACGGCAGAGTGAGCGCTTGGCGCACGTCGTCGAGCTCCGATTCTTCGGAGGTTTATCGGTGGAGGAGACCGCGGAGGCCCTTGGCGTTTCGGATCGGACGGTCAAGCGGGATTGGCGTCTCGCTCGTGCGTTCCTCCACGACGCTATGGACGCCCCGGACGACTGACGTGGGCGAGTCGGCATCGTGACGGCACGCGAACCGCTGGACTCGGACCGGTGGGAGCGCTTGGAGCGACTCTTCCACGAGGCTTCGGCTCTCCCGCTCGAGGAGGTCGCAGCGTTCCTCGAGCGCGCCTGTGAGGGTGACGACACACTCCGCGCGCACGTGACCCGACTGCTCGAGGCCGATACCGCGCCGAACGCGCTCGTCGACGGGGACGTGGTCGAGCTGGCGGACCCCCTATTGGAGCGTGAGGCCCGGGCTCCCGAGCCGGAACTCACGGCCGGCAGTCGCGTCGGTCGCTTCGAGGTGCTGGACCTGCTGGGGAGAGGCGGAATGGGGACGGTGTACCGTGCGGCCCGCGCCGACGGTGCATACGAACAGGAAGTCGCGCTCAAGGTCGTGCGGTCCGGCCGCATCGAAGAGGGGGCACGCCGACGCTTCGTCCGGGAGCGCGACATCTTGGCCCGCCTCGTTCACCCGTCGATCGCCACCCTGCTCGACGGAGGTGTCGACGACGCGGGGCGTCCCTTCTTGGCGATGGAACTCGTCGACGGTCTTCCGATCACGGAGTACGCGGAGACCCGCGGGCTCGATGTGCGCGCGCGCGTGGCACTCGCGGTCCAGGTCGCGGAGGGCGTCGATCACGCGCACCGGAACCTCGTCGTCCATCGTGACCTGAAGCCGTCGAACATCTTGGTCACTCGGGACGGTTCGGTGAAGCTGCTCGACTTCGGGATCGCCCGCCTTCTGGCCGAGGACGCCGACGGTGACGCGCATACCCGGACCGGCCATCTCCTGCTGACGCCGGCCTACGCTGCGCCCGAGCAGATCCGCGGCGCTGCGGTGACGACCGCCGTCGATGTGTTCGCGATCGGAGCGGTGTTGTACGAGCTGCTCGCGGGTCGCCGCCCGCACGGGGATGTCGGGGGCTCATGGAGCGAAGTGCAGCGAGTTCTCGACACGGAGCCGCCACCTCCCTCCCGCGTCGATGGGCTGGACCGTGCACTACGGCGGGCCTTCGAGGGCGACTTGGACACGATCGTGCTCAAGGCGATGCAAAAGGACCCCGAGCGGCGCTACGGATCCGCGCGGGCACTCGCGGAGGATCTGGAACGGTATCTCCGAGGGCTCGCTGTCGAGGCCCGTCCCGACTCCTGGGGATATCGGTTCTCCAAGCTCGTCCGGCGGAACGTGGCCGCTTCGGCGGCCACCATCGCCCTACTCGGGGCGCTGGCCCTCGGCGTCGGGGGCACCGCGTGGCAGGCGAGAGCGGCGCAGCTGGAGGCGGAACGGAAGGACGCGGTCGCCGACTTCATGACCAGCGTCTTTCGAGGGGCGGACCCCGAAGCGACGCCAGGGGAGCCCGTCACGGCGCTCGAGTTGCTCGAGTCGGCGCTCGTCCGGGTCGACGCACTCGAGGCCGGTGCCGAGGTGCGCGTCGATTTGCTGGTGACGCTGGGCGACCTCTTCGGCACCCTCGGACACTACGAGCGCGCGGAGCCGGTGCTCCGTCAGGCCGTGTTGGAGGCAGAGGAGAGCCTGGGTAGACGTGACCCGGCACGCGCCAACGCGTACGACGCCCTGGGACAACACGTCTCCGAGGTCGGTGAGGTCCGGGAGTCGGAAGAACTCTTCCGGGCGGCGCTCGCCTCCCGCGACGTCGACGGTTCGTCAGCCGAGGCCATCGCAGCGACCCGCTCGAATCTGGCTCTGAGTCTGCGGAAGCTCGGCGAAACGGTCGAGGCGGCGGTCCTGTACGAGGCGGTCATGGCGGAAACGTTGGCCTCGAATGGAGGAGATAGTCTGGCGATCGTCTCGGACCTGCTCGGGTTGGGGCAGGTCCGTCAGTGGGACGAGGAGTACGAAGTGGCGATCCGGCTCTTCGCCGAGGCCCGCCGAGTCAAAGAGGCCGCAGGGCAGCGGGACGCCCAGCTCGCCCACGTGATCCACGCGTCGGGGGTCGTCCACGGGGCACTCGAGCGCAACGAGGAGGCCGAAGCACTCCACCTCGAGGCGTTGAGTATCTGGCAGTGGCTGTATCCCGAAGGGCACCCTGAGGTCGCCGGGTAGTACGAGGCGTTGGGGCGCACGATGGAGCTCCTCGGCCGGTGGGAAGAGGCCGACTCCATGTTCGACGCGGCGATCCGCTCGTGGTCGTCACTCTACGGCGACGGGCACTCCCGGATCGCGACGATCCGAGTGAATCAGGCGAATCTCGCGTATCGGCGAGGTGACTTCGACGCCGCCGCCGCGGCGTACCGCGAAGGGGTCGTGATCTGGAGAGATGGCGGAGAGCAGATGCTTCTGGGCTCGGGGCTTCGGAACCTGGGCATCATCGAGCGGGAGCGGGGCGACTTCGTCGCGGCGGATTCACTCTTCTCGGAGGCCGTCGCGGTGCGTACCGCGATCGCGGGGGAGCGCAGTGCCATCGTCTCGGAGGTGTACAGCGCCTTGGCGGGCCTTCGGAATCGCCAAGGCCGGCATGCCGAAGCGGAGACGTACGCGCGCGATGCTCAAGAGGTATTGGCCGAGCTCTTGGCGCCCGAGCATCGATTCGTCCTCAGCTCCGCGCTCGAGCGCGGCCTCGCTCTCGTCGAGTTGGATCGATCGGATGAGGCCGTCGAGCTTCTCGAGTGGGTCTACGGGATCTTCGACGAGACGTTGAACGAAGCGGACATGAACCGTGGCCGAGGCGCGTTGTGGCTTGGCACGGCGCTCGCGCGCACCGGTGAGCGTCAGCGGGCGCGTCCGCTGATCGAGGGCGCTCTCCCGATTCTCGAGAGTACGCTCGGCTCCGACGCTCCGGAGACCGTGCGAGCTCGCCAAGAGCTCGAGCGCCTGACCGGCTGAACCTCCGCGCACGACGCCACCCGCCACCGGTGGGTTCGTGTCCCCTTTTTCAGCGCCGCTCCGTTTGTCCCGTCGAGAGCCCCTTCAGCTCAGACGAGGACCCATGTCCGTTCACGCCATACGTGCGGCCGGTCGTTCCGCCGCTCAGATCTTCGCGCTCCTTCTCGTCGCTGCCTGCAGCGCAGAAGCACCAACCGAACCAGGCGCGGCCACGATCTCGATTCGCCTCGAACCCGCCGCGGCCACCACGACGGCCGGCTCCACCGTGGACGTAACCGGCTTCGCGACCGTGGGAGGGAGCTTCGCAGGGACCGTAACCTTCGCCGTGAGCGGGCTCCCGGCCGGTGTGAGCGTTTCGGTCGGCTCCGTCGTCGCGCCGACAGGCGGAGGAGACACATTCTCTGTCCCGATCTCCGTCGACGTAGGAGGAAGCGTTCCGGCCGGAACGTATTCCGGAACCGTGACCGCGACGGGGTCGGGCGTGTCGGCCGAAACGACCTACAGCCTGACCGTCGCGGAGCCCACGGCGGGGAGTGTGACCGTGTCGGGGGTGACGGACGCCACCATCCAACAGGGTAGCTCCGACTCGCGCACGGTCGACATCACTCGGTCGGGCGGCTTCTCCGGCGACGTGACGATCGCGATAGAGGGTGTCCCGGCCGGCGTCACCGCCGTCGCATCTCCTGTGACTACCGATGGACCGAACAGCACGATTACGATCGAGGTCGGGGGGAGTGCGGCGACGGGCACCAGTACGCTGACTGTCCGCGCCACGGCGGACGGGCTCCCGGATGCGACGACCACGTTCCAGCTGACGGTCACAGCCCCTCCATCCGGCTCGAACATCACCTTCGACTACTCGGAGTGTGTCGCGGACGATCAGCCCTTGTGGGTCGCCATGCAGGACGGCGCGGGGACCGGGGCGTGGACCCGAGTGAACGGGGTCGGCGACGTGTACACCTTCCCGGTTGGCTCCTCCACCTTCGGTCTCGCCCTCGTCATGGAGGTCCCGGGTCAGACCGACGTCCTCGTCTCCTACTGGGGCGTCGCCGAGCTCGGTTCGGGGTTGGTCGACGCGTGTCCTCCGATCAGTTCGAAGACCGTTAATGGCAACGCGTCCGGCGTGGTCGGCTTCACGAACCTGTCGTTCGGCAGCGCCAGTACCCCGGTCTTCTTTGACGGCCCCTTCTCACTCGGGAACGTACCTGCCGGCGTCCAGGACCTCGTCGGGTACTCCGCCCACAATTCGGGGGGGTCGGATCGAATGATCATCGATCGAGACCTGGACGTCGCCGACGGCGGGTCGGTGGGCACCGTCGACTTCTCGGGCGGCTTCATCCCTGGCTCGGCGACGATCACTTTGGACGGTCTCAGCGGAGCCGAGAGTGGGTTCATGGGCATGGACTACGCCCACGCGTCGGCGGGCTCGACGTGTGCGGTCTCGCCCCTCTACTCGGGACTCCTGCCATCCGGAGGAGCCGCGACGTTCGAGGCGAAGAGCGCCCCCGCGCTGCAACAGGCGGCGGACGAGTACCACGTGGTGAACCTGACGTCGACGCTCGGGTCGAGGATCAAGTTCCTCAAGGAAGCGTTCGCGACACTCGACGACCGGACCGTCGCCATGCCGACCGACGTTCCGATGCCGACCATCTCCGACGCCGGGGGGACGCCGTATCTCAGGCTCCAGGCGGCGTACGCCTTGGACCCGGAGTTCGATCGCCTGACGAGCTTCTCGTACTCGGGCGGCACGAACGGGGTGATCCTCACCGCGCACGGCTCGGCGATGTCGCCGAACGTCGACTTCACCATGCCGGATCTCACGGCCGTCGATGGCTGGGACAACGCGTGGGGGATCCCGGCCAGCACGACCGGCGTCGACTACGTGATCACGGCGACGGGGCTGTCCTCGCTCGAGCCCCTGTGCACGGATGGAGGTCGACAGATCCAGAGCTCGCTCACGGGGACGTACAACTGATGGCCTGCGGAACCGGGATCGGCGTGCCGGCGGTGGGTAGGTCCCGCCTGGCACGGTGGCTCGGGTGCCCCTTGTTCGTCCTCGGAGTCGTGGCGTGCGCCGGGGACGCCGGGCCGACCGGACCCGCGGGCCCTCAGGGGCCGGATGGCCCAGCCGGGCCGGCCGGCACACCGGCGATCAGCGTGGTGACGCCTTCTCAGCTCTTTTGGGAGCGTGTCGACACGGTCCTCCTCAGCGGGTCGGGGACGAACTGGACGGCCAATACCACGGTGGACTTCGGCCCCGGGACGACCGTCCACGAGATGACGGTCGCGAGTCCGGCTGCGCTCGTCGCGATGGTGTCGGCGGATAGCACCGCGGAGTTGGGACCTCGATCGATCACCGTGGTGACGGGAGCGGACACCCTGCGCCTGGGGAGCGTCTTCCAGGTGCGCTCTCCCATCGAGCTCGAGTTGGTCGGTTCGCGCATGTCGGGTGGACTGCTGAGAGGCGTGGCCTACCTGCGCGATCCCGAGCGTCCCTTTCGGTTGTCCGTCGATCCCGTGGATCTCGCCTACAGCTACCTCGCGGAAACGGGCACCGTGGGTGGGGTCGCGCCGGCGGGGCGTGATACGTCGGGCGTGCGGATCTTCCTGCCCATCGATGCTCCGCTTGGCGACGTGCACATCGCGCTCAGAGAAGAGTGGGACGGCGTGACGAGCACCTGGCGTGCCGCGCCGGTCGAGATCGGCGCCCCGGACATCGTGACCGTCGACCTCGGCGGCTCTGTAGGTCGCACGATCACGGAGCTGCACGGAAGCTCCCTCCAGGCCTTCGTGGTACGCGCGGGACAGGCGGTCTCGGTAACGTCTACAGGTGCGGTCTCCACCCACTTGGTCTATCCCGACAGTGCCGCCTTCGACGAGGGCCCGTTCAACACTTTGTACGTACAGGAAGATGCTACCTGGTTCGCTCGGTCGTACGACTTCGGAGGCGACGCCCCACTCGACTTCACGCTCACGGTAGACACGATGACCGTGGCCCCGGTGGAGCTCGGCGCGACTCCCGTTTCGGGTTCGTTGTCGAGCCTCTTCCTTCACGACTTCTACACCGTCGACGTGGCCGCCGGAGATAGCCTGACCGTATCGATCACGAACGGCCCGACGGACGTGTGTGGTGGAGGGATCGATGCGGCGCTCGTCGTGCGGAACTCCGCCGGGTACATCGTGCGAAGTGAGCTGGGCGGCTGCCCGTCGATCACGACGGAGGTGGCCGCGACGGAGACGTACAGTGTCTCGGTGAATCCCCACCTGCTGTGCGCCTGCACCTTCGACTACACGATCGGTGCGGTGAAGAATTGAGCTAGGCGCGCGCCTGCCAAGAGGCGTGGACACGAGAAGAGGGCGGGTCCCGCGGGGACCCGCCCTCTTCGTTGTCGTTCGCTGAGGCGGTCTCGGCTTACAGCTTGATCACGAGCGAGACGGTGAGGAACGTGTCGAGGTCGTTGCTCGGGACGAGGACGTCCGTGCCCACTGGCGTGCCGCCGCCATCGAAGAGTGGTACGCCGATCAGGGCCGGATCGTTGTCGAAGAGCAGCTGGAGCGACGTCTTGAAGGCGAGGCCTTCGGTGAGCGCCACCGCGATCGACGAGACCCAATCGAAACGGAGGTCGTCCGTGTTCTGAAGGTTCTCATCGGCGACCAGGAGGCTCTCGAAGGCCGTCGTCTCGGAAAGGTCACGCTTCAGCTCGACCGTCGCCCGGAGCCCTCCGAAGCCATCGCTGGATCCCGGCGCGGGGTCCACGTCCTTCTGGATCGTGTACGTGCCCCCGATGTCCGTCTTGAAGAGGGTTCTGTCGTCGTTCACCCAGGTGTCACCGATTCCCGCGACGAAGGACAAGCGGTTATTGAAGCCCGCGAACGTGTTCCGCTCCCAGCCGGCGCCGCCGAAGATGAAGAAGGCGTTGTCGCCGAGGTTCCGGTCGAACCTCGAGCGCGCGAAGTAGTTCTCTGCCGAACGCTCCGAGCGCACGACTTCGTTCACCGTGAACGACGAGGCCGTCCCGACCGCCGAACGGTCTGTGAAGTCGGAGGACGCCCGGATGCCGCCGATCTCGAGCTTGAAGGTGCTGACCGCAGCTGTACCCGTGAGCGCGGACTTGAGGCCGAGCGTGGTCGACGACGCGTTCCCGGCCGTCGTGACGAAGGCGAATTCGGTGCTGTTGTCCCACACCGTGGCTGCGTCCTGGGCAGCGACAGGAGCGGCGAGGGCGAGCGCCGCGACGGCGGGCGCGATCGTTTTGTAGAGCTGGTGCATGGTAGCCTGCACTCCTACGAATCAGTGGTTCTGAGGTGCGCTTCTCGGGGCGCCCAAAGCTGTGCTTCGGTACACGCTACTTAGGACCAGGGGGCAAGATCCAGAGTCACATTTTCGGACATGCCGGAGCCCTTCGGCCCGGTCGGCGAGCGCGGCGCTACCAGGCGCGTGGCCCCGCGACTACCTTTCGCGCTTCGGGGCCATAGCTCAGTTGGGAGAGCGCCTGGTTTGCAACCAGGAGGTCGCCAGTTCGATCCTGGCTGGCTCCACTGGAGTAACCGCGGGAGGGAGGACTCGATTGTTCATGAGAACCCTGTACCCTCTTGGTGTCCTGGCCGTCGCGCTCGCGTGCACGTCACCCCTCGACGTGCCGACATCGGAGCTCCCTCTGGTCGAGACGGACCTGGCGTTCGAGTTCGACGCGGACGATCCGAACGACCTCGCGGAGCCGATCTCGTATCGGTTCACGAACCGGACTCGGACGACGCTCTACCTCCAGACGCATTGCGCCATCGTGCTCGAGGCCGAGACCGGCTCGGGCGCGTGGGAAAGGGTGTGGGGTGCGGAGGAGTGCCTTGCGGTGCAACAGCGGGCGATCCGTGTCGGGCCGGGAGAGCACTACGAGAACGATGTGAAGCCGCGCAACGTCGAGGGTGCTGTGCCGGGAGGCTACCGACTGCGCTTTCTGGCCGTGAGTGACGAGCTGATCTCCGCCGTTGAGCTTGGCGCGTCCATCCCCGAGGCGTTGAGGCGCTCGAACCGCTTCAGCATCCGCTGAGGCGGACGCGCTTCGTGAACGGGATGGCCCGTGTCCCGAAGCTACGGCCTTCCGGAGCCGTAACGCTCGTTCTGTGTGCTGCCGTCGTCGCGACGCCACTTCGTGCGGACGCCCAGGTCGGAAGGCTCGTCGGTGAAGTGCGAGACATTGATACCGAGCAGCCGATCGCCGGGATCGCGGTGAAGATCGTCGAGCTCGAGCTCATCGATCTCACGGACCGTAATGGCTTCTTCGCCTTCGACAGCATTCCGGCGGGCTCGTGGACGTTCGAGGCATCGGGCTTCGGGTACGAGACGAATGTCGAAGCGTCCGAGATCGGCCCCCGCTCCCTGTTGCTCATACGACTGCAGAGCGACCCCCTCCAGCTCGAGGGACTCTACGTCTCCGTGGTACAGAGTCTCGTCCGGCGCCGAATGGCGGCGCCCTCCCGAGTGGTATCGTGGGACAAGCTCGACTTGGAGGCCGCGATCGCACCGGACATCGGTTCGATGATCGGTCGGCAAGGAGTGGCTCACTTTGTTCTGTGCGGCGACGAGTTTTCGGAGAACGATCTGCCCAGCTGTTTCATCCATCGGGGGCGGCCGACGCGCCTCTCGCTGTACATCGATGACGTCGTCGTTCCCCGGCGCGAGGGGATGAGCCGGCTGTGGGCCTACGATCCGCGCGACCTCTGGAGCGTCGAGTTTCTTCCGGAATGCGCGCAGCTTCGCGTATGCACGCAGCACTTCATGGGGCTGGTCGAGTCGGGTCGCGTGCAGTTGGTCCCGATGCTCTGCTCGTACTGAGTGAGTGCGCGGCCCCGGCGAGGGGCCGCGCACCCACGGCTATTCGCTCCGCAACGCTTCGACCGGATCGACCTTCATCGCCCGCATGGCGGGGAGCAGGGTGGAGACGGCGGCGATGACGAAGATCAGGAGGCCCAGCCCGACGAAGGTGGCCGGGTCGGTCGGCGCGACCTCATAGAGCATGCCCTGAATGAAGCGCGACAGGTACCACGCCGCGGCCATGCCGATTGCGAGCCCGGTGGCGGCCAAGCGCGCCCCCTGGCCGACGACCATTCCCATGAGGTCGGACGACTGCCCACCGAGCGCCCGCCGGATGCCGAGTTCACCCATGCGTCGCTCGACCGAGAACGAGACCAGCCCGTAGATCCCGATCGCGGACAACACGAGCGCGATCGCCGAGAACGCCGTGAGCAGGAAGAGGTTGAACCGTCGTTCCTTGAGCCATTCACCCAGGAGTGCATCCACGGTCATCGCCCCGTACACGGACTGGGCCGGGTTCGCCGCCCACACCGCTTCGGTGGCCGGCTGAATCAGAGCTCCGGCATCTCCCGTTCCTGCGACCACGAAGGTCAGGGACCCCGATCCGAGCTGCGCGAGCGGGTAGTACACCTCCGGCCGCGGCTCTGATGCGTGCCCCGTCGGGCGGGTGTCGGCGACGACCCCGACGATCTCGCGCGCGACCGGGTTCTGACCGAAGGAGACCGTGAGGCGCTCGCCGACCGGAGAGCCGTCCCCGAAGTGCCGCCGGGCGAGCGCTTCGTTGATCATGATGACCGGTGTGCCGTCGGCGTTGTCGGAGTCGGAAATGTCTCGTCCGTCCACGACGTCGATCTCCATGACGTCGAAGTAGTCGGGGTTGACCTGGGAAATGGCGGTGATGGGCTCCTGACCCGCGGGCGGCGGGGCCCGATCCGCAATCGTGAAGGGAACGGTGATCTCGATGTTGGCGATCACACCGTCGGTCGAGCTGGGCAGGTTGGTCGTGATCCCGACACCGGTGACACCGGGCAGTGCCCTCATCTCGTCGACGGCCTGCTGTACGACGGCCTGCTGATCCTCCGGGCTCTCGTAGTCGTACGCGAAGATCTGCAGCGCGACCCGATCGTTCGGGTTGAACCCGAGCTCTTCGTCGAGCAATACGCTGAAGCTCCGCATGAGGAGCCCAGCGCCGACGAGAAGGACGACCGCGGCGGCCACCTGGGTGACGACGAGTCGTGAGCGCGCCTTCGTTTCGAAGCGGCCCCCGCCGGACCCACGCGACCCGTCCCCGAGTGCGTCGCGGAGGTTCGGTCGGGAGAGCCGCCACGAGGGCGCGAGTGCAGAGAGCACTGCGCTGAGCGCTGCCGCGCCGGCCGCGAAGAGCAATACGGAGCCGTCGACCCTCAGTTCGTCGATTCGGGGCAGGTGTTCCGGTCCGAGCGCCCGGATCACAGCGACGCCCCCGAAGGTGAGGAAGACGCCGAGTGCGCATCCGGCCACGGCGAGGATCAAGCTCTCGGCGACGACGTGACCCATGAGGCGACCCGTGCCGGCACCGAGCGCGCCGCGGAGCGCATAGTCCCGCTCGCGCTGTGCGCCACGCGCCAACATGAGGCCCGCGACGTTCGCGCACGCAATGAGGAGGACGAAGCCCACCGCGGCCATGAGCACGAAGAGAGGCGTGCGCACGCTCCCGATCAGGTACTCCCGGAGCGGGACCAGGTCGTACGCGAGGTCGTCGTTGACGTTGGGGTACGACGCCGTCAGCGTGGCGGCCAGTTGGTCGAACTCGGCCTCCGCCTGTGCCCTCGACGCACCGTCGCGGAGGCGCCCGACACCCGTCAGGTAGTCCGCGGCGCGTGAGTTTCCGTCCCACGGCTGGTCGAGCCTGGGGATCCAGGCCGCGGCCGCGTCCGGGAAGCGGAAGTCCGACGGCATGACGCCGACCACGGTCCGCGCGTCGCCGTCCAAGGCCAGCGTCTGGCCGACGATGTCGGGGTCCGCGTTGAAGCGGTTGAGCCACTCCCGGTGGCTGAGTACCACGATGTTAGAGTTCCCCTCATCGTAGTCCGCCTCCGTGACGGTCCGGCCGAGCATCGCCTGGCCGCCGATCGCTTCGAAGAACCCTCGACTTACCGACCACGTGCGGAGGCTGATGGTCCGGTCCTCCTGGCGCAGGTCGAGGCTCCACGGCTCGGCGACGGCGAGTGCCGAGAAGACGCTCGAGCCCTCACGGAGGTCACGGACGTTGGCCGCGGACACGCCCTGGCTTCGTTCGCCGGACGCGGCGCTCGCTCGGAAGAGAACGGTGACGTCCTCTGAGCCGGCGTAGGGCAGGGGTTGGATGATGACCGTGTGTACCGCACTGAAGATCGAAGTGGTGGCCCCGATCCCCAGGGCCAGCGTCACGATCGTCAGCGCCGAGAATCCCGGCCGCCTCATCAGGGCGCGCGCGGCGTGCTTCAAGTCCTGTCGGAACCCGTCCATCGTCATCCCTCCCGTCTCGTTCTCTCTTCGGTGTAGTCCCGCCGCGGCACGTAGGAGCGCCACGGATTCCCGTCCCCAGAACAGCCACGCGCCGACGTATCCCTCGTACGGCTCGCGCTCGGCCCACTGGTCCTCCGCCACCCGGCACATCTCGTCGCCGTACTCGCGCCGGAACGACGCCGGCATGAGTCGGACGAGTGTGCGGTACAGCCGACCTCCCACGGTCAGCGCCCTTCCGCGGGTAACACGCGGGCGCCCCGGGCGAACTCGACCAACTCGGCGAGTCGCTCCGACTCGGCGTGCAGCACAGCCGAACCGAGGTCGGTCAGGCCGTAGTAGCGACGCCGCGCGTCCGCCCCATTCGGAGTAGGGCGAGCTTCGAGGAGGCCGTCGTCGCGTAGTCGCTTGATCGCGGCGTACAGCGTACCGGCTTCCAGCACGAGGCGTCCCTCGGTCCGCTCCTCCACGTCTTTGATGATTCCATACCCGTGGCGAGCCGCCCCAGCGAGCGATAGGAGCACGTGGTAGACGACGTGAGTCAGCGGGAGGTGCCCTTCCGCTGCGCGAGACAAAGCCGACGGATTCAATACGACCTCCATATAGGGTGTGGCCCTATAGTATAGGGGTTCGCCCTATATAGACAGTCCCTCCAGTCGATCGGTTGCAACAGGGTTGTCGAAAGGCCCCCATCCCACCGAGAGCAGATGGATGCTTCAAGGTTCGAGGGCTTGCAAATCGGCAAAAGATTCCTCTCGCGAACCGCACGGATTCTTGCGATGCGCCGGACGCGAGTCGCCCGAATCGGGACCGAATCCCTAGGAACTGTGCGGGATTTCACCCTTTGGCACTGTGCCTGCCCTTCTCGACGCCCACGTCGCGTCCCCCCACACGGAACCGCGCGGCGAGAACGACAGGAGTGCCTTCACGATGAAACGCTTTGTTCGATTGCTTCCGCTGCTCGTGGTGCCGTTGTTCGGCGCCTGTGAGTTTTCGGAGGTCATCGGGCCGCAGGCGGACGAGCTCGAGTCGTATGTCCAGCAGATGGACATGCAGAGCTTCCAATCGATCGTGGTGCAGGGAGCTGCCCAGGTCGAAGTGTCGCTGCTGCCCGGCGGATTGACCGCGAGTGAACTCGCGCTGCGCCCATCGGGCCAGTCGAACGAGGAGCGCGTCCAGAGTCGCGCCGTGGCCTACGAGGCCAACGGGGCGGTTGGAAGCCTGACCCTCGCACTCGGAGACTTGGTCGTCACCTACGACGAGACGACTCGCTTCTACTTCGGGAGCGACGAAATCGACGTCCTCACGTTCGTCGCTCAAATCAGCGGGAATATCGAAGAGGGCTTCGACCTACCGGTCGTGGCCGAGCGAGCTCTTCCCGCAGCGGCCCAGGACCCCGACGACCCGACCTTCCTCGCTGCCGCGATCTCGATCGACAGCGATGGCTCCCCCCAGCTACGGCTCGAAATCGACGCGGACAACGTCGAGATGGCCGCGACTCCCGAGCCCGGCGACCCCGACGGGTGGTTGAACGTGCTGGGGCTCCGGATCCAGCTCCGGGTCACCGACGGTACGACCGAGCTCGAGCAGGAAGACCACGACTTCGAGGTCATCGAGGACTTCGAGGCCTTCGTCTCGACCGCAGAGGTCGACGAGATGTTGGTCACGCTCGAGGACGGAACGACGGTTCGAATCGACGATCGTACGGACATTGTCGAGGGTCCGACCCTGATCGGCTCCGTCGCCGAGGTCGCCGAGGCGTTGGCCGGCGGTCTCGACGTGATCGCGTGGGGACGGGGTGCGGTCGAAACGGCCGAGCCTCTTGTTATGGTCGGCCTGCAGGTCTCCTTCGAGGCACGCGAGCCCGATGAAGCAGAGATCGTCGAGTTCGAGGGTGTCATCGAGGCGGTCGAAGCGGGTGCGTTTACACTCGAGGACGGCACAGTCGTTCTCGTTGGGGACGACCTGGATATCACGCCGTATGCCGAGGGGAGCCCCACCTCGCTCGAAGAGGTGGCTGCACTCCTCGCCGATGGTGTGGAGGTTGTGGCGTGGGGCGAAGGCCCGAACGTCGGAGAGTTCGTCGTCGCGATCGAAGCGACGGAACTCACGTTGAAAGCGGTTCAGACCGAACAGCCCGAGCACTTCGAGGGCGAGGTGGTCGAGGCTGACGCCGCGAGTGGAGAACTCCTTCTGGGCGACGGGGTGACCGTGGTCGTGAGCGACGACACGGAAGTTGTCGCCTACAACGACGCGAGCCCCACGAGTGTGGCCGACGCGGTCGCGGCACTCGAAGCCGGCAAGACCGTCTTGGCCTGGGGCCACGGTATGATCCAGTCCGAGGATCCTGTGGTCCTCCTGGCGGATCGTATCGTCCTCAAGTCGTACGAGCCCGAGCCTGAGAATCAGGTGCAGGCGTACGTGACGCAGATCGACGTGGAGGGGATGACCCTCGTTCTCGAAGACGGCACGAGTGTCGTCGTCACGGAGAACACCGAAATCGTGGCGTACCACGACTTCAGCCCGACGAGCCTCGCGGAGGCTCTGGAGGACCTGAACCGTTGGCGTTTTGTCTGGGCGAAGGCCACCGGTGAGTTCGAGGGCGACGGCCAACACGTGCTGGTCGCGGGTCGCCTCGTACTCAAGACGGTGGTCGAGGAGTTCGACAAGAAGGTCGAGTCCATCGACGTCGGCTCCGGCGACGTCATCCTCGAAGGTGGGTGGATCCTCCACGTGTGGGAGGACGCCGAGGTCCGGGCCGCGAACGATGACAGCCCGATGACCCTCGAAGCCGCGGCGGAAGCACTCGCCGCCGGCGACGAGATCCGCTTCTCGGGCTTCGGGTATGTGATCTGCTTCGATCCGTTCTCGATCGAGGTCGTCGACCTCACCATCCTGCGGATCCCGCAGGGCTGAGCCTTCCAGCAGGGGCCAGCACAGCGGGGGGGTCGACTCGGTCGGCCCCCCCGCACTTTTTTGTCCGCACCATACTCGCCCCGCGGGCGAGACCGGGGTCGCGGGGTCTACATCAACCGCCTCGCCTCGGTACCGCGACGGCTTCGCCCGGGTCGGGGCGCATGCCCTCCGCGTTCAGGGCGGTGTTCAGCTCGGGCACGTCCCGCTCGATCACGACGTTCAATCGTTCGATCAATCCGGGGGCGGCATCCCACGCCGCGTCGATCTGCCAGAGCTGGTCTTCGGTGGGTACGGTGGATGACCCTTGGATTGCCCCCCCGACGCCCGACCAGCGGCGAGCATCGCCGAGACCGTCGCCGATCTCGTCCAACTCGTCCTGGATGGCTTCGAGCATCTCGGTCAGGTGTTCGGCCGCATCTTCAGCGTCGTCGAGCAGATCCTCCACCTCACCCATCTGCTCTCGCACACGACTAAGCGCCTGCGTGGCGTCATTGAGCGGAGACGCCAGGCGGTATACGTCCATGAGCGCGTCCTGTCGGGCTCGGCGATCGGCCATCGTCATCGGCCGCCGCGGCTCCGCGACGATCTCTACGTCCGAGGTCCACCGCTCCCCGTCGATCTCGAGCGCCACGGTGTAGGTGCCGGGCATCACGATCGGCGCGAACGCTCCACCGCCTCCGAACGGGCCGCCCCCACCACCTCCTCGGGCCTCGAACGGGGGGTCGTGGCGCCAATTCCACAGGACCTCGTGGATCCCCCGATCGTGCTCCGTGTCCAGGGATCGAACGACGTCTCCGGAGCTGTTCGACACCGTGAGCGAAACCTCGGCGTCTTCACCCAGCTCCTGCCCGACGTAGTACCGGATCCGGGTTGCGCGAGGCGGGTTCGGCGCCGAGTAGGTCGCGCCGTAGAACGGCCAGTCACCCTTTTGCGCCCACATGATCGTCTGCTTGGGCTGGAAGACGTGGCCGCCCTGTGCGAGCACGTCCATCGATGCCAACTCTTCGAGCGGTCCGATGTCGTCCAGGATCCAGGCGCTACGGCCATGCGTCCCCACGATCAGGTCGTTCTCGCGCGGATGGATCGCGAGGTCGTCCACGGGGACGGTCGGGAAGTTGTTCTTGAGCTGCGTCCACGATTCACCTCGATCGATGGACACGAATACGCCCACCTCGTTTCCGACGAAGAGCAGGTTCTCCGCGCGGTGGTGCTCGGTGACGACGTTCACCGACCAGCCGTGCGGGAGGCCCTCGTCGATACGGTCCCAGTCGTCACCGTAGTTGTCACTCACGTACACGTACGCAGCGTAGTCGCCGTTCCTGTGTCCGTCGAAGCTGGCGTAGACCCGCCCCGCGGCGTGTGCGGACGGGGCCAGTCGCGACACGTACGTCCGTTCCGGCAGGCCGGGGAAGTTGTCCGAGACGTCGGTCCACGTGTCGCCTCCGTCCCTCGTCACGTGGACGTTCCCGTCATCGGTACCGGTGTAGATCACATCGGCGGAGAAGTTCGACTCTCCGACCACGGTGAGGTTTCCGTACGTCGAGATCCCGTCGTGGATGGACATCATCGGCTCCGATCCCGGCGCCCCCATGATCTCCAGTTCGTCGCGGTCGATCTGCTTTGTGTGATCGAACCCTCCGACCTCTTCCCACGAGACTCCTCGGTCGCGCGAGCGCATGAGAAAGTTGCCCCCCAGGAAGATCGTGGCCGGATCGTGTCGGGAGATGAGGAGGGGCGAGTTCCAGTTAAACCGATACGTCTTCGCCGTGTCGCCATTCTCGCGGGGGCCGGTGATCGGACGCATCGGGGTCTTCTCGCCGGTGATGAGATCGTACCGGTTCATGTTCCCGTTCTGGGACTCCGAGAAGACGATGGTGGAGTCGGTCGGGTCTACGACGGTGTGGAAGCCGTCGCCGTATGCGGTTTCGTACCAGTCCTGGTGACGAATGCCGTGGAAGGAGCGGGTGTTCGAGGGGCCGCACCAGGGGTCGTTGTCCTGGAGACCCCCGCACACGTAGTACGGGTCTCGCATGTCGTGAGAGATCGTGTAAAACTGGCCCAGCGCGAGGTTGTCGAACATCCGCCAATGCGCCGTTCCGTCCCAAGTGGCCGACACACCGCCGTCGCTCCCGAGGATGATGTGGTCGGGATCGAGGGGGTTGATCCAGATGGCGTGGTGATCGACGTGGATCTGCACGGCGCCGTCGCCGCGAAAGGTTCGACCGCCGTCATCGGAGATCATGAGCTGAGTCCCCAGCACGTAGATCCGATCGGGATTCGTCGGGTCGATGTTGACCCGCGAGTAGTACATCGGGCGGGGGTTCGTGTCCGAGACCTTCTCCCACGTCGTCCCGCGGTCGGTCGAACGGTAGAGGCCAGTGTCTCGGGCGCCCCCGCCACCCCCGAAGCCCTGCCCGGCGCTCCGGGCGTCGGCTTCGACGAGTGCAAAGACGAGGTTCCCATCCCCTCGGTACACGTCGATCCCGATCCGCCCCTTGTCCCCTTCGGGGAGTCCGTCGGTCAGTTCGACCCAGCTCTCCCCTCCGTCGACCGTGCGGTAGAGGCCGCTGCCCGGCCCACCTCCATTGAAGCCGAAGCCGGTGCGCCGTCTCTGGTACATGGCCGCGAAGAGCGTCTTCGGGTCGGACGGGTCCATCGCCATGTCGATCGCACCGGTGTGCTCGTCGACGTAGAGCACGAGCTCCCAGTTCTCACCGCCGTCCATCGTGCGGTATACGCCGCGCTCGGGGTTGGGGCCCCATAGGTCACCCACCGCTGCGACGTACACCACGTCCGGGTCACGGGGGTGGATGAGCACGCGACCGATGTGCTTCGTCGCTTCCAGCCCCATGTGCGCCCACGTCTCGCCGCCGTCCGTGGACTTGTACACGCCGTTCCCCCACGGCGACGACTGCCGGTTCGCCGGCTCGCCCGTCCCGACCCATACGAGGTTCGGGTTGGATTGATCGATCTGCACGTCGCCGATCGAACTGGTGGGCTGATCGTCGAAGAGGGGCGTCCACGACGTGCCGTGGTTCTCGGTCTTCCACAATCCGCCGCTCCCCGTGGCGACGAAGAAGTGCTGGGGCTTGGACTCGACCACGGCCAGATCGGAGATGCGACCGCCCATCAGCGCCGGACCGATTTCCCGATACGTGAGCGAAGACAGGGTGGATTCGAGGTCCTGAGCGTGCGCGACCACCGGCACGAAGCCGAGCGCGGTCGCGGCGAGTGCCCATCGAGAGATCGTCATTCGCATGGGTCTACGGGTTTGGGAAGGGGGGGCGCCGATGTCGGGCTAAGGATCTACGCACCTTCCCGCGGCTTGACCAGGGTCGCTCGACCGTGACTCGACCCCCTCTGAAGCACTAGATTCCATCCTCGTCTGTTCGGGTGTGAAGGAGATCCAACCATTTCCACGCGGTTGTCGGCGGCGCGTGCCGCTGCGATCCCGAGTGCCCTCGCGTCCGCGATCATCGGCCTGGCCTTCGTCGTGCCCGAGGTCGCGCTCCAGCCGGTCGTACAGGCGTCGTTCTTCGGCGCGGCCGCGGTGCTCTTCCTCGGCGCTGCCGGACTTCTCGTGGTGGGGCGAGACGGACGCAGCCTGATCGTCGAACGAGCGATCAAAACGCCGCATTGGGTGCAGCTCTCGGCCCAAGGCTCTCTGATGCTCTTTTGGGGCTGGCACGTCCGTGCGGTCTACGGAAACCTCCCGCTCCTCTTCGGGCAGCTCCTCTTCGCCTACGGACTGGACGCGCTCATCCAGATGATGCGGGACGGTCGCTACCGGGTCGGCTTCGGCCCGGTGCCCATCGTCATCAGCATCAACTTCTTCCTCTGGTTCAAGCCGGAGTTCTACTACTGGCAGTTCGTCATCGTCGCCCTCGGGTACGCCGCGAAGTCCTTCATCCACTGGCAACGAAATGGGACGAAGCGGCACATCTTCAACCCGTCGTCCTTCCCGCTGAGCATCTTCTCGGTCGTTCTGATCCTTACGGGTACGACGGACGCGACGTACGGACTGGAAGTCGCCCAGACGTTGTTCAACCCGGACTTCATCTACCTGGCCGTCTTCCTCGTCGCGCTTCCCGGGCAGTTCCTGTTCGGGGTCGCGACGATGACGATCGCGGCGGTCGTGACCGCCTACACGTGGAGCGCCCTCTACTTCGGAGTCACCGGCACATTCTTCTTCCGGGACGCCTACATCCCGATCGCGGTCTTCCTCGGGATGCACCTCCTCTTCACCGACCCGGCGACGTCACCGAAGAGCGAGCAGGGACGGGTCATCTACGGGGTCCTCTACGCGTCCTTCACGATCGCGCTCGCCCAGCTCCTCGAGTCGACCGGGGCGCCGACCTTCTACGACAAGCTCCTCCCCATTCCCATCCTGAACCTGATGGTTCGCCGGATCGACCGGTGGGCTGAGCTCCCCTTCCTTCGAGCGCTCGAACCGGCCCGCCTCCTCTCGTTCACCGGCCTGATTCCGAGGCACGCGACGGCGCTGCTGTGGGCCGGGGTCTTCGGATCTCTCGTCGCGGTCGGCGGCGTCGGAGACGATCATCCCGGGCAGTATTTGCCCTTCTGGGAGGAGGCGTGCGAAGAGGGTAGCGAGCGGGCGTGCAACTACGTGGTCTTCGTTCAGCAAGTGTACTGCGATCGCGGGTCGGGCTGGGCGTGTAATGCCCGGGGGATCACCCTGGCCACCCACTTCGGAGATCGGAACGCCGCTCGCGGCGACTTCGAGCGGGCGTGCGCCCTTTCCTTCGGGCCGGGGTGCGAAAACGTGATCCACGTGGCTTCCGGCGGTGGCTCGTTCGCCAGCGACCCTCCACCACTCGACGAACTCCCGATCGTGATCCGGGGCAGCAAAGGCGCGGTGATGGAGACCGAAGCGGAAGCCCTCACGCGCCTTGCCTGCGAGCGAGGGTGGAGCGACTTCTGCGCGAGCGCCGCTCAGGCGGGCGCGACGGAGTAGATCTCCAGGGAACCGGCGCTTCCCCACGACGATTCGTGAACGACCGCCCAGTCGGGCGAATCGATCGCGGAGACGAGGATGTCGGACTTCGAAGAGCTGGACGCCATCATCATCGGCACCGGACAGGGCGGCAAACCGCTCGCCGGAGCATTCGCCCAGGCGGGGTGGCGCTGCGCCATCGTCGAGAAGGACCGCGTGGGCGGGGTATGCGTCGTGCGCGGGTGCACGCCCACCAAGACGATGATTGCGAGCGCTCGGGTCGCTCACCTCGCGGGGCGAGCGGCCGACTATGGAGTCCGCACCGGAGACGTGTCCGTGGACTTGAGCGTCGTCCGCGACCGGAAGCGGGAGATCGTCGACTCGTGGAGCGCGGGGAGCCAGCGTGGAATGGAGCGTCACGAGACACTCGAGCTGATTCTCGGAACCGCACGCTTCGTGGGCGAGCGCGAGATCGAAGTCGAACTCAATGCCGGCGGCACCCGTCGCCTCACTGCGCCCCGGATTTTCGTGAACGTGGGCGCGCGGCATCGGATCCCGAAGCTGCCGGGACTCGATGACGTTCCGTACCTCGACGCCACCTCGTTGATGGAGCTGGCCGAGGTGCCCGAACATCTCGTCATTCTCGGCGGGGGCTTCATCGGCTTGGAGTTCGGGCAGATGTTCCGCCGCTTCGGAGCGGACGTCACGATCGTGGAGAAGGGTCGACTGGTCTCGAGAGAGGACCCCGACGTCTCCGAGGGACTCGAGGAGATCCTCCGGGACGAGGGGATCGACGTTCTGTGCGGCGCCGATGCGACCCGTCTCCGCCGAGTCGGGGACGAGCGCATCGAGGTCACGGTCGACCAAGGCGGCGAGGCCCGAGCGGTCGTCGGGTCGCACGTGATGGTGGCGATCGGCACGGTCCCGAACGCCGATCTGCTTCAAGTGGAGCGCACCGGGCTCGAACTCGGCGTTCGCGGTGAGCTCCCCGTGAACGACCGGTGTGAGACGGCGGTCGAGGGGATCTGGGCGTTGGGCGACGTCACCGGCGGGCCGCCCTTCACGCATACGGCCTACGACGACTACCGGGTCATCGAGCGGAACCTCCTCGGCGACGGGGCGGGGTCGACTCGAGATCGGATCCTGCCGTACACGATGTTCACCGATCCACAGCTCGGTCGAGTCGGCATGTCGGAACGTGATGCCGAGGCAGCGGGACTCGACTACCGAGTCGCGAAGCTTCCGATGTCCCGCGTGGCGCGCGCCATCGAAATGGACGAGACCCGTGGCTTCATGAAGGCGGTCGTCGAGGTGGGCACCGATCGGATCCTCGGCGCGACGGTGCTGGGGGTCGAGGGAGGAGAGGTGGCCACCGTGCTTCAAGTGGCGATGATGGGCGGACTCCCTTGGACGGCGCTGCGAGACGCGATGATCTCGCACCCGACGTTGAGCGAGTCATTGAACAACCTCTTCATGACGCTGGACCGATGAGCATCACCAAACGGGTCGGACCGCTGGTCGAGAACGTCACCGAGTCGGGAGCGGCGTGCCTACTCACGATGGTGCAGGGGAATGTGCTGGCCCTCGGCTTGGGCCATTGGATCATCGCATCCCAAACCGGCTTGGCCGCGGGCTTCGTGGCCACCGTCGCTCTGTGGGCCAGTCGAGCTACGGGACGATGGCTCGTCGCGGGGATTCTCGGGGTTTCGACTGGCGTCGTGGACTACTTCGTGCACGAAGGTGGTTTCGGCTTCGCTGCTGCCGAGGCAATCGTGACCGGGCTCGGCGCCGCCGCGCTCTCGCTCGCGGTCTCCACCGTCCGTGCGAGGCGACGCATAGCGAAGGCCTGACTTCGGGTGGGCGAGGTCAACAGCTGCGTCCCGCCGTTTGTCGTGTTCATGGGAGGCGCCCGCGACTCCATGCGGGTAGTACCCGGAATGCCCTGGCGCGGCGCGTGTCCGTACCGCAGTCTCGGGCGGAATTCGTCTTCGAGGAGAAGCAGTATGAAGAGGTGGTTTCTTGCCCTCGGTGCGCTCGCCGTTTCGGCGACCGCCGTCGACGCTCAGCAGCAACGCGACCCGAACTCGATGGGAGGCGGCGACTGCGCCGCCAACGTCTACAACTGTGCGGACACCCCGAACCCGTTGCCCGCGGCCACGACGGTGTGGATCGAGGAGATGACGTGGATGGACGTCCGCGACGCGCTCGCGGAGGGGAAGACGACCGCACTGATCCCGACGGGCGGCGTGGAACCGAATGGTCCGTGGCTCGCGACTGGGAAGCACAACTACGTCCTGCGTGCCAATTGCGACGCGATCGCGCGGGAGCTCGGTGACGCCCTTTGCGCCCCGGTGATCAAGTTGGTTCCGGAAGGGGGCATCGAGCCGCCGACGGGCCACATGACCAGCCCGGGCACGATCTCGATGCGGCAGGAGACCTTCGAGGCGATGCTGACCGACGTGGCGCACAGCCTCAAGATGCACGGCTTCCGCAACATCATCTTCTTCGGCGACAGTGGCGGGAACCAGGGCGGCCAGCAGAACGTCGCCGCCCGACTGAACGAGATGTGGCCGGGCACCGTCGTCGCCCAGGTCCGAGAGTACTACGACTACGGGACGGTCACCGAGTACATGGCGTTCCGGGGCTTCCCGGAGGCGACCGAGCAGGACGGTTTGCACGACGACCCGATCATCACGATGAACATGTTCGCCGATGATCCCTTCTCGATCCGCTACGACGAGCGCGTGGCCGCCGGCTTCACGACGATCAATGGGGTCGACATTTCGGACCGCGTCCAGAACCTCGAGTGGGGGCGGGAAATCGTCGACTTCCGAGCGCAACACACCGCGGACTACGTCCGTCAGGCCGTGGCGGCGGGCGGCACGCCGCCGATCCAGCCCAGAAGCTCCCGTTTCACCGGCGCCCAGCGACGCGCCGGGCCTGCGGGTGGCGGCCAGAGGCCGGCCCCCGATCCCCGGAACATGGGTGGTGGGCAGTGTGAGGCGAATGCCTTCAACTGTGCGGACACGCCGAACCCGCTTCCTCCGGTCGAGACACTCTGGATCGAAGAGATGACGTGGATGGACGTGCGTGACGCGCTCCAGGCAGGGAAGACGACGGCGATCATCTCGACCGGTGGTGTCGAGCCGAACGGACCGTGGTTGGTCACCGGGAAGCACAACTACGTGCTCCGCGCCAACTGCCCCCGTATCGCCGAGCACTTGGGGAACGCGCTGTGCGCTCCTGTGCTCGAACTGGTCCCGGAGGGCGGCATCGAGCCGCAGACGGGCCACATGACGAGCCCCGGGACGATTTCGCTTCAGCAAGAGACGTACGAGGCGGTGCTGACGGACATGGCGGAGAGCCTGTACGCGCACGGCTTCGAGAACATCGTCTTCATCGGCGACAGCGGTGGGAACCAGCGCGGGATGGCCAACGTGGCCGAGGCGCTCACCGCGAAGTGGGCAGGCGACGGGGCTGCGCACTTCATCGGGGAGTACTACCGCGCACCCGAAGGCTCCCGGAACGTGCTGCAGGACCTGGGCGTGATGCGGGATGGAACGCCGAACGACGCGATCCACGACAGCCCGGGGATCACGCTCAACATGATGCTCGACGATCCGTCGTCGGTGCGTTGGGCGGAGCGCGTGGCCACCGGCCAGGCGACGATCAATGGGGTCGACATTTCCGACCTTTCGAGGTCTCTCGAATGGGCGGCCGAGATCGCCGACGAGCGGTCGGAGCGCACCGCTCGGATCATCGAAGAGCGTATCGGGAGTCGGTAGCACTTCAAGGCAGTACGACCTGGCACCACATTCCCGGGGGCGGCGTCCGAATGGCGCCGCCCCCGTCTTGTTCTCCGTTCCTCAGCCGACCCGGTTCGTGGCGCTCTACCCGCTCGTTTTCCGTCCGATCTACAAAGAGAAGGTCTGGGGTGGGCGCACCCTGGAGCAGCTGGGCCGCACCCTTCCCGGGGGGGCGAGCGTCGGTATCGGAGAGTCGTGGGAGCTGGCGGATCTGGACCAGACGTCGCCGTCGGGGGGAGGGGGCGCCGCCGCGCACAGCGTGATCCGGAACGGTCCGCTGACGAAGCGAACGATCCGCGACCTGCTGGCCGACCTTTGGCCCCACGTCATGGGTCCGGCAGCGCTCACCGATCGTGCTCGGTTCCCTGTGCTGCTCAAGTACCTCGACGCACGCGAGAACCTCTCGGTACAGGTCCACCCCTCTCCCGAGTATGCCGCGAACCACCCGGACGCGGTGATCAAGTACGAGGCGTACTACATCGTTCGGGCCGAACCCGATGCGGTGGTCTACAAGGGCGTGGTCGAGGGAGTGGGCCCCGACGAGCTGCGGGCGGCGATCGACGCGGGCACGGTCCCCGAACTCCTCGTCGCTGTGCCTGTTCGGGAGGGGGAGATGCACTATCTCCCCAGTGGAACGCTCCACGCCTTGGGCCGTGGTATCCTCGCCGCCGAAGTTCAGACGGTCTCGGACACGACCTTCCGCGTTTTCGACTGGGGGCGTACCGATCGGGATCTGCACGTCGAAGAGGCGTTGGCGAGCATCGACTTCGCCCCGACGGATGCGACTCCGTGGGAGCGCGATGAGCCGGTGAGCGGCCGCCCCGCCGCGGGGCGACGCCTTGTGACAACGCCGTACTTCGAGGTCGTGGAGTGGACCTTGGACAACGTCGTCACGTGTCCGTGGCCAGACGATCGACTCGCGGCTTTGATGGTCGTCGGCGGGGCCGGTCGAATCCGGTGGGGTGCCGATGGTGACCGAAGCGTAGACGTGACCGCCGGGGACACGGTGCTCATCCCGGCCTCACTCCGCGACGCGTGGTCGGAGACGGATGGCGCCATGACGGTCCTAGAGATCACCTTGCCCGACGCGCACGACTCCAGAGGAGGCGAAGATGGCTGAACCGCAGGTCCCTCCCCAGCCGACGGATGAGGAGCTCGATCGGTACATCCTCACGCGATACGCCCTGCTGGGCATCGACATCACCGTCCTACCGGAGTCCGACCAGGACGCGCCGATGGATCAGGAGCGGCTGCTCGCCAACGGGCGCTCGATCCTCCGCCAGGATGTGGTCGCGGCAGACTTCGAGATCGATCCCCAGTTCCATCTGTCGACGCCACACCCCGCCCCCTTCGTCGCGTGGACCGAGGGGGAGTCGAGGTGAGCGGGCCGCAGGACGGATCCGTCTCCAGGCGGTGGTTCCTGGACCGTATGGCGTGGGCGTCGGCCTTCGCCGCGGGGCAGGCCCTCCTTCCCGCCGGGGCCCATGCGACGACGTCGCGGCCGAGCGGAGGGCTCGCTGGACTCGACGCCCCGCGGCGAATCCAGGAGGATCTGACGGAGCTCACGCTCGCCGAGACGGTGGCGTTGATTCGAGACGGTCGCGTGCGCCCGGAGGCGCTCGTCGAGGCCCATCTCGATCGCATCGATCGGTACGACCACGCGTATCAAGCCTATGCCGGCCGAGCGGATCGCGGAGCTCTGCTGGCCGCCGCTCGGGTGACCCCGACGGACGGCGTGGCTGCCGCGCTCCGAGGCGTATGCGTGGCCCCGAAGGACAACTTCTACACGTCCGACATGCTCACCGAGGGCGGGTCTCTCGTGTACGAGGGCTTCCAGCCGGACTACGACGCGACCGTGGTGTCGTCGATGCGTGCCGCGGGCGCCCTCATCGTGGGCAAGGCTCAGATGGGCAACCTCGCGGGTGGTCGAGCCCAGGTGTACGGGACGACTACGCCGACGACCCGCAATGCCTGGACGCCGGACGACGTCCGCTACAGTCCGTCGGGCTCGTCGTCGGGAACGGGGACTGCCGTCGCGGCGCGAATGGCGGTCGCAGGTCTTGGCACGCAGACTGGTGGCTCGGTCGTCGGGCCGGGGAACGCCCAGGGGCTGACGTGCATCAAGCCGACCTTCGGGCGAGTGTCCCTGCACGGGGTGATCCCCTTGAGTCACACCCGTGACCACGTCGGCTCGATGGCGCGAAACGCCCTGGACGCGGCCATCCTCCTCCAGGTGATTGCGCACCCGGATCAGAACGACCCTCGGACGATGGGCCTTCCTCCGGTGCCGGACTACGTGCGGGCGGCGACGGCGTTCCCCGGAAGCCGGCCGGCGCTCCGCTGGAGAACCCGAATCGGGGTGTGGCCGGGGTGGACTGACGGCCGAGACGCCGACCTCCGAGCGGACTTCCTACGTTGGCTCGAGAGTACCGGCCAGGTCGAGGTCGTCGGCGAGGTGACACCTCCCGACCAATGGGATGAACTCACCGCGCCTCCTCTCGGAGGATCACACGGCGACCCGACGGCCTTCTTCATTCCTCAGCTTCGGCGTGATGTCCGCCTCTTCGGGGACCGTCTCCCACGCTTCTTGAACGGGATGCTGCAGAGCGCAGACACGTACGTGAAGGTGCAGCAGGCGCGACTCCTTCTTCTTCATCGAATTCAGAACCAGCTGTTCAACCAGTGCGACGTCGTACTGGTCGATGGGACCGGGGCGTTCGACGGAACCGGACTTCCTGCGCTCTGTATGCCGATCGGCTTCGGGCGAGACGAGGAGACAGGCGCCGAAGTTCCGCGAGGGGTGACGATGGCGGGCCCGGCCTTCGCAGAGGAACGACTCCTCGCGGTGGCGGCCGCCTACCAGTCGGTCACGACGCACCACCTGCGCCGCCCGCCGGACCCGGCGAGCTGACGAACGTCATCCACGCCGTCCCGTGATCTCGGTTTCTTCTCTCGCCAAGGACTTCGGCGATCGAACGCTGTTCGCCGACGCGTCCTTCTTGCTGAATCCCGGGGAGCGGTACGGCCTCGTCGGGGCGAACGGCTCGGGCAAGACGACGCTGCTGAACATCCTCGCCGGATCGATGGAGGCTTCCGCCGGACAGGTTTCGATCCCGAAGGCCCTGCGGGTCGGCGTGCTGCAGCAGGATCACTTCCGGTACGAGGACGAGGAGATTCTGGGCGTCGCCCTCATGGGTAACCCTGAGTTGTGGCATGCGATGGTGGAGAAGGAGAAGCTGCTGGCGCGGGCCGAGGACGACTTCGATGCCGACCGATTCTCGGAACTCGAGGAGACAGTGCAGCGCTTGGACGGGTACAGCGCGGAGTCACGTGCGGCCACGATCCTCGAAGGGTTGGGGCTCCCCACCGAGGTCCACCGCCGGAAGCTCTCGACACTCTCGGGAGGCTTCAAACTCCGGGTGCTCCTGGCGCAGGTGTTGGCGTCGGCCCCCGATGTCCTCCTCCTCGACGAGCCCACCAACCACCTCGATATCCTGAGTATCCGATGGTTGGAGAAGTTCCTCCACGGCTTTTCGGGTCCTGCCGTGGTGATTTCCCACGACCACCGGTTCCTCGACAACGTGACGAGCCGGATCCTCGACGTCGACTACGGGACGGTCCAGCTGTACAAGGGGAACTACTCGTTCTTCCTCGAGGCGAAGGTGGCCGAGCGGGAGCGTCGCGAGAAGGAGATCGAGAGTCGCAGTCGTGAGATCGCGCACCATCAGCAGTTCGTCGACCGCTTCCGGGCGAAGGCGAGCAAGGCCCGGCAGGCTCAAAGCAAGCTACGACTGATCGAGAAGAAGGCGGGAGCGCTCGAGGCTCTGCCCGGCAGCTCCCGCCGGTATCCGAACTTCCGATTCGAGCAGCGGCGTCCCAGCGGCAAGGACGTGCTCTCCGTCAAAGGCATCCGGAAGGCGTACGGAGACAACGAAGTCCTTCACGGCGTCGATCTTCACGTCCGCCGTGGCGACCGGCTCGCCATCATGGGACCCAACGGGATCGGGAAGTCCACACTCCTCAAGATTCTGATGGGGGAGGTGGAGCCAGACGCCGGCGAGGTCGATTGGGGATACGAGACGCACCCGGGGTACTTCGCGCAGGACAACAAGGACGGCTTCGAAGGTGGACGGGAGACGACCGAGGAGTGGTTGTGGTCGTTTTGTCCCGGACGAGATCGTGGCTTCGTCCGCGGGCAGATGGGCCTGATGCTGTTCAGCGGCGACGATGGGAAGAAGCGACTCGGAGCGCTCTCCGGCGGTGAGGCGGCCCGCCTCGTCTTCGCGCGACTCGCGCTCGAACAGCCGAACGTGCTCGTGCTCGATGAGCCGACCAACCACCTCGATCTCGAATCGATCGAAGCGCTGGTGGCTGAACTTCGGCGCTTCGAGGGAACGCTCCTCCTCGTGTCACACGACCGCTGGTTCGTCAGTCAGCTTGCGACTCGTATCGTGGAGATCAAGCCGGGCGAGGTCACGGACTATCTCGGCAGCTACGAGGAGTACGTACACGACTCGGGGGACGACCACCTCGATGCAGACACGGTCATCCTGAAGGCCCGGCGCGAGAAGCGAGAGCGGAAGAAGACGGCCAAGGCCGAGCCGCCCGCGGAGCGACCGGAGCAAGCGAAGCGGCGGAAGAAGAAGCTGGAGCGAGAGCGCGACGAACTCACCGCGACCATCGAGGTGACCGAAACGGAGGTGCGGCGTATCGACGACGCCTTCTGTCAGCCCGGCTTCTTCGAGTCGACCCCGGCCGATGAGGTCACGGCGTTGGAGGACGAGCGCGCTCGCCTGACCGCAGACGTCGAGTCCGGCATGGCACGGTGGGACGAGCTCGAGCGCGAGATCGACGCGATCGAGGAGCGCTTGGCCGAGGGCTAGTCCGGCTGGCCCACCAGTTCGGCGAGAGCCTCCTCTCGCAGCCGGGCGAGCGATGCTCGCATCTCCGACAGGGCGGATGCCTTCTCTTCGATTCGACCGAGGAACCGATCGACCGTCTCGGCGGAAACCGAAGCGGGGTGCTCCTCGACGTCGAGGAGTTCCTGGATCTCCTCGAGTTGGAAGCCGAGCCGCTGCACCTTCTGGATGAAGCGGAGTCGCTCCAGGTGCATCGGTCCGTACAGGCGGTGCCCTCCAGCTGTCCGAGGTGGCTCGGGGAGGAGGCCGCGACGCTCGTAGTAGCGGAGCGTCTGGTTCCCGACTTCGGCGGCTTCGGCCAGTTGACTGGTCGTATACGTGGTGGGGAGGCTCATAGGTGGGGGAGCGTCGGTCAGCGTGTAACGGTCTGGTTACCGGACGCTTCAACCTTCATGGAACTACCGCCGCGGGCAAGCCTGAGACCCGGAAGTACCGTGGTTGTGCGGAAAACACAGGGGTGCAGCTGTCGCTAACTACCGGTTTCGAGTCGTTCCTTCAGTCGCGCGAGGGCGGTTTCGAGCTCCGAGCGGAAGGTCGCCTCGATCAAGGCGGTGGGGATGAAGCGCAGCAGGCCCCCCGCTTTGCCCTCGATGGACATCGTCACCTGCGTGCCCTCGGGCGTCTCGGCCCACTGGATTTCCGTGCGTGCGGAGACGGCGGACCCCTTCGTCGTTTCGCACACCAGTCTGCGCAGCGCCTCCAACTCGATCACCTCATAGGTGTTCTCGAGGCGCTTGCCCATGAACTCGCTCACATATCGGCGCTTGGAGCCGACCCGCGTCTCACCGGGGGGAATCTGCTCGGCCTCGACCAGCTGCGGCTGCCACTCGTGCTCTTTGGAGATGTCGCCCATGTAGGCGTAGACCTCGCCGATCGGGCGGGAGATGTGGACCGTTTCTTCATGACGCGGCACGGGTGACCTCATGGAGTCTGGGCTTCGAGGATGAAAAAGATCGCACGACCACCCAGATTCCGCTCATGACTGAACGCGACGGCGGTACCGTGCGGGACTTCGAGGAGAAGTACCTTCGCCTACGCTCCGAGGCAGCGCGTTCGGTGCGGGAGGCGGCCATGGGGTCGGACGTACCGAACGGCTACACGGGCATCGAACAGGCCGATCACATCGCCGAGCGGCTGCGGTTGTCTTCGGAGGACATTCTCCTCGACCTCGGCTCCGGCCGCGGTTGGCCGGGTGGGAGGATCGCTCAGCGGACGGGGTGTCGGGTCGTGAGCACCGATCTACCACTCGTGGCCCTGGGGCCGGCCCGCCGCCACTGGGACGATGCGCTGGGCGTCGGTCGCATGCTCACCGTGTGCGCCGACGGCCGCCTCCTTCCGTTTCGCGACCGAGCCGTCCACGCGGTGACGCACGCCGATGTTCTCTGCTGACTGAGCGACAAACTCTCCGTGCTGAGAGAATGTCGCCGCGTCCTGGTGCCGGGCGGGAAGATCGCCGTGCTGACGATTGCCGTGCCCGCGGGCTTGGCAGACGACGACGCGGCGATGGCACTCGAGCTGGGGCCGTCCCGAGTGGGCGCTCCCGACACCCTTGCGAATATGATGCACGAAGCCGGATTTCGAGGAGTAGAAGAGGTGAATGAGACGCCTCGTTTCCGAGAGGTGATCATCCGCTCGTTGGCGCGATTGCGAGCGCTCGAAACGGAGCTTCGCACCGGCGAGGGAGCAGACGGGTTCGAAGCCGAATGGGGGAAGAAGTCGCGCCTGCTCGAAGGCGTGGACCGAGGGCTACTGGTGCGGACGCTCGTCGTGGCCGAGGCGCCCTGACGACCGTCAGGCCAGATACTGAGCGACGTCGATACCGTATCGGTCCGCGCTGGTGACTTTGATGATCGACCGGGCGTAGCTGCCGTCCTCTTGGGTGCGTGCGAGGTCGACGAGCGGGGCGGGATGCATCCACAGACCGTCGGGGTCGCAGAGTAGTCGCACGACCGGTCGATGGACGAAGGCCGGATCGCTATTCGCGGCGTGAACGAGCGCCAGTTCGTAGCTGTCGAGAATGACGACGGTCCCCACCGGGTAGATACCGAGGAGGTTGATCAGCGCCTTCACGATCACCGGGTCGAAGCCCAAGCTGGGGTCCTCCCAGAACTCTCGGAGGACCTCGTCGGCGGGCCGGGCTTCGGAGTACGAGCGCTCGTTCGTCGCGGCATCGAACGCCGCCGCGACGGCGATGATCTTCGAGAAGACCGAGGGCTCGCGCGGACGCACGACCTCGGGGTATCCGACGCCATCCGGCTTCAGGTGGTGTTCGTACGCCACGATCATGCTCTGGAACGGGATCTCTCCGAAGTCACGAAGCTCGAAGGCGGTGAGGGCGCCGAGCCAGGTGTGCGACTCCATGCGCGCACGTTCCTCCGCGGTCAGTGTGGCCCCCTTCGTGAGGATTTCGTGAGGGATGCGGCTCATGCCGATATCGTGGACCAACGCGGCGTGGCCCAAGTCGTAGAGCTGCGCCTTGCTGAGTCCCAGTCGGCGCCCGATCGCGACGCAGAAGATGCAGACGTTCACGGCGTGGGTGAACGCGTAGTCGTCGTAGTCCTTGAGTGCACTCAGTCCGCCCAACGACGCCTCGTTGGTGAGCACTCCGTCGACGATCGCCTGCACCGCGTGTTTGACCTTTTTCACGTTGGCCGAGCGACCCATTCGGGTACCGTTGAAGAGCTCCTTGGAGATCTCCACGGACTCCTGGTACGTCCGGCGGGCCGCGGCGCGTCGCTCCTGCTCACCCGGGAGGGCGGCGGCCCCCGCGAGGGGTGCTTCGACCGAGATCGAGCGCACGCCCTGGGACTCGAGCGCACGGGCGAGGCGGGCGGTTCGGGACGGGTCTTCACTCGGGGCCGACAGCCGCACCACGAGGCCGAGGAAGACCTGGATCTCGCGTCGGGTCGGCACCCCGTTCATCGTGAGCACGCCCACTCCGGCTCCCGAGAACGTCTCCAGCACGTGGGAATGGAAGACGAAGTTGTCGACGTCGCTCGGCAGCGCCGATCGGTTCAGATAGAGCGTCTTCCGCACGGCGCGCACTTCGAGCGTCCCGTCTTCGACCAACTCGTCGCACGCGGCCCGCAGGCCATCGATCGCGCGGGTCGTGCTCCCCGTCTCCACGCCCTTGAGCCGAACGCTGCGTAGCGCGTGATACATGTGCTTCAAGAAGTGGAGAGCCTCGGTCGACGCACTCACGACATGGCCTCCCGACGTAGGGCGGAGCTGGCCGCGTTGCGGACGAGCGGGTCCCGATCTTTCGCGACTCCTTCGAGCGCCAATCGGGCCGCCGGCGTGCCGATGAGTCCGAGTCCGAGGGCAGCGCACGCGCGGGTCTCCGCGGACGGCCGCCGACCGAGGCCGCCCTTTCCACGCAGGACCTTCTCCAACAGAGCGACTCCCCCCGCGCCGGACGAGATGCCGTATGCCGAGAAGAGAGCACGCCGTTCGGTGAGGTCGCGCTGTTCGAGGTCGCTCGACTCGAGTTGGTGGAGCAGTCCCTTCTGCGCACCCCGAAGGGGCCTCGTGCACAACGCCTCGTACACGGCGATCCGCACGCCGCTGTCGTCGTCTCCGACGCTCCGGGCGATGGCCCGGACGGCCCGCGGCGTCCCGATCGAGAGCAGGGACTGGACGGCTGCGCGGCGGGTCCCCGGGTCGGCGTGCTGGAGGGCGGCCTCGACGGGTTCGGTGAAGTCGTCGAGTTGGAGTTTCGTCACGATCCCGAGTGCGCGTTGCACGACGGCTCGGTCCTCCGACTCCGTCATCTTCGTCAGTGCGGCGGGCCACTCTGTGAAGAAGCCTTCCAGCGCAGACATGAGTGCGTCTTTGGAGGCGGGCCGATTGAGATGGCCGATCCACACCAACACGGTCCGGATCGCGTCTTGGCGCATCTCGCGGAGGAGGGCGCCGAGTTCCTCGGGGCTCGGATCGACCGACCCGTCGTCGAGGACGTGGAAGAGCTGGGTCAGGGCGTCGTTGAGTGAGATGCTCCCTCGGAGGTCGTCCAGGGCCTCTTTGAGGTCCGCCGGAAGGTCGAGCCCTCTCGTGATCCGCCGCAGTTCGCTGGTCAGGTAGGCGACAGCGGGGAAGCGGCCCGTGCCGAGCAGGTAGGGAAGTAGGGTCCGGAGGACGCTGACGACCTCGGCACGGATCTCGTAGTCGTCCTGCACCTCGAGGATGTCGAGGAGGAGGGCGAGCACGTTTTGGGCGTGATCCTGGGCGTACTCTCGTTCGATCGACGTCCGCAGGTACTCGATCTCTTTGGCGTCGAGGAAGTAGAGCGTGGAGTCGAAGTCTTCGATGCGAACGACGCCGTGGGCGCGATCGTCCGTCTCGGCGTCGGCACGCACCGCTTCACGACGCTCACGAGCCGTGGAGTCGGGCGGGGTCGGTGCGGGGACCGGCGGCTCGTCGGCCGGGGCGGCTTCAACCGGATGGCCGGTGGCCTCGGGCACTGTACCGGGCGGGTTGGCTCCGACGATGTACCGGACGTGATGTAGGTCGGCTCGAAACCACATGAGCACGAGGTCTTGATCTCCGTCCTCATCGAGCCGTTGCTTGCGGTCGATCAGCTCGAGGACCCGGTGGATCTCCTCGTGCTCGACGCCCGGAACCATCGAGAGTCCGTGGATCCCGGACGTCACGAAGGTCTCGACCAGACCGACGCGGTCCTCGTCTCGAGTGAGAACGGGTAGTCCGTTCCACGTCAGGGCGTCGCCCTCACACGAAAGCTCGAGGTGTGGCATGCGATTCCACACCGGAGCGAAGGCGAACTCGAGCTGTTTGAACGCGCGTCCGGCTCGTGCTGCGTCCACGCCCGACGTGGCGATCGCCTCGAGCGCCTCGAGCCAGGCACGCATCAGCACCTGGACGAGGAGTTGCTCAGTGGACGGGGAGGAGGACAATCGCGCTCCGAGGTCGTCGTCGAGAGGATCGGGCATGATCGGACGGAGAGCCGCGCCCCTCGCAACATGTCTCCGCCGCGATACGGGCTTCAAGGCTGAAGTTCGGCCCTCGTCGCTTGCCGACCCGAGGGGCACCCGACACCGTGGAGCGCCGACCCTATCGACGGAGAGTGGACGCGTGGACCGAAGGGCCTTCATTCGCACAGGTGTGACCGGGGCCGTGACCTTGGGTCTGGGAGCCTGTGCGTCGTCGCCGCCGCCGGTGGGCCTCGTGCGGCCGCATCGACGGCTCGCGCCCGTGCTCGCCTCGTGGGATCGCGTGATCCGGACGACGGTGGGGCATCGCCCCTATCGACCGGGCGGCTTCGTCGTTCGAGCGGAACGTCTCGGAGACAAGTTGCTGGTCCACAACTACGGACACGGTGGGGCCGGAATGTCCCTCTCCTGGGGCACGGGCCAGATGGCCGCGGAGCTCGCCCTGGCCCGCGAAGAGCGGACGGCCGCGGTACTCGGCTCCGGTGTTGTGGGACTCACGGCCGCGCGCCAACTCCAGCGGCGCGGCTTCGACGTGACGATCTATGCCCGGGATGTGCCGCCGAACACGACCTCGAACATGTCCCTCGCCAGTTGGACCCCGACGTCGGGGCTGGTGTCGAGGTCCGGGCGCACCTCCGAGTGGGAGCAGCACTTCCGTCGGGCCGCTCGCGCCTCGTATCGGGAGCTCCAGCTGCTCGTAGGCAGAGGCTACGGCGTGTCGTGGCTGGAGAACTATGCGCTCCGGGATAGCCCACCGCCTCCGGCAGGGTCGGGAGGACTTCTTCCGGACGACCTGCGAACCGAGGCGTTGGTCCTCGGTCCGGGCGAGCATCCGTTCCCCGTCCCCTACGCCGTCATGCGACGGACGATCAGAATGGAGCCCGGCCCATACCTCGACCGCCTGGTCGCCGATGTGCGCGGGCGCGGGGGTCGGACGGTGATTCGCACCTTCGAGGGCATGGAGGACATCGCTACGCTCACGGAGTCGGTCGTGGTGAATTGCACCGGTCTGGGGGCACGAGAGCTGGTGGCCGATCGCGAACTGACGCCGCTCAAGGGCCAACTGACCCTCCTCCTCCCCCAGGCGGAGGTCGACTACGCCACCTTCGGCGCCGCGATGCCCGTACCGGGCGGCTTCGTGCACATGTGCCCTCGTGGCGACGGCATCGCGCTCGGAGGCACGTCGATCGAAGGCGACTGGTCGATCGATCCTGATCCGGAGGCCCGTGCGAGAATCGTGGAGGCCCACATCGACCTCTTTTCGCGGATGGCCTAATCTCGCGCGTCCGTAATAGCCCCCATATGTTGGCCGGATCCACGAATCGCCCCATCGGCAGGGAGTCCTCGATGGACCAGTCCGAATCGGTCGCCGTGCTGGAGCAGAAGTACTCCAGGCGAACCTTTATCAAGGGTGTCATCGCGACGGGGGCCACGGCCTCGTCGACGAGCCATCTCTTCCCCGGCACGGCGTTGCTCGGTGCTCAGACGATGCAGAGCCAGACCGAGCGGCTCATCACGCTGAACGTGAACGGGCAGGAGAGGCGGGTCGACGTGCTTCCGCACGAGACCCTCGCGATGACGCTCCGGTACAAGCTGGGACTCACCGGGACGAAGCTCGGGTGTGATCGTGCCGAGTGCGGCGCATGCACGCTGCTCGTCGATGGCGTCGCCCAATACGGGTGCTCGATGCTGACGCACCAGGTCCGGGGTCGAGAGGTCACGACGATCGAGGGGCTCGAGAACCCGGACACGGGGGCGCTCCACGTCGTGCAGGAGGCGGTCATGCAGGAGGGCGGCTTCCAGTGCGCGTTCTGCGCGCCGGGATTCATCATGAGCATGGTCGCCATGGTCGACGACAATCCGAACCCGACCCGCGAAGAGTGCGCACATGCGCTCTCCGGCAACCTGTGCCGATGCGGTGACTACGACAAAATCCTCACCTGTGCGATGCGAGCCGCCGAGCTCGCACGATCCGTTTAGGAGGCGACGATGGCAGAGAAGCTGATCGGGGCCGACATCGCTCCGCCGGATCTACATGCGAAAATTACGGGCCGGGCGCGCTACGCCGAGGACTTCCGCGCCCCCGGCATGGTCTTCGCCAAGCTCTTGTTGAGCCCGATGCCGAACGCGCGGGTGGTGAACGTCGATGCCTCGCGCGCGCTCGCCATGCCGGGCGTCATCGACATCCTCCGGGCGAGCGAAGTGCCCGCCCGCGAGGGGCCTCGTGAGGCGAGTCTGACGGACACGCCGCGCTACGAGGGTGAACCGATCCTCGCCGTGGCCGCCGTCGACGAGGAGACCGCCGCGGCCGCGATCGAAGAGATCGAGATCGACTTCGAGCCGCTGCCCTTCGTGCTCGACCCGCTCGAGAGCCTCAGACCGGGCGGACCCAACGCGTACGCCGAGGGCAACCAGTTCTCCGGTCAGGACGGATGGTCCGAGTTCAAGTGGACCGCAGAGGACTTCGCCCGGATCGACGCCGGTGAGATGCCGGACCCCGAGTGCCCGGTCGAATGGTCGAAGGGGGATGACCTGGACGCCGCGTTCGCCGAGTCGGCGCTCGTCCTCGAGGAGACGATCGTTCACCAGTCGTTGACCCACCATCCGATGGAGCCCCGCTCCAACATGGCGTACTGGGAGGGCGACCGGCTCTACGCATTCGTGTCGACCCAGAGCACGCAGCAAACGAAGTTCGCGTTGGCGGGTGCGCTCGAGATGGACCCTGAGAACATCACCTTCATCTCGGAGTTCTGCGGGGGAGGCTTCGGCTCCAAGATCGCCGGGAGCACCGTGATGCAGATCCCGGCCTTCTTCTCGAGGAAGATCGGCCGGCCCGTGATGCTCCGGATTACGCGCTACGAGGAGAACTACATCGGACGGGCCCGTCCCGGCTTCCAGACGTGGCTCAAGATGGGCTTCCTCGAAGACGGGAAGTGCAACGCCATCGACCTGCTCATCGTGCAGGAGTCCGGCCCGTACGGAGCGAGTGACTTCAACACGGCCGGCATGATCGCAGATCTGACGTACACACCGGCGAGCATGCGTTTCCGTGCCGTCCCGATGTACACGAACACGCCGCCCAAGGCCGCTCAGCGGGGGCCGGGTGGCGCGCAGATCATCTCGATGATGGAGCCCATCCTGGAGAAGGCCGCGCGGGAGTTGGGTGTCGACCGGTTCCAGGCGCACATGATGAATGCCCCCGGGCCCGACGTGTCGTTCGGTCCGCGGGGGACGACGCTGACCAGCGTGCATGCGCGCGAGGCGCTCGAGATGGGCTACGAGATGTTCGACTGGGAGAGCAAGCTGGCCATGTCCGGCCAGCGAGACGGCTCGAAGGTCACCGGCATCGGGATCGGGCTCTCCCCGTACACCGCCGGATCGCGAGGCCGTGATGGCCTGCTCCTGATTCGTCCGGACGGGAGGCTCTACGTCCATCAGGGCATCGGCAACCTAGGAACGCACTCGATCGCGGACACCGCTCGTCCGGCCGCCGAGATCCTCGGCTACAATTGGGAAGACGTCGTCATCGTCTGGGGAGACTCTTCACAGGGGCTCCCACGCTCGACGGTGCAGGCGGGTAGCCAGACCACGCACGCGCACACACGAGCCAACCACGCGGCCGGTATGGACGCCCTTCGGAAGGTCCAGGCGATCGCCGCGGCGACGCTCGGGGGGAATGCGGGGGCCTACACGCCGGACAACGGACGCGTCCGCGGGCCGGGTGGTTCGATGACGATGGCTCAGGTCGCTCAGCGCGCCATCGCGATGGGTGGGGAGTACGACGGGCACGTTCTGCCCGAGGACATTCACGCCCAGACCGTACCCGCCGCTCAAGGGCTGGCCGGCGAAGGGCTCATGGGCATCGCCCGTGACAACTACGGTGGCGAGGGGTCGATCTACTCGTGGGTCGCCGGCTTTGCCGTCGTCGAGCTCGACGAAGAGACGGGCATGGTCGATCTCAAGGAGTACGTTGGGATCACCGACTGTGGGACCGTCCTGCACCCGCGGAGTCTCGGAGCCCAAGTGCTCGGGGGCAGCATCCAGGGCATGGGGATGGCAATGACCCAGCGCTGGGTCTTCGATCCCAAGTGGGGGGTGCCCTTCGCGAACCGTCTGTACACGGCCCGACCACCCGGCATGCTGGACGTCCCGCTCGATCTCAAGTGGGGTGCGGTCGGGATTCCCGACCCGCAGACCCCGGTGGGGGCGAAGGGGATCGGTGAGCCTCCGGTAGGAGCGGGGGCCGCCGCACTGACGTGTGCGATCGCCGACGCGATGGGCGGGCGCTGCGTGTGCCGCACGCCGCTGACCCCTGACATCATCCTCTCCGAGTTGGAGGGCCGAGGACCGGCCTTCGGACGACTCGACCAGCACGTGGGCTAGGGAGACCAACCATGGCGAAGATCAGAGATATGATCCCGGCCTTCGAGCTCTACCAGCCGACGACGGTGGAGGGCGCGATGGACTTGCTCGACCAGCACCGCGACGAGGCATGGGTGCTGGCCGGTGGACTCGATTCGTTCGATTGGTTCAAGGACAGGATCAAACGACCCTCGGCGGTGATCGACCTCGGGGCCATTCCGGAGATGAATGGCATCCGGGAAGTCGAAAACGGTTTGGAGATCGGCGCGATGACGTCGCTCACCGATATCGTGCGCCACGAGCGGATCCGGTCGGAATACTCAATCGTGGCGGACGCGGCGGAGCATGTCGCCACCCCGCAGATCCGGAACCAGGGCACCATCGGCGGCAACGTGGCCCAGGACACCCGGTGCTGGTACTACCGCAGCGGTTGGCCGTGCTACCGGGCTGGAGGCAACACGTGCTACGCCTCGGCGCCCCAGGCGATGAACCGAGAACACTGCATCATGGGCCGCAGCCGGTGCGTCGCGGTGAATCCTTCCGACACGGCGCCTGCGCTCATTGCGGTGGACGCGAAGATGATCGTCGAGTCGGCCACCAGCACGAACGTGTACGATGCGGAGGACTTCTTCATCGGGCCGTCGATCGACATCACGCGCATGACCGTGATGAAGTCTCGCGACCTACTCACCCGCATTCAGATCCCCGCGATCTGGGCTAACGCGGACTTCTACTTCGAAAAGGTCCGCGACCGAGGATCGTGGGACTTCCAGCTCGTGTCCGTCGCGGCGGCCTTCCGGCGCACCGGGGATACGATCGACGAGGCCCGCATTGCTGTGAACGGTGTGGCGCCGTTCCCCGTTCGTTTGGAGGCGGCTGAACGGATCGTGGCGGGGACGAGCGGCGACGAAGCCACGGCCCGGGCGGCCGGTGAAGCGGCGATCGAGGGCGCGCGCGCCCTCCGCCACAACGACTACAAGATTCCGATGATGCGGAATCTTGTGACTCGCGCTGTCCGGAGTGTGGCCTGATGGAGCTCTGGAGACGCGCCGACAATCCGTGGGGTGAGAGTGTCCTGATCGGTGTTTCGTGGGATCTGATGTGGGCCGCCGTCGTGCTATCCGGCCTCTTCCTGGTCGGCCACGCGATCTGGCACCGGATGCGTCCCGCAGAGGAGCATGACAACGCATCGACGTCCGCGGCGGGCATCCCGGAGCGGATCGAACGTCATACCCTTCCAGCTCGCGTGTTCCACTGGACGATGTCCGTGGCGATGCTGGTCCTGCTGATCACCGCCTTCGTCCCGGTCATGGGCCTGCAATTTCCGTGGGTCGAGCTGCATTGGATGGCGGGCGTTCTGCTGATCGCCACGATCGTGTACCACATCATCCACGCGGTGGGCTGGCAGGACTTCTGGTCGATGTTCCAACTCGGCATCGGTGAGGGCATCGCGCATCTGAAGCACATCGCATCCGCGAAGGCGCCCGCGCCGCCGAAGGCCGGGAAGTACCCGTTCGACCACCGTCTCTACCACCACGTGATCGTCGTGGTGTCGATGGCCGCGATGGTGACCGGCGTCCTCATGATGATGCGGATCCAAACCCCGTTCTGGGAGCCCAATCCGTACCTCTTCAATGATTCGATGTGGGGCGTCATGTACGTCGTACACGGTCTCTCGGGTGTCTCGCTCATCCTGCTGATTGCGTCGCACATCTACTTCGCCCTGCGTCCCGAAAAGCGCTGGATCACCTGGTCGATGGTGCGCGGCTGGATCGATCGCGAGCACTACCTGGCGCACTTCGATCCGTCGAAGTGGGACGTGAAGGACGGAGCGCCAGGAGCTCCCGAGGGCGGCCTCGCCGACTCGTCTGTCAGCGCACCGCGTGAGGACTGATTGAGCGAGAGACCTCTCCCGGTCGTGACGGACGCCACGACCAACGTGAAAGAACGCATCGAGTCGATCGAAGCGAGCTACGAGTTCTTCTTGGCCTACGCGGCTCAGGGGCTGACCACGGACCAAGGCGCCAAGGCCGGCGTGGAGCTTCGGACCTTCCTGGATCGATTCGCAGGAGCGATCGACGGACTCGCCGATGCGGTCGCCGCGGCGGCGGGGGATCGCGAGCCCGCCGATGCGTGGGCCGACATGGTCGATGTGGTGCGTGCCGATTCGAATGCCGCGTCGGCGGCGGTTCGCCTCGTCTCGAGTCGCGAGGGCGTCAGCTCGCAGCTGATCGACAGCCTCAACGCGAACGTCCACATACGCGCCCTACTCACGGACCTCTTCCTGGTCGACGAACTTCTGGACGACGCCGGGGGTTAACTCCCGCATGGGAGCCATCACCTTTGCGACCGCCCTCCTCCTGCTGGTGTCGGGGGCACTCAAGGTTCGATCGGGCCGGCGGGTCGGAACGGGCTTCTCGCCGTTGGTTTTGGGCGAGCTACTCCTCGGCGCGCTCATCCTCGTCGTGGCCGCAACCAGCGCACTCTCCGTCGAGCTGATCCCGCGTTGGCTCCTTCCCGTCGGGGTGGGCCTCGTCTTCGTCTCCACGGCGGAGCACGCGTCCCGCCTGAAGAAGCGGAGACTCGCTCGGGAGGAGAGTGAGGCCGGGCGTCTCCACGCGTACGTGAAGTACCTCTCTCAGGCTTCCGAGCCTGAGCCCGACGTCGACCCATTCGGCTGACCCTACGGACTCGATTCTAGGCGCCGCCCCGGTTCGCCGAAGTCAGAAGGCCGGCTCGCTTCCCCCGCTGTGAAACCTTTCCGGCGTCCGTAGCGTCTACATTGTAGTCAGACTAGACTACAATGTGTACACGCGGTGCGAGACGGGAGCACGCATGAGTCCGAAGGCATTCCTCGGCGAGTTCGAGCAGATGGTCCTCCTGGCGATTCTCCAGCACGGAGAGACCGCCTTCGCACTCGAGGTGCGTCGTGAGATCGAGCGGAGTGCCGATCGCTCCGTGTCCCGAGGAGCCTTCTACACGACCCTCGACAGGCTGGAAAAGAAGGGCCTCGTCGAGTGGACCGAGGCGGAGGCCGGGGAGCACCGGCGGGCGGGGTCTCTCCGCTGCTTCTCGGTGACTCGGGAGGGCATCGCGGCGCTGAGGGAATCGCGGAGGGCCGTCGAGACGTTGTCTCGCGGGCTGGACGACGTCTTGGGCGGAGTGCGCGGCTGATGCACCGCCCGCCGTCGTGGGCGCAGCGCATGCTCGACCGGTTGCTGCCGGACGCCGGAGCGGCGCGGACGGCCCGTGACGACCTCGATCAGGAGTTCGAGGAACGGGTTCAGGCGAGCCGAGCCTCGACGCTCTGGTACGGGTGGGAAGCAGTCAAGTTGACGGCGCATTTCGGGTGGTTGGGCACGAAGAGGGCACTACGGGGAGGGGATGGGATGATGGGTTGGATTCGGCAGGTTGGCTTCGCACTACGACACCTTCGGCGGGCGCCGAGCTTCACGGCCACCGCGGTGGCCACGATCGGTCTCGGGATCGGCGCGACGGTCACGATCTACTCGATCCTCGATGCGGTCGTGCTCGACCCGCTCCCCTATGACCGGCCGGACGAACTCGTCGCCGTGTGGGAGTGGAACGTACCCCGGGATCGGCCTAGGAACGTTGCGAATCCGGGGAATTTCGCGGCGTGGCGGGACCGGAGTTCGACGTTCGCGAGCCTTACGGCCGTGTCGATGACCCAACCGACGACGCTCACCGACGGTGGGAACGCTGAAGAGGTCATGGTGCAGGTGGCGCTGCCGGACTTCTTCTCGGTCCTGGGTGTCGAGGCGGCCGAAGGCCGGACCTTCGCGACGGAGGGATCCGCCGAGATGGAAGTCGTGCTCTCCCATCGGTTCTGGAATGAACGCTTCGGCGGCGATGGAGAGGTGGTCGGGCGCACGCTCGAACTGAACGGTCGCACGGGTACGGTCGTCGGCGTGCTCGCCCCGGACTTCGTCGTCTTCGGCGAGGACACCGACGTGTGGCGTTCTCTCCAGGGCCCGCTCGGCGACCAAACCAACTCGGGTCGTTGGATGATGGTGCTCGGGCGACTGAGCCAGGGCGCCACACCCGAGGCCGCCGATCAGGAGTTGAAGGCGATCGCCGTCGGTCTCGCCGAGGAGTTCCCCACCTTCAACGGCGGGTGGTCGGTCCACGTCCTCCCGTTGGTCGACGATGTCGTAGGGGACGTGCGGTCCACGCTTTGGATGTTCCTTGCTGCGGTGGGACTCCTCCTCTTCATCGCGAGCGCGAACGTGGCGAGCCTCTTCTTGGTGCGGGCGACGACGCGCCGAAGAGAGATGGCACTCCGTACCGCCCTAGGTGCCTCACGCGGCTCACTGGCGCGACAGATGCTCGTGGAAGGCGGCTTGGTCGCCGCGTTCGGGGCTCTCGTCGGGATCGCCTGCGCCCAAGTCGCCACGACATGGGTGGCGCGGGCGCTCCCCGCCGCCTTCTCCTTGCCCCGCGTGGAGACCGTGTCCCTCGATGGTGGCGTGCTCCTCTTCGCCTCTGCGCTCACGGCCGGGACGGCTCTGCTCTTCGGCGTTCTCCCCTCGCTCCAGGCGAGTTCTGTCAATCCGGCTCGGACGCTACGGTCCGAAGGCCGGGCATCGTCGAGAGGCACCGTGCGGTTGAGAAGCGGTCTGGTCGTCGTCGAGGTCGCGCTCTCCGTCGTGCTCGTGGCGGGCGCCGGTCTCTTTGCGCGCTCCTTCTCGGCGCTGCTCGCCGTGGACGACGGGATCGAACCAGAGGAGGTGCTGGTCGGCCGTGTGAATCTGGCGGGGCAGGCTTATCGCGGAGACACCGCGAAGATCTCGTTCTTCGAAGAACTCTACGACAGCCTGGCGGCGGCCCCGGGGGTCGAGTCCGTCGGCGGCGTCACCTTCCTCCCCATGAACGGCCTCGGCGCGGGAACGTCGTATCGACCCGCCGATCGACCTCCGCCCGACGAGAGCGAGCGTCGCGCCGCGGACATCCGGAACGTGAGCGGCGACTACTTCGACGCGATGGGGATCGAGCTGATTCGAGGTCGATCGTTCGATGAACGAGACGTGGCCGACGCCCCACAGACGGTCATCGTGAATCGGGCGCTGGCCGATCGGTATTGGGGGGCCGAGGAGGCCATCGGTCAGTCGGTGATCGTCAGCTGGATCGACGACACCCCATGGGAGGTCGTCGGAGTCGTCGAGGACGTGCGCATCGTTGGCCCGGCAGAAGACGCTCGCGAGACGATCTACATTCACTACGAGTACGCGACGTTCTTCCCATGGCAGCACGTGACGTTGCGCGCCCGTAGCGATCCTGGGGCGCTCGCCCAACGCCTACGAAGCTCCGTCGCGCAGCTGGATCCGGGGATTCCGGTCAGCCAAGTGCAGGTCATGCAGGGGGTCGTCGACCGCGCCGTCGCACAACCTCGCATGCAGCGGACCCTCATGGTTGCCTTCGCGCTCCTGGCGACACTCCTGGCGACCGTCGGCTTGTACGGGGTCCTGGCGTACGCCGTATCCCAGCGGGTACGAGAGATCGGGGTGCGGATCGCACTCGGTGCCCAACCCGAAGGCGTCGTCCGGCTCGTCGTGGCCCAGGGGGCTCGACTCGCCGGGCTCGGGCTACTCCTCGGCCTCGCGGGGGCGTGGATGGGCGGCCGTTTCGTGGCAGGACTCTTGCACCAGGTGCGTCCCGGTGATCCCGTCGCCTTGGCGGGAGCGGCGTTGGTATTGGGGTTGGTGGCGGTCACAGCGTGCGCGGCCCCGGCACTTCGTGCCCTCCGCGTGGCCCCTGTGGAGGCGCTACGACCCGACTGACGGCTCTTTTCGAGGCGTCGGCCGCCATCTAGCTTGTCTGCCGCCTGAAACATCCGTTTTTTAGCTCAGGCGTCGGTCGTCGCTCGCACGAGTTCTTGGACATGTCGGTAGCCTTCCGGATCCGCACCCAGGCGGGACAGGAGTTGTCGTTCGCTTCGAAAGAAGCGTTCGAGGACTTCGTGCGGTCCGGTGACTTGTCACCCGAAGATCTCGTCTACGATGCCGAGACCGGGTCGTGGTCGTCCGCCCTGACCAATCCCGTCGTCCTCGAGATCCAGTACGAGGACGAAGAGGAGACGTTGGCGGAGAGCTCGGGCGGCGAGACCGCAGATGCCGACTCGGACGACACATCGACCGAAGAGTCACCCGATGACACGAGTGACGAGCCGTCCGCCGAGGACGAGGTCGAAGGAGCTCCGGACCTCGGTCTGAGCCTGGCGCCGGCGCAGGATGTCCAGCCCAAGGAGGAAGCCGTCGTCGACCTCTCGGTGCCCGAGATCGAACGGGAATTTGCGCCCCCGGCGGACGAACCCGCGGACGACACTGACGAGACGGTGGGAGAGGCGGCCTTCGGGCTCGACTTGGCGCCAGCGTCGGACGTGAGCCCCGAGGAAGCCAACCGGAACTTCGTCGAGCAGATGGAGGCCGAGCGCGAGGGTGCCTTCGACTTCGCGGCCGGGGACGACAGCTTCGGGCCGCTGACGATGGAGAATAGCGGCTCGATGGCCGACATGATCACCGCGTCGGCGCCCGACCCCGAGCCGGAGCCCAGAGCGAAGCCTAAGCCAAAGCCCCGGAGGCCACGGCCGCGACCCCAGCCGGAGAAGTCCGGAGGGTTCGGGAAGATCGCGGCGGCGATCGTCCTGATCGGGGTCCTGGGTGGTGGCGGGTACTTCGGGTATCGCGCGATGGGGGCCGAGCCCGAGCCGGAGCAGCCGGTCGATCCCGCGGTCGAGCCGATCGTGGTCGAAGCCGAACCGGATCCAGGCCCACAACCCGTGATCGCGACGACTGAGGCCGCGGTGCTCGAGCGGGCCCTCGAGCGGTATCTGACGGCGAGCCAAAGCGTGCTGCGAAATCTGGAGCCGGTCCCCGAGCCGTGGTCGACGGCCGAGTACTTCTCCGCGCCGAGTGGCCACGCCGACGTCGTCGGAGTGTGGGAAGGGTACCTCGTGGCGATTCGGGAGGCGCGCGCGGGCGACAGGGATCGTTATCTGGTCGCCTTCGACGCCGCGCTAGACGACGCTGCGATTCAGGGAGAAGAGCGCGGCGAGAGACAGGGTCGGGCGTTGGCGGCGTTCGACTCGGCTTCCGTCGCTCGCGCCGCTCACTTCGATCGCGTCGAGGCCCTGGCCTCCGCCGCGATTCAGAGCCACAACGCTCTGAGCGATATCGAAGGGTTGATCTTGATCGACGCCACCGGGGCGAGCGGGATTCAAAGTGGGATCGGCCGCGGCGCGTACGGGCGCGACCCCGATTCGCAGCTCCTCCTGGATCAGGTCGTCGACGTCCTGAATGCGACGCTGGAGGCGGAGGGCGCGGGGCCCGGAAGCGGTTCGAACGTCCGCGAATGGGTGTGGGGCGGCTTCTTGGACGCAGCGACAGCCGGCAGCTGACGCCGACACGATGGGGATCGGGGAGTAGACACGAACGACTCGTAATTCTACAATGTAGAAACTACTACAATGTAGAAGGTGGCGTTATGGGGCGGGACGGGTTCGTGGGGGCGTTCGAGGAGCTGGTACTTCTCGCGGTGATTCGGGGCCGTGGCACGGGATACGGGATGACCGTTCGGCGTGAGATCGAGGAGCGAACGGGACGGGACGTCACGATCGGTGCGGTGTACGCGACGCTCGATCGGCTCGAGAAGAAGGGCTGGGTCACTTCGGCGGTAGGGGAGCCCGATGCCGATCGGGGGGGTCGAGCTCGGCGCTATTTTCGGGTCCTTCCGGAAGGGGTCGACGCGCTCCAAACGCTGCGCTCCGCACGGGACGGACTGTGGGAGGGCGTGGACCTCGACGACGTCGTCTCCGGGGGGGCGTCGTGACCGCGCCTACACGCCCACCGCGGTGGGCCCGGGCCGTTCTCTCGTTTCTGGTACCGGAATCTGGCCGGGAGGCGATCGGCGACCTGGACGAAGAGTACGAGGCGTTCGTCCTTCCCGAACGAGGTCGCGCCGCCGCCAATCGATGGTATGTCGGGCAGGTCGTGCGTAGTGCCCCGACGTACATCCGCGCGCGACTACAGCAGCTGGGTGCAAGCCACGCGGATGTCATCCTCGATGTGCGGTTTGCGCTTCGTATCCTGCGTCGACGGACCGGGTTCAGTGTGGCCATGGTCGCCACCCTGGCGCTCGCGCTCGGCGTCGCGACCTCGATCTACTCGGTGGCCCATGCGGTCCTCCTGGCACCTTTGCCGATGCACGAGCCCAACCGGGTGGTTCGCCCCCTCCCGGATGAGCTCTTCTTTCTCGGCGCGGGCGAGATCGAACCCTTCGCGGAGCGGATGACGACCCTGGAGTCGTTCGCTGCGTGGGGACGGACACTGTTCCTCTTCGAAAGCGAGGCCGATGCGGAGGAGGTCCGGGGTGCCCGGGTCTCGTGGACCCACTTCGACGTGCTCGGTGCCGCCCCGATGTTGGGGCGTGGTTTCGTGCGAGACGACGCGGCCTCCGACGCGGCCATCATCCTCTCCCATGGCCTTTGGACGCGGCGCTTCGGTGGAGAGGAGGGCGTAGTCGGCTCGACGATCGACCTCTTCGGTGAGGAGGTTACCGTCGTCGGGGTCATGCCCCCCGGCCACGTGCCGATCGAACACGACTGGGAGGCGTGGCGGCCGATTCCTCTCGATCTCGAACGGGTCGCTCAAAGCGGGTTCGCGGGACAGGGCCGACTCGCCGCAGGCGCGTCCCTCGCGGACGCGAGAGCTGAGCTCCGCCGGGTGCTCCCCGAATTGTGGGAGGAAGGGGGCTACGTCAGTCCCCCCCAGGAGCGGGAGGGCCTCGAGGTGCAGGCGCTCGACGAGTGGCTCATCGGTGACGCGGGTCAGGTGCTGCGCACCTTGCTCGCGGCGGCCGGCCTCGTCCTGCTACTCGCCTGCGTGAACGTCTCGAACCTCGTCTTGGCTCAGAGTCGAAGGCGTCGCGGAGAGTTCGCCATCCGTACAGCCCTCGGAGGGAGTCGCGGGCGTTTGATGCGGCTCCGCGCGATCGAGCTCCTCGTGCTTTGTGCGCTCGGAGGTATGGTCGCCTTGGGCGCAGCTGCGCTTTCGATGAATGGCCTAGGCGCTCTGCTCCCGGCCGAACTCCCGAGAGCGTCTCAGATCCGACTGTCTGGTCCGGTCCTCCTGTTCACCGGCGTGGCCACTCTCCTGAGCGCCGTTCTCGTCGGGACCCTTCCGACCGTGGGGGAGGGGCGTGCGCGAGTCGCGCTGAAGAGTGGGGGGCGGAACCGTCTGCGGGCCGCCCTCGTGACCGGGCAGATGGCCCTCGCCGTTCTCCTCGTTGTGGGCGCTGGCCTCATGCTCCGGACCCTCCAGTCGCTCCGATCCGTCGACACGGGGTTCACGGCAGCACAGGTCGTGACCGTTCGGCCTTCGCCGCCGTCGGACCGCTATCCGGACGACCAGGCCCTACGTGACTACTACGGCAGGATTTCGGCGGAAGTCGAGCGTTTGCCTTCGGTGAGCGCCGTCGGAGGGATCCAGTTCTTGCCGATGACACCCGGTGGATGGTGGTCGCGGTACCGTCCCGAGGGGTTGGTCGTACCCGACGGCGAGAACGAGCCACGAACCGCCATGCGTGTGGTGACGGGGGAGTACTTCGACGCGATGCAGATCCGTCTACTCGGCGGGCGTACACTCGAAGAGTCCGACGGGGCCGCCGGGGCCGAACCGGTCGTTGTCGTCAACGAGACGCTCGCCCGAGATGCCTTCGCCCAAGAGGACGCGGTCGGCCGGACCGTCCACTTGGGAGACACGTCGGCGCGCATCGTCGGTGTGGTCGCGGACGTGCGTCAGAGTGACGTGCGGACTCAGGCTCATCCCGAGATGTACATCCCCTTCGGTGCGCGGCCGTGGAGGAGAATGCACATCGTGGCCCATGTCGCCTCTGCCGACGCGGTGTCACTCCGCGAGGTGGCGGACGCCGTCCGCGGCGTGGACCCGACTGTGGCGCTCCTCGGCCCGCGGTCGATGACCGAGATCGTGGGGACGACGTTCGGTTCGACCCGATTGCTCACTGTACTCTTGACGGTGTTCGGCATCGTGGGCTTGGGGCTCGGTGCCGTCGGGGTCTACGCGGTGACCGCGCAATCGGTCGAAGAACGCCGACGCGACATCGGGATCCGAGTGGCGCTGGGAGCGGCGCGGTCGGGCGTGGCGGCCCAGACGATCCTGACCTCGATGGTGCCCGTGGTCGCGGGGCTCGTGATCGGCTGGGGACTCGCAGTGTTCGGGACCCGTTGGATCGAAGGACTACTCTTCGACGTCGCGCCTCTCGACGTGCCGACATTTGCCGTCGCGCCTCTCGTCTTGGTGGCCGTCGCCACGCTGGCGACGATCGTTCCGGCGGTCTCGGCGAGCCGGGTGGATCCGGTACGATCACTTCAGGAGCAGTAAGCCCCTAAGCCTGTGGAAGTTCGGGCGTCGGCACCGTAGCTTTGGCGCCGTCGCGCAGCTCAAAGCCGAGTCCTCCGAGGCGCATGCACCCAACCCAGGTGACCGCCGCCGCCGAGCCCCTGTGGGCCAAGGTGGTCGACCACACCCGCTGCATCGGCTGCCACGCATGCACGACCGCATGCAAGTCCGAGAACGAAGTGCCCTTGTCCGTGACTCGGACGTACGTGAAGTACGTCGACACCGGGTACTTCCCCCAGGCTCGCCGGTCGTTTCAGGTCACGCGTTGCAACCAATGCGAAGATCCCCCCTGTGTCGCCGCGTGCCCTACTGCCGCGATGCATCGTCGACCCGATGGGATCGTCGACTTCGACAAGTCGATCTGCATCGGGTGTAAGGCGTGCATCGCGGCCTGTCCGTACGACGCGATCTTCATCAATCCCGAAGACAAGTCGGCGGAGAAGTGCAACTTCTGCGCGCACCGCCTCGACGTCGGGCTTGAGCCGGCTTGCGTGGTCGTCTGCCCGACCCAGGCCCTCATGGTCGGGGATATGAACGATCCGCTCTCCGCGGTCTCCGAGATCATCAACCGGGACGCCGTCCAGGTGCGCCGCCCCGAGAAGGAGACGAGACCGAAGCTCTTCTACAAAGGAGCGGACCAAGTCACACTCGATCCGCTTGCGGCACGCCGACCCGACGGAGGCCTGTTCATGTGGAGCGAGCAGGGTGACGTGCCCCACCAGGTGCCGTCCGGCCACCCGGGTCCGTGGAACAGCTCGGCCGCTGCGGTCCTGAGCTACGATGTGCCTCATCGCGCCCCGTGGGACTGGAGGGTGTCCGCCTACACGTTCACGAAGTCGATCGCGGCCGGGGCGTACCTCGTCCCTCTCCTGCTCGGCGCGCTCGGTTTTCTCCCCTTCACGTCCGCGCTCTGGGGCCTTCACGCTCCGATCGTCGCTTTGATCGCGCTGGCGGTCACGGGTGGATTCCTGATCTGGGATCTCGAGCACCCGGAGCGTTTCTGGATGGTGCTCTTCAAGCCGCAGTGGCGAAGTTGGCTCGTGCGCGGCGGGTTCATCATCACGGGCTACGGCGCGCTACTTACGGCGCACTACGGTGCGTCCCTGATGGGACGCGCCGACCTCACCCCCGTCTTCGGGTGGGTGGGCGGCCCGCTCGCCGCGATGACCGCGGTGTACACCGCGTACCTCTTCGCGCAGGCCAGAGCGCGCGATCTGTGGCAGAGTCCGCTACTCCCACCCCACCTCCTCGTGCAGGCGTTGGTCGGGGGGGCGGCGGCCCTCACATTGCTCGATCCAGCGGGCACTCCCGGATCGGTGGTCGCGTTGCTCCAGGGCAGTCTCGCCGTCCATCTCTTCTTCGTGCTGGGTGAGGCGTCGATGCGGCACCCGACCGCCCATGCTTCGCTGGCCGCGCGGGCCATGATCAAGGGCGAGTACGCGCACTTCTTCTGGGTCGCGGTGCCCCTGGCACTCCTCGGCGTGGTCTTCGCGCCGACCGCGCCCGCCATCGCTTCGATCGCGGCTCTTCTGAGCCTCCTCTTGTACGAGCACGCCTTCGTTCAGGCGGGCCAATCGGTACCCCTCGCATGACGCTCGACGAGCTGAACGAACGCGTTTCCGCCGCGCGCGATGCGGCCGAGGAGCGCGGAGAGACGTTTTACCCCGGTGCCAGCCGTATCCACCTCGCGGCGTTTCCGCCGAAGGAGCGTTGGAACGACTGGGTCGAGCTCGACTCGAAGTCGTGGCCGGAGCGCGTCGAGAAGCGGTACATGCTCGTGCCGACGACGTGCTTCAACTGCGAGTCCGCGTGCGGACTCTTGGCGTACGTCGACAAGGAGACGCTCCAGGTCCGGAAGTTCGAGGGGAACCCCGAGCATCCCGGCTCTCGCGGCCGCAACTGCGCGAAAGGCCCGGCCACGATCAACCAGGTCACGGATCCGGACCGGATTCTCTACCCGCTCAAACGAGCCGGTGGCCGAGGGGAAGGGAAGTGGGAACGGGTCTCGTGGGACGAGGTGCTCGACGACATCGCGGGCCGGATTCGAGCCTGCCTCCTCGAAGAGCGACACGAACAGGTCATGTACCACGTCGGGCGGCCCGGCGAAGACGGCTACACGACCCGCATGCTGGCCGCGTGGGGCGTCGACGGGCACAACTCCCACACGAACGTCTGTTCGAGCGGAGCCCGCGCCGGATACCACTGGTGGATGGGGATGGATCGGCCGAGTCCGGACCATGCCCACGCCGACGTGATCCTGCTCGTGAGCAGCCACCTCGAAACCGGGCACTACTTCAATCCCCACGCCCAGCGGATCATCGAAGGGAAGAAGCGGGGCGCGAAGCTCATCGTGCTCGACACTCGGCTTTCGAACACGGCGACCCACGCCGATCACTGGCTCTCGCCGTACCCGGGCTCGGAGCCGGCGATCTTCCTCGCGATCGCCAATTGGATGATCCAACACGGACGCTACGACCGAGACTTCGTACGTCGTTGGTGGAATTGGCAGGAGTACATGGAGTCCGTGCACGGCGAGGGTGACGCCTCCTTCGAGCGCTTCGAGGAGGAGCTGCGCGGGCTCTACACGGAATACACCTTCGAGTACGCGGAAGCCGAGTCGGGCATCGCGGCGGACGAACTCCGTGAGGTGGCGGCGGTTGTGGCCAGTGCGGGCACCCGTCTGGCGGCCCACAACTGGCGTAGCGCCGGTTCGGGCAACCTGGGAGGGTGGCAAGTCGCGCGTACGATGACCCTCCTCAACGCCCTGATGGGCGCCCTGGCCACCGAAGGCGGCACCTTCCCGAACTCGTGGAACAAGTTCACGCCTCGACCCCCTCGGCTCCCCCACCAACATCCCACCCGCTGGAGCGAGGTGCTCTGGCCCGACGAATACCCGTTGGCCCTGATGGAGATGTCCTTCCTGATGCCGCACCTGATGCGGGATCAGAACGCGTTCGTCGACGTCTACTTCACCCGGGTGTACAACCCGGTCTGGACGAACCCCGACGGCTTCTCGTGGATCGAGATGTTGACCGATGAGACGCAGATCGGTCAGCACATCGCGATGACGCCGACGTGGAACGAGACGGCGTACTTCGCCGACTACGTCCTCCCGATGGGGCACTCGTCGGAGCGCCACGACCTCACGTCGTACGAGCAGTACAACGGCCAGTGGATCGGTTTCCGCCAACCGGTGCTGCGTGCGGCCCGGGAACGGCTCGGGGAGACGATCACCGACACACGGGACATCAACCCCGGTGAGGTGTGGGAAGAGAACGAGTTCTGGATCGAACTGACGTGGCGCGTCGACCCGGACGGCTCGTTGGGGATCCGGCAGTTTTTCGAGTCGATCGAGCGACCCGGCGAGAAGATGACCGTCGACGAGTACTACTCGTGGATCTTCGAGAACTCCGTGCCGGGGCTCCCGGATGCGGCCGCTGCCGAAGGGCTGACACCCATCCAGTACATGAGGCAGTACGGTGCGTTCGAGGTGGCGAACAAGGTCGGGCAGGTCTACGAGCAGCCGATCCCCGATGACGAGTTGGACGACGTGCGCGTCGACGACGCCGGCCGCGTGTACACGCGCGCTCCGGTCCCGCCGAGCCCGAAAGCCCCAGGCGGAACGAAGATCGATCCTGACGAGGACGGTCGTCGACGGGTCGGTGTCCGCGTCGACGGTGAGATCCTGAAGGGCTGGCCGACCCCGACGGGCAAGCTCGAGTTCTGGAGTCGGACGGTCACCGAATGGGGTTGGCCGGAGCTGGCGCTCCCAACGTACATCAAGAGCCATATCCATCCGGAGTCGTTGGACGAAGGGTGGATGCCGCTCATCACGACCTTCCGGGTGCCGGTTCAGATCCATACGCGTAGCGCGAACGCGAAGTGGCTCGACGAGATCGCGCACACGAATCCACTCTGGATCCACCCGAACGACGCTTCGCGTCTCGGTGTCGCGAAGACGGGGGACCTCGTGCGGGTCGAGACCGAGATCGGCCACTTCGTGCTCAAGGCGTGGATCACCGAGGGGATCCGACCCGGTGTCGCGGCGTGCTCGCATCACATGGGCCGCTGGAAGCCCGAAGGCCACCAGGGGCAACGCATCGGCATGATGACCGTGGCGCTCGACCAATCCGGTTCCGACTGGGGGCTGACTCGGAAGGCCGGAGGCGGACCGTTCGAGTCTTCCGACCCGGACACCCTCAGAGTCTGGTGGACCGATGTCGGCGTGCATCAGAACCTCACACACGCCGTTCACCCGGATCCGATCTCGGGGATGCACTGCTGGCACCAGGCCGTACGTATCCGCCCCGCTCAACCGGGCGACGAGTTCGGTGACGTGTCCGTCGACACGGCGAAGTCCCGAGAGGTCTACGAACGCTGGCTGGAGATGACGCGCTCGGCGAGTGAGTACTCCCCGGACGGCACCCGTCGTCCGTGGTGGATGCTCCGCCCCGTGCGTCCGGTGAGGGCGGCGTACGATCTGCCCGAGCGAGAGCCGGTCGGTGCCTGACGGCACCCCGATCGAACTCCTTCGGAGCTTGGCGGTCTTCGCCGAGGCACCGACCCGACAGCACGGCACCCTGTCCGAGGCGCTCGGTTTCGAGTCCGCCCCGTCGCCGGCGTCGTACGCGGACGTGTTCTCGTTCCAGCTCTACCCGTATGCGTCGGTCTACAGCGGGCCGGAGGGGATGATGGGAGGCGAGGCCCGGGACCGCGTCGCCGGTCTCTGGCGCGCGCTGGGGCACGACGTGCCGACCGAACCGGACCACCTCGCCGCGATGTTGGGGCTGTACGCCGAGCTGTCCGCAGCGTCAGGCACCATGCCCGGGCCGGAAGCCGCTCTGGTCGACGAGGGGCGGCGGACGCTCTTGTCGGAGCATCTGGCGCCATGGCTCTTCGTCTGGCTCGAACGGGCGGGAGAGATCGCGCCGTCCCCATACCGCGCGTGGGCGGAGACTCTACATCAGCTGCTCCGTGCCGAGGTGCGACGGCTCGGAGTCGGAGATGTGCCGCCGTCGCATGCGCTGCGTTCGTGCCCAGGGCTGTCGGACCCGCGGGACGCGGGCTCGGCCGCCTTCGTGGCGGATCTCTTGGCGTATGCACGGACGGGTGTGCTCGTCACGCGAGCCGATCTCGCCACGATCGCTCACCGACTCGATCTGGGACTCCGAGCAGGGGAGCGGCGGTACGCGCTCGAGCACCTTCTCGCCCAGGACGCCCCCGCCGTGCTCGGAGCATTGGCCGAAGCGGCCGAGTCTGCGGCCTCCGCGCACCGAGCGCGCGCTCCGTGGCTCCCTCAGCTCGCGAACCACTTCGGGGAACGGGCCGAGGCGACGCACGAGCTGTTGCGCTCCCTCGAACGGGAGGCCTCGGTGCCTGCCGAGTCGGGCTCGTGAAGACCAAGCCACCCGGACGCCTGTCGCAGGCCGACGTGATCGCGGGCTTGAGCGTCGCCCTGATCCTCATCCCTCAGTCGATGGCGTACGCGGAACTCGCCGGGCTTCCCCCTCACCACGGGCTCTACGCGGCGACGATCCCGCCGATCGCTGCGGCCTTCCTCGCCTCGTCGCCGTACCTCCAGACCGGACCCGTCGCGCTCACGGGTCTCCTGACCTTCGGCGCACTGGTCCCGCTCGCCCCGATCGGCACCGCGGAGTACGCGGCGCTCGCCGCCCTACTCGCTCTCGTCGTGGGGATTGCGCGCCTTCTGGTGGGCTTCTTGAAGGCGGGTTGGCTCGTCTATCTGATGTCTCATTCGATGATGACGGGCTTCCTGTCTGCGGCCGCCATCCTCATCCTCTCTTCACAGCTACCGGGTGCGCTCGGAGCCAGTGTGGATCCGGAGTTGGGCGTCCTGCAACGGGCGTGGGCTGCGGCGTCCGATCCGGGCAGTTGGGACGGAGCCGCGATCGGGCTCGCGGTCTTCACGGTCGCGACGGTACGCATCTCAGCCCGGATTCACCCGCTCGTGCCCGGAGTGCTGATCGCGGCGGCGATCGGCTTGGCCTTCTCGATTCTCTCCGACTACTCCGGAGCCACCGTCGGTGCGATCCCTGCGGGGCTCCCGCCCTTCAGCGCCGACCTCCCGTGGGACATGCTTCCGGCGATTCTCGTGCCCGGCCTGGTGATCTCCGTGATCGGCTTCGCCGAGGGCGTATCGATCTCCCGGGTGTTCGCATCCGAAGCGCGCCAACATTGGGACGCCGACATGGAGTTCCTGTCCAAGGGGATGGCGAACGTCGCGGCGGCCTTCACCGGGGGGCTGCCTGTCGGGGGGTCGCTGTCCCGCACCAGCGTGAATCGGCTGGCGGGTGCCCAAAGTCGTTGGAGCGGCTTGGTGACGGGCGCCGCCGTGCTGGCGTTCCTTCCCTTCGCCGGGGTCATGAGCGCCCTCCCACGTGCGGTGCTCTCCGGTATCGTCATCGCCGCGATCTTGAAGCTGGTGAAGCCGAGGGAGGTGTTGTCCCTGTGGAAGCAGTCCCCGGTGCAGGCGGTTGTCGGTTGGGTGACGTTCGTCGCCACACTGGCCCTGGCCCCCAAGATCGACCAAGCCATTCTGCTCGGGATCGCCCTCTCTGCGGCCGTCCATCTGTGGCGCGAACTCACGCCGAAGGTCACCGCGGAGAGGTCGGGGGACACGTTGATCGTACGCCCCAGCGGAGTCCTCTGGTTCGGCTCTGCGCCGGGGCTCGAAGACCTCGTGTTCGAGCGATTGGCCGACGACCCGGACGTGCGCCGTGTGGAGCTGCGGTGCGGGGGGTTGGGGAGGATCGACCTGACAGGTGCGCACACGCTACGGGAGATGGTTGGTCACGCGCAGCGAGCCGGGATCGACATCGAGTTGGTCGATGTGCCGGACCACGCACAGAGGGTGCTCGCCGCCGTGGGCGTAACGATGAGGGCCACGGCCGAAGAGGGTTCGAGCGACGGGGTCGGAACAGGATCGGGGGCTGTTCCGTAGTGGGGGAGAGGCCACGCCTCTACCTTAAGAGACAGACGACCACGGGGGGACGAGATGTTCGAGTTGCTGGCGGCCGGGGCCTTGGGCGCGTACGGCCATATCAAGGCACGGAAGTTCGTGGGGCAGAAGCTCCGCTACACCTCGATCGTCGAGAAGCCCGGGCTCGGCCTGATGACCGGAGCGGTCACGACGGTCGGCGTGGGTGTCGTGTCGGGCCTGATTCCCTTCGTTGGGATTCCGATGGCGATCGCGATCGGAGCCGGAGCAGGGGTCGGGACGGGAGTCGCGCTCGGTGTGAAGGACACGAAGGACCCGCCGAAGCTCATCGACGACTGATCGGCTGCCGCGGGTTCAGCCGATCGCGCGTCGCAGGAGTGAGCGCACCCGCCCCTCGTAGCGCTTGACGACAAGGACCGACGCGGGTGAGAAGCGCGCGACGCGCTCGGGGATTTCTCCGAAGACTACCTGACTGAGGAACGGCTCTCGGGCGGCCCCTAGGACGACGAGGTCGTAGTCTCGACTCTCCTTCGCGATACCGCCGGCGATCGAATTCGACTCGATCAGCGTTCGCTCCACCGGCACCTCGACGTTGACCTCTCGAAGCGTCTTGTCGATCCACACCTCCGCCTGCCGCTTCATCTCATCCGTGGCACCGGGTGGCACGACGTAGCACACGGTCACCTCCATCCCGAAGGCCGGGGCCAAGACGTTCAACATCTCGGCGGCCAGTCTCGCGTGGGCGCCGCCCGCGGTGGGGAAGAGGCAACGCTTCGGCGGCTCTGTGCTCTCGAGCTTCAGGAGGGCGAGGTCGCACGGCGCGTTGCGAATGACCTGGTCCGCGACTTCGCCGAAGATCCGATCCCGGGTGTCGGTGTGGCCCTTCCACCCCATGACCAGGCAGTCCGCGTTGTACCGCCGAGCTCCGGAGAGGATGCCGTCCGTTGGTCTGTGCGCGATGACCAAGTCCGTATCGAGCGTCTTGGGGTCTTTTCGGAAGTGGTCGCGCGCCTTCTTGAGCAGCGCCTCACGGTGATGGCTGAACCGCAGGCCCTCGGTGATCGGAAGCTGGCGTGGGACTTCGACGACCGAATACGCCATGAGCGCGGCGCCTCTGGACTCGGCGATCGGCTTGGCGTAGGCCAGGAGCGGCCCGACGTGGTCGGGGTTGTGGAGCGGGACGACGACCGACGCCTCGGTGCGGACGCGGGCCGGTACCGGTCGGTCGAGCACCTGGGGCTCGACTTCGGCGGCCTGCTGCCGGAAGTAGCCGTAGTAGAGGAGTAGGCCCACCAAGATCCAACCGATCGTCACGTACCACGCCAGCGGTTGGAAGGTGAACTGGTACACCGCCAAGAAGACGTTCAGCACCACGCCGAGGAGGGGCACGACGGGGTAGAGCGGGACTTTGTAGCGACGGGGCAGGTCCGGCGCTTTCCGCCTCAGGACGATGACCGAGAGGTTCACCATCGCGAAGGTGAGGAGGAAGATCAGGGATGCTGCGGAGCCCACGGCCTCGATGGGCAACGTCAGCGCCATCACGATCAGGATGACGCCCGTCACCATGATGGCCACGTGCGGTGTGCGACGCTCCGGATGGATCGTGGCCATCGAAGTCGGGAGCCAACGATCCCGACCCATCGAGAAGGCGACCCGGGACGACGCGAGGATCGTGGCGTTGAGGGCGGACATGGTCGACAACAGACCGCCGAAGACGATGACCGCGACCCCGAAGGCCGGCATGAAGCCTTCGGCGGCCCGCACGATCGCTGTTTCGCCGTACTCTCCGAGGAATTGCCACGACGGCTCACCGCCCGGCGGACGGACTGCCGCGAGCGATACGAAGAGGATCAACAGGTACATCACCACGGTGATGGCGAGCGAGATGAAGGTCGCCCGTGGGATCGTCTTCTCGGGCTCTTTAATCTCCTCCGCAACGGTGGCGATGAGGTCGTAGCCCTCGAAGGCGATGAAGGTGAGCCCCATCGCCACGATCACCCCGCCGAACCCCTGCGGGAAGAACGGATTGAACGCCGAGGCCGTTTGGCCCTCCGGCGCCAGGCCGAGCGCCCTGAGCCCGTACCCGATGAACACCGCCAAGATGATGAGCTTGGCCACGGTCAGGACGTTCTCGGCCATGCCCGTGACTTCCGTCCCGCGCGCATTCAGCTGGACGAACATGGCACCGATGACGAAGGTCACCACCAAGCCGGCCCCATGCTCCCCGACGAGGCCGAACACCACGTCGGGGATGCCGGGGGTGTACTTGAGGAAGAACTCCCAGAAGTAGCCGGCGAAGCCGAGGGCGTAGAGCGAACACGCCACGGTGTAGGCGAACCAGAGCAGCCACCCCGCCGTGAATCCGACGGCTCCGGGGAAGGCCCGCCGCACGAACGCATATCCGCCGCCGGCCTCGGGAATCGCCGCCGCGAGTTCGGCGTAGGCGAACGCCGTCAGAAGCGTGACGGCTCCGTTGAGCGCGAAGGCGAGGATCGATGCGGGACCGGACTCGCCTGCGGCGATGCCCGTCAGGACGAAGATGCCGGCGCCGATCATCGCGCCGACACCGATCATCGTCGCGTCGAAGAGACCCAGATTGCGTGCGAACGTCGGCTCGCCGGTGGAGCCGTGGGGTGTGGCCGCCAACGTCAGCCGCCGAACCGTCCCAGGATCCCGATCAACTGCTCTCGTTCCTCATCCGAGAGGGAGCCGTCCGCGAAGAAGTTCGCCAGGATCCCGACGATCTCATCGACGGCGGGGAGCCCACGCACCTCGGGATTGGCTTCGATCCAGCGCCGGAATCCCTCCGCTTCGGCGTCGGAGACTTCGCCGTCGGCCACGATGACTCGAGCAAAGCGCATCATGCGCTTCAGGGCGTCATTCCGCCGCATCACCGAATCGTCGAGCACGTCCTCTCCGTCCCCCTGGTGTTCGAGCCGCACGAAGTTCGATTCCGTCACTGTGGCGGACAAGGGTCCACATGTGAACATTTGTTTCCGAGCGTGGCCCACCTCTTGCAGCTCCTGACCAGCCCATTGTGGGTCATCATCTGTCCGGGGGGAAAACGATGCGCGACTTCGAAGCCGACCTCGCAGCTCGACGCGAGACCGCACACGCGGCACTACGCCACGAGCAGTCGCTCGACGATCGGGCGGCGGACGAGTTGGTGCGTGTGGCGGTCACGGTCATTCGCGAACTCGAGCCGCGCATGGAGGTGGGCGGCGGCATGGCGCTCCGATCGTTCGTCTTGGGCCGCATGCCCGCCCGTCGCGTCGCCTCTCGGCTCGAACTCCCCCTCCAGAGGGTGTGGGACGCCTTCCGGGCCGTCGTCCCGGTACTCCTGGGCGTGGCGCCCTACGCGAAGCCCATGGGCAACCGTAGAACCAGCCCGAACGTGGTCGTGTCCCCGGAGCTCCGCTCGTGGGTCGGGTTGTTCGATCAGCCCGGTGCCAACGCCGCGCTCTCCAGCAGGGAAGCGTAGACGAGCGCTCTCAGTCTGGCGTGATCGTCGAGGCCACCCCCGGGCCGAACCTGTGTCAGGTACACGACGACCAACTCCTCCGCCGGGTCGACCCAATACGTCGAGTGGTACGCACCCCCCCATCCGAAGTCTCCGACGGAGCCGGGTACACCTGCTGCGCCCACGTCGGTGCGCACGGTGAAGCCGAGCCCGAAGCCGGCGCCCGGAGCGCGGTAGCGATCGCCTAGATGGTCCTGAGTCATGAGCGCGACGGTGGACGGGGACAGGATCCTCCGTCCCTCCAACGCGCCGCCGTCGAGGAGCATCTGCAGGAAGCGGCCGTAGTCCCGAGCCGTGGAGACCAGCCCGGCGCCGCCCGAGAAGCTCGTCCGCGGGCCCTCGAGGTACTCCCCCTGCGTGTTCATCCCGGGCCCCTCGGGCGCACGAGTGAGGCCTTCTCCGTCGTTGTTGTACACCACCGCCAGTCGCCCGGCTTTCTCTCGCGGGACGAAGAAGTGGGTGTCCCGCATGTCGAGCGGATCGAAGATCCGGTCGCGAAGGAAGGCGTCGAGGGTCTCACCCGACGCGGCCTCCACTACAGCGCCGAGGATGTCTGTGCTGTATCCGTAGACGAAGGCTTCGCCCGGATGGGACGGAAAAGGGAGCGCGGCCATCCGATCGACCGTCTGGCGCACGGGCTCGGTCCGGTGGGCGAAATACCAACCCGTGATATCGGCGTCCGCCCACGTGTCGCCACCAGGCCCTCCGCCGTATCCGACGCCCGCGGTATGGGTCAGGAGGTCCCGGAGCGTGATGGCACGTCGAGCCGGGACGACGGCGTAGCCTCCAGAGCCGTCCGGCTCGGCGACGGTGGTCTCCGCGAAGGCGGGTAGCCAACGCGAGAGCGGGTCGGACAGGAGCAGCGTCCCGTCCTCCTGGAGCATCATGATCGCCACGCTGACGACGGCCTTCGTCTGGGACGCGATGCGAAAGAGGGCGTCCGACCGCATCGGTGCGCCGGCCTCGCGATCTCGGAAGCCGACGGCCTCCTCGTAGACGACGGATCCGGCTCGGTGCACGCGTACGACGACACCGGGAAGTCGCTCATCGTCCACGTATTGGTCGAGCGCGGTGGTGAGCCGATCGAGCCGCTCGGACGACATCCCGGCCTCGGCGGGAGCACTCCGGGGAAGGTCTTGGGCCGCTCCCGGAGCGGCGAGCATGGCGAGGAGCAGGGCGCCTATGGCGATGGGGCCGTGCGGTCGACGGCGCGGGCCGGGTGGGTGCTGCGTCGGTGTCTTGGTCATGGTCCGAATTGGCGAAGTCGAGGGGGCGCTCGCAACACAGGGGCTCGGATCCCTTGAGGGACCGACCGGGTCGACACACGTTCTAGCCGCTACCGACCCAAAGGGAGACGAGATCATGACGGATAGGCGTTCGATGGAGCGTCGCGAGTTGCTGCGCCTCGGGGCGGCGGGCTTCGGACTCGGAGCGTCGGGCCTGTTCGCTCCGCTGACCGCGGAGGAGATCGATCGGCTGCAGGAGCGGCCCAACCTCGGGCCGGCCCCGGAGCTGCCCTTCGCCGCGGATCCGATCGAGACCGTGCGGATCGGCTTCGTCGGTGTGGGTCTCCAGGGTGGCTCGCACGTCCGGAACTTCCTCAACATCGACGGCGTCGAGATCGTCGCGATCGGGGACATCAACGAGGCGCGCGCGCACGAGGTGGCTCAATGGGTGACGGACGATGGCCGGCGCCCTCCGAACCTCTACACTCGAGGGGACACGGACTTCGTGCGGATGTGCGCCGAGGAAGAGTTGGACCTCGTCTTCACGTCGACGCCCTGGGAGTGGCATGTGCCCGTCTGCCTCGCGGCGATGGAACAGGGAAAGCACGCGGCGACCGAAGTGCCCGCCGCGTACACCGTAGAGGACTGTTGGCGCCTCGTGGAGGCCGCCGAGCAGTACGAGAAGCACTGCGTCATGATGGAGAACTGCAACTACGACCGTCCCGAGATGATGGTCTTCAACATGGCGCGCAAAGGGCTATTCGGTGAGATCCTCCACGCCGAGTGCGGGTATCTGCACGATCTCCGCGCGATCAAGTTCGAGGACCGCGACGAGGGGCTCTGGCGGCGGGCGCACTCGATGGTGCGGGACGCGAACCTCTATCCGACCCATGGCCTCGGTCCGGTCGCCAACGTCATGGACATCAATCGGGGCGATCAGCTCGACTACCTCGTGTCGATGAGTTCCCCCTCCGCCGGCCTACAGGAGTGGGCCGAAGAGCACTACCCGGAGGGGCATCCGAAGCGGGATGAGCGCTACGTACTCGGGGACGTGAACACGACGATGATCAAGACCGTCCGGGGTCGGACGATCTACGTCAGTCACGACACGAATCTGCCTCGCCCGTACTCTCGGATTCACATGGTCCAAGGGAGCAAGGGGATCTTCCAGGGTTACCCGCATCGTGTCCACGTGGAGGGGATGAGCCCCGATCATCGTTGGGAAGATTGGATGGACCGACGGGACGAGTTCGACCATCCGGTGTGGCGACAGCTCGAAGAACGCTCGGCCGGAGCGGGGCACGGGGGCATGGACTACATCGAGGACTACCAGCTGATCCGGGCCCTTCGAGAAGGGAAGCCGACCGACATGAACGTGTACGACGCGGCGATGCTGTCCGTCATCACACCGCTGACCGAGTGGTCGAACGAGAACCGCTCCCGGCCCGTCGATGTCCCCGACTTCACGCGCGGCCGCTGGGCCGAATGGCCGAAGCTCGACTTCGTCGGGGCGCCCGTTGACGTCTGATCTCGCGGAGGCGGGGCCGAGGCTGGCTCCGGAAGAGTCGTTCGCGGACCTCTTCGGGTCGGATCCGACCCATCTTTCGCGTGCACCCGGCCGGGTCAACCTGATCGGAGAGCACACCGACTACAACGGGCTGCCGGTCCTCCCGATGGCGCTTCAGCGGGAGGTTCGAATCGCGTTGCGCCCGCGCGACGACGGTCGTGTGGTGCTCCACAACGCGGATCCGTCGTTTCCCGCGATCGACTTCGAGATCGAACCGGCGATCCCGCCGTACGTCCAAGGTTCGTGGGGGAACTACGCCAAGGCGCCCGCGAGCGAGCTGGCTCGGCGATTCGCGATTTGGCGAGGCTTCGAGGGCGTCATCGCGTCGAGTATCCCGATCGCGTCCGGCTTGTCGTCGTCTTCGGCGATCGTGAACGCCGTGGGTTTGGCACTGGCCCACATCAACGAGGTGTCCACGGAATTGCGGAGCTTTGCGCCGGTCATGGCCGACGCGGAGCACTTCGTGGGAACGCGGGGCGGGGGCATGGACCAGGCCATCTCTCTGGGGGCCCGCGACCGTTGCGCGGCCAGGATCACCTTCGACCCCCTCCGGATGAGGCATGTGACCGTCCCGGACGACTGGTGCATCGTCGTCGCCGACACGGGAGTCCGGGCCGAAAAGTCCGGCGCTGCGATGAACGCGTACAACCGGCGACGCGAGGAGTGCGAAGAGGCACTTCGCATCGTCTCGGGCCACGCCGCGACATCCCACATCACCGAAAAGCTCCACACGACATACCCGAGCCTCGTCGAGGCCCTCGACCCCGAGACTCTGGTCGGCGTGGCGGAGGGCGTGCTCCAGGGCCCTCTGTTGCGCCGCTTTCGCCACGTCGTGCGGGAGGCGGCCCGGGTCGAGAAGGCCGTGGATCGGGTCTTCGCCGCGGACGTCACCGGCTTCGGCGTCTTGATGGACGCGTCCCACGACTCTCTACGTGGAGACTACTCGGTCTCGTCTCCAGAGCTCGACGAGTTGGTCGCGGTCGCGCGGGAGGGAGGAGCGGCGGGGGCCAAGCTGTCGGGCGCGGGCTTCGGTGGGTCCGTCGTGGCGCTGGCCGATCGTTGGACGGTGGGCGGGGTGCTCGAGACGCTGGTGGCGGACTACTTCGAGCGCCGTGGCATGGCCGATCGGATCGACGACCGACTCTTCGTCGCGGTTCCGAGCGCGGGAGCGTCCTACACGGAGCTCTAGAGCGAAGGGGCGACTCGTCACGATGTGGACGGTGTCCTCGGGGCCCGACTTGACTCGCCTACCGCGAAAACAATCTTCTGAATTCGCGATTCGGTAGATTCGGTCGCGATTCCCGCCCTCCACCCCCGCTCGGCATGTTCGCTCCGTCGTCCAAGAAGGTGCTCCTCGGTGTCCTGGTCGCGACGTTCGCGCTCCAGACCGGACTGGTGTACTCGGACGAAGTCGACCTGAACCTGTCGGACCAGGCCGTCGAGGGACGGAAGCTCTTCCACGACGGCTCCTGTCAGGTCTGTCACCAGCTCTGGGGTCAGGGAGGCTTCCTGGGACCCGATTTGACGAATGCCGCGAGCCGCGTCGACGAGACGCGGCTCGCGTCGTTGATGACCGTGGGATCCGGGCAGATGCCCGCGTTCGACTACACGCCGGAGCAGGTCGCTCAGCTCCAGGCCTTCCTCCAAGAGATCGACCGGCCCGATATCGGTCGCGGGCAACTCCGACTCGGCGATCCGGCCGCGGGTACCACGCCTCAGGCGGCGTTCGAGGCATCGGTCGAAGCCGCCGCACCTACGGGGGCTGCGGCCGCGGGTTTCGAGACCTTCCGTTCTGGAATTTGTGCCACCTGCCACTTCCCCTTCCAGACGTCGATCGTCGGAGCTCCGGATCTTTCGACGACGCTCGATCGGATCGATGAAGCCGAGCTACGGAGCGTGCTGACGGACGGCCGACCCGAGCGGGGGATGCCGCCACCGATGCCGGCCTACTCCGACGATGAGAAGGCCAATCTGGTGGCGTACTTCCGTTGGTTGGGAACGGAGCGTACGGACCTCCTCGCGGACTCCGAGCGAAGGCAGTCTCAACGGTCTGTGGACTGGTCGAAGTTGTCGTGGTGGGAGTACCGATGAACGAACACGTGATGCGGCGGGGGACCCTTTCGCCCGAAGCTCCTACGGCTCCCGGTTCGGCCCAATCGACGTCGGAGCCGTCGGGAGACCACTCGCCTACCGGGGGTGTGTGGCTTCCCTTCGGGGAGGGGCACCCGGCCCGTCAGTTGGCCACCATCCTCTTCATCCGAGGCGGGCTGATCGCCATCGCGGTGACCCTCGCAGCCGGCATGCTCGGGGCCTTGTACACGATCCCGAGCCTCGCGCCGACCTTCCAGTCACTCGGGATCGATCTCCGCCAGCTCCGGCCCATCCACACGACCTTCGCATCGGCGTGGATCTTCCTGGGTGGCGTCGCCGTGGTGCACCGTTGGCTCCAAGACTACGGGGGAACGCCGACGGCCGGGGACCGCCTTCGCATGCGGATTCAAATCGTGTCCTGGGCCCTCGCTGGAGCAGGCATCCTGGTCACCGTGTCGATCGGGATCGGTTCCGGGCGTGAGTACGTCGGGTTCCACCCCGTCTTCTCGGCCCTGATCCTCCTCGGGTGGATCTGCTACGCCTGGAACTTCTTCCGAGTCGCAGGACCGAATTTCTTCTCGCGCCCGCTGTACATGACGATGTGGGGCGTGGGGATGCTCTTCTTCATCGTCACCTTCGTCGAGCAGCACCTCTACCTCTTGCCGGCGATCTTCGAGAACCCGCTGCAGGATCTCCAGGTGCAGTGGAAGGCGACCGGGACGCTCGTCGGCGCGTTCAATCTCTTCGTCTACGGCTCGATCATCTACATCGGTGAGCGAATCAGCCGTGACCCCTCGTACGGACACTCCAAGGTCGCCTACGCGCTCTTCGGGGTCGGACTGCTCAACTCCTTCACGAACTTCGCGCACCACACGTACCACCTCCCGCAGGACATCGTGGTGAAGTGGATCTCGTTCGTCGTGAGTATGACGGAGATCATCATCTTGTGTCGCGCCATGATGGACCTGCTCAAGGTCTTCCGGACGACGGACCGGGTGGAGTTCTGCGCGGCTCGTGGATCGTTCGCGGCATCCAAGTACTGGTCCGTCTTCATCCTCCTCACGGCGGTACTGATCTCGATCCCGCCTCTCAACGCGGTCATCCACGGCACGTACGCGGTCACGGGGCATGCGATGGGCGCGACGATCGGGATCGACACGATGGTCCTCATCGGGGCCGTGATCTGGATCCTCGGAGAGCATCTCCAGGCCCGAGAAGGGGAGGGGGCTGCGAAGATCCTTCACACTCCGTCGATGAAGCAGATCGTGGTGGGGTTGAACCTCGGCGTCGCCGCCTTGGTCGTTTGGCTTCACATCTCGGGCACGATCACGGGCGTATCGCGCGCCGGATTCGCACCCGGCGAGACGTACGTCCCTCCGGCGTGGCTGCCGATGTGGAACGGGATTCTCTTCGCGGCGACGGGCTTCATCGCCCTCGCCTTCTTCGTGGCCCTGCTCGTGAAGCTGATGCCCGTCGCCTTCCGGTACTGGTGGGTGGCGGAGGAGCGCGCCGCCTAGGCGACGCCCGTCAGCGGAGACCTACCCGCGGGAGCGTGCGCATCAGCCACCCCGCGGCCGCCGCCGCGACCGCCAAGCATGCGAGACCGGGGAGCAGCTCGCCGTAGAGCAGGTACCCGGTTCCGAACAAGGCCCCGTAGACGACCGACACGGCCAGGAACCACGCGAGGAACGCGGCGGCCGGGCTCTCCCCGGCCTCGCCCGGATCGACGGACAGACCCGCGCCCCGCCATCCTGGTCCCATGGGCTGAATCACTTTGTGGAAGCGCTCGAGTGTCTCCTGGTCGCTGGGGCTCGTCGCGAAGGTGACCGCGACCCACGCCGTCGTCGTGACCACGATCCCGACGAGGAGTTGCTGCCAAGCCTCGAGGGTCGGAACCGGCCACGCGAAGCCTGCCGAAATCCCGATCGGTTCGAGGGTCACGCCGCCGGCGAAGTAGATCGCGACCAGGAAGGAGACGACCATGCCGGTGACCTCGCTCCAGGCGTTGATGCGCCACCAGAACCAACGGAGAAGGAAGATCAGGCCGGTGCCTGCGCCGATCTGAAGGAGGATCTGGAAGGCCTGGTGTGCGCTCTCGAGCCACAACGCGACGATGCTCGCGAAGGCCATGAGGAGCACGGTGGATATCCGCCCGAGTCGCACGAGACTCCGCTCGTCCGCATCCGGTCGGATGAAGCGGCGGTACACATCGTCCACGATGTACGACGCGCCCCAATTCAGGTGCGTACTTATCGTCGACATGTACGCCGCCGCCAAGGATGCCACGACCAGGCCCAACAACCCCGCGGGGAGGAAGATGAGCATCGCCGGGTATCCGAGGTCGTTGGCGACGATGCTCGGGTCGACCCCGGGAAAAGCCGCCTGGATCGATTCGAGGGTCGGATATACGACGAGTGACGCCAGACCAACGATGATCCACGGCCACGGGCGCAGGGCGTAGTGCGCCACCGTGAACCACAGCGTGGCTTTCATCGCGTGGGTCTCGTCCTTCGCGGCGAGCATCCGCTGAGCGATGTACCCGCCTCCGCCCGGCTCTGAACCCGGGTACCACGTGGCCCACCACTGCACCGCGATCGGCACGATGAAGACGGCCATCGCCGTGTTCCAATCCGAGAAGTCGGGGAGGAAGTCCAGTCGACCGGCCACAGCAGGGTGGCTGAAGAGTCCCGCGAGGCCCCCGACTTCAGGCTGCGCGACTGCGAAGTATGCGGCGGCCAGTGAGCCCACCATCGCAATCACGAAGAGCATCAGATCGGTCACGACGACGCCCCAGAGCCCTCCAACCGCGGAGTAAAGCGCGGTGATCGGGGCCGCGACCAGTACGACTTCGTACTTGCTGAGGCCGAGGAGGACGCCTCCGATCTTGATGGCGGCGAGCGTCACCGACGCCATGATCATCGTGTTGAAGAAGACCCCGAGGTAGATCGCTCGGAAGCCTCTCAGGAACGCCGCCGGTTTGCCCGAATACCGCAGCTCGTAGAAGCCGATGTCGGTGAGCACGCCGGACCGACGCCAGAGCTTGGCGTAGAAGAAGACGGTGCACATGCCCGTGATCAGGAAGGCCCACCAGATCCAGTTCTCGCTCACTCCGCCACCGCGCACCAGGTCGGTCACCAGGTTCGGCGTATCGGTGGAGAAGGTCGTCGCGACCATCGAGGTGCCGAGGAGCCACCACGGCATGGATCGGCCACCGAGAAAGAACTCCCCGCTCGCCGAGCCGGCGCGTTTGGCGAAGTAGAGGCCGACCCCTACGGCGAGGACGCCGTACGACGCGAAGACGATCCAATCGAGTGTGGTGAGTTGCATCGGCTCTGACTCAGCGGAGGCGGGCGAGGGCGTCGGCGAGGCGGGTCGGGTATACCCCGGCCCCGACGCGCTCGCGAAGGATGGCTTCGGACCGGTTGCGGTCCGCGGCGTGCGTGATTCCGAACCAGGTGTCCGGGGCCTGGAGCACGCGGACCCGTGTGGCACCGAGCTCGATCTGGGCGTTCACAGTCGTGGAGAGGAAGCACTCCTCCTGCGTGTCCGCGCCCCAATAGTCCAGAAATCGAATGAACTGACGGCGGAGCAGCTGCACGACCGGGGTCGTGAAACCCCAGAGGTTCATCGACGCCATCTCACTCCCCGTCAGCTCGACCGGAGAACCGTCGGTCGTGGTGCCGGTTATCCACCCGTCTTTGAGCGCGATGTTCTTCACTTCTGTCACGCGCTCGAGGAGATCGTCCTCCCCGAGAAGGCAGACACCGCGGGACACACCACCGGCACCGGAGAGGGTGCGCTCCAAGGTGTAGCCGACCAGCGCCGCCTCGGTGGCTTCCTCGGCGCTCGCGGTCATCTGCTCGTAGAGCAGGCGGAAGGCTCCCGGGCCGTACAGATCGTCGGCATTGCACACGGCGAATGGCCCGTCCAGATGGTACGCCGCGCAGAGTACGGCGTGGGCGGTCCCCCACGGACGGACTCGGTCGGGCGGCGCTCGGTACCCTTCGGGTAGCGCGTCCAGCTCCTGCGTCACGAAGCGGGTGTCGAAGGTCCCGCCGAGCACCCGATTCACATGGGCCTCGACCGCGTCTCGGATCTCGCTACGGATGACGTAGGTCACGCTCGTGAAGCCCGCTCGTGCGGCGTCCAGGACGTTGAAGTCCATGATCGCCTCTCCGCCCGGACCAAGAGGGTCGAGCTGCTTGAGACGGCCGTACCGGGTCGACAGGCCGGCGGCGAGCACCACGAGAGGGAGAGACACGGGCAGCGGGGTAAAGGAAGCGTCCGGTCGAATGTGCACCCATCGGGCCGCCGAATGCGAGGGGGACGCATCTTGGCGCGATGGATTGTATTGATTATGCATATTCGATGCATGAATACTCGCTCGGGGTCGACAAGAAGCGGATGGGGCCCATCGTCCTGAAGTACGGGAGCAGTCTCCTCGTGGGAGAGGCATCCGAGTTGGACCGCGCGCACATCGCACGGATCGCGGCGGCGGTGGCGTCGACCGATCGAGACGTCGTCATCGTATCGAGCGGGGCGGTGGCAGCCGGATTGGCCGGATTGGGCCGACGGGATCCGCCCACTCGCCGGGATCAACGGCGGGCGGCGGCGGCCATCGGACAGCGTCGACTCATGTCCATCTGGGGCGATGCGTTCGCAGAGATGGGTCGAGAGGTCGGCCAGGTCCTCCTCACGAACGACTGCCTCACGGATCGGGAGAAGTACGTCGCGGCGTCGGAGACGCTGCGATCGCTCCTCCGTGCCGGCATCGTGCCGATCGTGAATGAGAACGACGCGGTGACCGCCGGGGACGCCGTGGTCGGAGACAACGACAACCTAGCCGCCGTGACGGCTGCGCTCGTGCACGCCGATCTGCTCGCCCTCTTCACCGACGTACCGGGGGTCTTCGACGCCGACCCAGTGGTCGATCCGACCGCACGGGTCATCGCGTTTGCGGAGAGTGCGGAAGCCCTCCGAAGCCGCTGCTTCAATAAGAAGGCCGGGGTGTCCGTGGGGGGGATGGAAACGAAGCTCGAGGCCGCCGAACATGCGGGGCGGCTCGGTATTCCGACGATGATCGCATCGGGCGCCGACACGGAGGCCCTTCGGTCCGCGCTGACCCACGAGAGGGCTGGGACGTGGATTGCCGCATCGAGCCGGCCGCTGAAGGCCCGGCGCCATTGGATGGCGCAGCGCAAAGGGCTCGCCGGCACGCTCGTCGTGGACTCGGGTGCGGTGCAGGCGTTGCAGCGTCGAGCCTCGCTGCTCCCGAGCGGAGTCACCGCGGTCCATGGCCGGTTCAGTCGCGGCGACGTCGTCGCGGTCGTCGACGACCTCGGCGTCGAGCAGGCCCGTGGCATCGTCCGGTTCGATGATCGCGATGTGGAGCGGATACGAGGGCTCCACTCGATCGATGTGGAGAGAGTACTGGGTCCGGGGCGCGGATCCGTGGTCATGAGACCGGACCGGATGGTCCTGAGCGTAGGGGAAGGTCGATGATGGAGACGAAGGAGCGGACAGACCTCGAGGGTATGGTCACCACGATCACCCGCTCCGCCAGACGCGCGGGTCATGCCCTGGCTCGTTCGACGGCAGAGCAGCGGGAGGACGCCCTCGAGCGGATTGCCGATGCGATCGAAGGCCGAATCGGGGAGATCAGCGCCGCGAACGCCGTCGACTTGGCGGCCGCGGACGAACGAGGAATCTCGGGACCGATGCGGGACCGACTGGTGCTTCAGGGCGACGCCATCACGGCGCTGGCCGAGGCAGTACGGGAGGTCGCGCGCCAACCGGATCCACTCGGAGGTCGGGAGGAGGAGACCGTCCGGCCGAACGGTCTGCGCGTCGCGCGGGTTCGGATCCCGATCGGGGTGGTGGCCATGATCTACGAGAGCCGGCCCAACGTGACGGTGGATGCCGCCGTCTTATGCCTGAAGGCGGGGAACGCCATCGTCCTCCGTGGCGGCTCCGAGGCGCTGCACACGAATCGGGCGCTCGCGGATGTCATCCAGGGCGCCCTCGCATCGTCCGAACTCCCGGTGGACGCCGTCCAACTGATCCCGGTCGCGGATCGCGGCGCCGTCGGCGTGCTCCTTCAGCAGGAGGAAGATGTCGATCTGGTCATCCCTCGAGGCGGGGAGGGTCTGATCCGCGCCGTCACGTCCACGTCGCGCATCCCGGTTCTCCAGCACTACAAGGGCGTGTGTCACGTCTTCCTGGACGCGACCGCGCCCACCGAACGGGCCGTAGCGATCGCGCGCAACGCGAAGGTGCAGCGCCCTGGCGTGTGCAACGCGATGGAGACCCTGCTGGTTCACGAAGCCGCGGCCGAGCGCGTCATGCCGGCGGTGGCCTCCGATCTGTTGGCGCACGGCGTCGAACTCCGGGTGTGCCCCAAGGCGGCTGCGCTGCTCGCAGAGGTCGGGCCGACCGAGGGCATCACCCCGGCCGAAGAGTCGGACTGGGGGGCCGAGTTCCTCGACCTGATCGTGGCGGTTCGGGTCGTCACGGGGCTCGACGAGGCGATCGAACACATTGCCGAGTACGGCTCGAACCATACGGAGGCGATCGTCACGGAGGACGAGGCGAGCGCAGCGGTCTTCGTGCGTGCGGTCCAGTCTTCGACGGTGCTCGTCAACGCGAGCACCCGATTCGCGGACGGAGGTGCGTTGGGCCTGGGTGCGGAGATCGGAATCTCCACCTCGAAGCTTCACGCGTACGGTCCGATGGGCGCGCGCGAACTTACGACCCGCAAGTTCGTGGTGCTCGGGGAGGGTCAGGTACGAGCCTGAGCCGGCTAACGCCCGGGCGCGCCTAGCCGATCCCGGCGAAGCGGACACCGGTGAGTTCCGCCGTCTCCTTCTTCCACGTGGTCAGGTCCTTCGCACTAAACGAGGACAGCCGGTCGTGCCCGCATGCTCGGGCCAGTACCGACATGAGCTCGGTCGTGGCTCGGAGATAGTTGTCCAATCGGTGTGCGGACTCTTCGATGACGAGGCGGGCTCGCAGTCCCTTCTTCTGCGTCGCGATGCCGACCGGGCAGTTGTTGGTGTGACACGCACGCATGCCGAGACAGCCGATGGCCTGGAGCGCCGAGTTCGAGACGGCGATCCCGTCCGCTCCGAGTGCGAGAGCCTTTACGAAGTCGGACTCCGTCCGGAGGCCACCCGTGATGATCAGGGTGACGTCGGACGCGTCCGACGCGTCGAGGTGTCGCCGGGCTCGGGGCAGGGCGGCCAACGTCGGAACGGAGATGTTCTGTTTGAAGATCTCCGGCGCCGCACCCGTTGCCCCTCCTCGTCCGTCGAGGATGACGTAGTCGCATCCCACCTCCAGCGCGAAGTCCAGATCGGCTTCGATGTGCTGGGCCGAGAGCTTGAAGCCGATCGGGATGCCGCCCGTCGCCTCGCGCACTTGGTCTGCGACTTCCCTGAAGTCCGACGGCGTCACCAGATCGGGGAACGTCGGCGGGCTGATCGCAGACTGTCCCGGCTCGAGTCCCCGCACCTCGGCGATCTTTCCGACCACCTTCTCGCCCGGGAGATGTCCGCCCGTCCCGGTCTTCGCGCCCTGTCCTCCCTTGAAGTGGAAGGCCTGGCACTTCGCGACCTTGTCGAGGCTCCAGCCGAATCGAGCAGACGCCAACTCGTAGAAGTATCGACGGTTGGCCTCCTGCTCCTCCGGCAGCATGCCCCCCTCACCGGAGCAGATTCCGGTGCCGGCACGCTCGGCACCCATCGCGAGTGCGATCTTGGCTTCCTCGGAGAGGGCACCGAAGCTCATGTCGCTGACGAAGAGCGGGATCTCGAGGGTGAGCGGCTTCTCCGCCCGCGGCCCGATCACGATAGAAGTGTCGACCGGCTCGGTCTCGAGGAGCGGTCGCGTGGCGAGCTGAGCCGTCAGCACCTGGAGGTCGTCCCAGCGCGGAAGCTCGGTGAGCGCGATACCCATCGCCGAGACCGGACCATGATGTCCGACCTTGCTGAGCCCATCGCGGGCCAGCGCCTGGATGTGGTGATTGAACGGCTCTTCGGGGGTCCCGTGAACGTCCTGGTACGTCCCGAGGTACTCGTCTCGACGATACGGTTGAGGGTTCGACTCCGCCCACGTCGCGACCTCGCCCTCGTCGACCCACACGGCGTCGGCCTCGACATCGACCAGCGCCGCGAAGCGATGAAGCGCTTCGGCGTTGTTGTATTCGCTGATCCCCGTGTCGTAGCGGTAGTCCCAGCCGTGCACCCCACAGATGAGGTTCGGTCCATCGATGTGCCCGTCCGAGAGGAGGGCTCCGCGGTGATGGCATCGCCCGAACAAGACCGATACGTCGTCGTCGTAACGGACGATCACGAGGTCCACGCCGGCGACGAGGGCGTACGTGGGCACGCGGTCCTCGAGTGCGCTCCAGCTGGCGACGCGCGCGCGATTCGGACCGACGGTCGGTAGCTGCATGACAGGACTCCAAAAAGGGCTCGGGGCGGGTGTGATAGCGCACCACCCCTCTCTGTGTCCAGTTTGTGCGCACGAGCCGTTACAAAGCGCATACGCTCCTCGCCCGGTGTGCGGGCCGTCAGGGTCCCGACATCGTGCGGAGGTCGTTCGTTCACCCGGCTCGAACCTGGAGGATATGTGACGGAGACGATGATCGGATTGTTCGCGGCCGCCGTGCTGAGCGGAATCGTGCCGTTGGTGAACGCCGAGATCCTCGTCATCAGCGCGGCCGCGCTCGTCCCGGCGCTCGGGGTCCCGGTCGTCGCGGTGGTGTCGACCGTGGGGCACATGTCGAGCAAGGCCCTCCTCTTCGGTTTGGCACGATGGGCGCCGCAGCGTCTCCCGGAGCGGGCGAGGGCGGCGATCGAGCGCTCGAGTGCAGCGGTCCGGGAGCGCGGCACGGCGGCCGGGACGCTCATCTTCACGAGCGCCGCCACGGGGATCCCGCCGTTCTACGGCGTAAGCCTAGCCGCCGGTGCGGTCGGACTCAGCCTCACTCGCTTCGTGGTGGTGGGTGGTCTGGGGCGATTCGTTCGCTTCGCCGTCCTCGCGTGGCTCGGCCACACCGTCGGGACCGAGGCCTTGGACCTGATCGCGTCGAACGGCGTGATCGCGACCCTGTTCGGATAGCGGTGCCTCGATGAAGCTCGAACTCCTCGTCGGATCCGACACCTTCTGGAGTCGCCTGAAGGACGACCTGGCGGACGCTCGGCGGTCGGCCGTCGTTCAGACCTTCACCTTCGAGGGCGACCGCGTCGGGCTCGACCTCGCCGACGCTCTGGAGGCGTGTACCGCCCCGGACCGCCGACTTCTGGTCGATGGGTACAGCCGACTCTATCACTCCGACCGCTGGATCCATGGTCCCGCGTGGCGCGCGGCGGAGCTGCGGAGCGAAGTGCGGTCGACCCAGGCGGCCGTTCGGCGACTCCGCGATGGCGGAGCCCGCGTACGCTTCGGGAATCCCGTCGGACCCACGCCCCTCCACACGATTCGACGGAATCACAAGAAGCTGATCGTGGTCGATGAACGGATCAGCTACCTCGGTGGGATCAACTTCAGCGATCACAACTTCGCGTGGCACGATCTGATGATCCGGATCGAGAGCTCGGAGATGGGCACCCTGCTCACGGAAGACTTCGACGGCTCTTGGGGCGATCGGCCGGTAGGATACGATCGGCAGGTCGGGCCGCTTCGTGTCATTTCGATGAACGGCCGAGGCAATCACGCGGCCTTCGCGCCGGTCGTCGATTCGATCCGTGGGGCACGTACCTCGATCGACGTAGTCAGCGCGTATGTGTCGACCCCGTTCACCGAAGCCTTTGGAGCCGCGGCGTCGCGCGGAGTCAGGGTGCGCGTACTCACTCCTTCGAAGAACAACAAGCCGAACCTCGCGCGCCACGTAACGCACGCGGCCATCCGACACGGCCTCGAGCTCCTCCGCTACGACGGTGGGATGAGCCATATGAAGGCGATGGTGATCGACGGCGACCTGCTGATCGCCGGATCCTCGAACTTCGACTTCATGAGTTACCACATCCTCGAGGAGCACGTCGTGATGACCCGCGACCCCGGACTCGTCGGTGCGTTCGTGAACGAGGTGTGGAACCCTGACAGTCGGGCTGCCACGCTCGCGGCCGAACGACCAGGTGTGGGCACGCGATGGGGAGATCGGGCGGTGCGGCTCGGGGCGGCGTTGGCACGGCTCTTGGCGCGGCCCGCGTCCCTCGAACACGGTCGGCGAAACTCTGGCGGCGAGGTTTTCGAAGGGAGGGAGGAAGCAACAGCCTGAACGGTGGGAGGTAGAACGATGACGTGGACGAAGACGCAGCGGACGGGTGCCCTCCCTCTTTGGGCCGCCTTCGGAGCTCCGCTCCTGGTTGTGCCGATGCTGGTCGCTCTGCTCGCGCTCGTGGCCTGACCCAGCGCGCGGAACGGAACTTATCCCCCTGATCGGGTCGTATACGCTCCATGGATGAGATCCGAATTCCGAACGACGCGACGTACTCCCCTATTTCGCTGACCGATGTGATCGCGACGGCGCCACTCGCCTCGCGCATCCTCCTGGGGGCTACACTCCCAGGTCGAGTCCTCAGCGCCGCGGCCTTCGGGCTCTACGCGGGCAGTGCCGTGAAGGACTGGGTGAGCCGGCGCCCGGTGAAGTGGATCGACTTCGAGCGTGAGTTCGGCTGTGACGTGAAGACGTTGGAGTCGATGCCCGAACAGGCGCGTCGCAACGAGATCGAGAAGCTGGGCCGCCGTCTCGAGGAGGGGTTCACGGACGAGCGGATTCCGAGGGACGAATTGGCCGTGACGGTGAACGAGCATCTCACCGAGTACATGGCCGGGATCACAGGTCAGCGCGTCCACACATCGTCCGAGGTTCGGGACTTCACGATCGCGAAGCTGATTTTCCCGTTCGCGATGGGGGTTTGCGACATCATCTCGGGCGACGTCGCGATCTTCCGCGACACCGGGATCTTCGAGCCCCATATCATCTGCCACGAGTTCGTGCACCGAAAAGGCTACATGAAGGAGGTGCACGCCCAGGCGTTGTCGTACCTCTCGCTCATGTCGTCCGGAGACCCCGTGCTCGTGCAGTCGGCGTTGGCCGAGCGCCTCCACCGGCAGCTCAAGGTCGTGGCTGGAGAGGACCATAAGGCCTACCACGACCTCGTGGACGGGTTGGGTATGAGGAAGGAGCTCGCAGACGAGTTCCACGCGTTGCGACCGGATCCGGGCGTGTACGAGAGTTCGGTCTCCACGGTGATGAAGAAGCTCTACGACGAGCGGATGAAGCTGACCGGGCAAAACGGTCTGTCCGACTACGACGAGGGCTTCACGAACTTCCTGTGGACGTTCCAGAACAGCTCTCGGGCGCGCCACGAGGGCCGTCAGGCGGCGTTCTGATCTAGTTCGGCCCGAACAGGTCGTACTGGGGCAGCGGGGCAGGTGGCGGTCGCCGGAAGCCTTCGGCGGAGAGAGACGGGTAGCGATCGAGCCCGAGTTTGTCTCGCGTCACCCGGAACAAGGATCGGAGCTGGTCTGCCCATGGTCCCTCACCGCGCCCTCGCACCGCGTAGCGGCCGTCGTAGAGCTTCCCGGACCGCAGGGACCGCACGCGGTTGAGAACCTTCTCTCTGCGCTCCGGCACGTGCTGTTGCAACCAGTCCGAGAAGATGTCCTTCACCCCCCACGGGAGCCGCAGGAGGATGTAGTTCGCGAAGCTCGCACCCGCCGCAGCGGCCTCCTCCAGGATCTCCGGGAGTTCGTGGTCGGTGAGGCCGGGAATGACCGGTGCGACGTTGACCCCCACCGGGATCCCGGCGTCGGCGAGGACGCGAATCGCACCCAGTCGACGAGCGGGGATCGAGGCACGCGGCTCGAGGGTCCGCTGGAGCTCGTTTCGAAGTGTCGTGATCGACAGGACGACGGACACGGCCTGATCCTCGGCCAACTCGGCGAGGAGATCGATGTCTCTCGTCACGAGGTAGTTCTTCGTCGTGATGGAGACTGGATTCCGGAATTCCGCGAAGACCTCGAGACACCGTCGGGTCACGCGGAGCCTTCGCTCCACCGGCTGGTACGCGTCCGTATTCCCGCTGAGTCCGACGACCCGGGGCCGCCACGTGTCGGCGCTGAGCGCTTCGCGGAGCAGACGAGGCGCCTCCCTCTTCACGAGGATCTTCGTTTCGAAGTCGAGGCCGGCCGAGAAGCCTAGGTACTCATGCGTCGGGCGAGCGTAGCAGTATGCACAGCCGTGGCCGCACCCGCGGTATGGGTTGATCCCGACATCGAATCCCACGTCGGGCGCGTCGTTGTGCGCCAGGATCGACTTGGTCGCGTCGTTCAGTAGGACGGTTTGAGGCGGGGGGTCGTCGGGGTCCGTCCATCCCTCGCGATCGAGGTGGAGCCTCTCGAATCTGTTCTTCGGATTCCAGTGTACGCCGCGACCTTTGATGGTCGGGAGAGCGATCGAATGCATGGCGACCTCATACCGAACAAATACCGAAGAAAGGTAGGAGGTGATCCGAGCTGGCGATAGGTCTCTCACCGTGCACGACACGAGGCCCCGGCCGCTTGACGCGGACGGGGCCTCGTGGGTCCTGCGAAGGGGTCGAAGCCTTAGACCATCTCGATGTCGTAGCAGACCCGCCAGTCGACCATGTTCTCGGGATCGTCCGAGCCCTCGTCCGTCGGTTGGTGACGTCCGACCCAGCTCGCCGCTTCGCCGCTGTACTCGCGCCGATAGTCCTCGAGGTGGTCGTTCGCGGAGAAGTCATCCAACTCCACGCCGAAGAGTTCGACGACGAGGTTGTCACCGAAGTTCCCCTCGTAGAGCACCTTGTCGATCTTGTCGACCTTGTTCCGCCGGGGGTGATCCGAGATGGACCAGTATCCCTGTTCCGGGAACTCGATCTCGTGAGATTGGCCGGCCGTCGTGACCACGGAGCGGAAGCGGAACTCGCCCTCGTCGTCCCACATGGCTTCCTTGTTGTCCTTGATCTGGATCCAGCGAAGCGTGACCCGGATCTGGCCGCCACCGTTGTCCGACATTCTTGCTCCTGGGTTGTCTACGGGTTCGTGACGCGGAGTAATAGAGCCCGGGCGGGCGCCCGGTCAAGTGTTCGTACGGGTAAGCTCATCGCCGGTGACAGCGTCCGGTAAGCCATCATGCCCCAACGGCTTCAGAACGAGAAGGAGAGGCCGGCGACGGGAAGAAGCGAGCGCTCCGCGAGCGGGGTGAGCTCACTCGAGCGCCACGGTTGGTAGGTGTAGAAGAGGGCGTCTCTCTGATCGAGCGCGTTGAGTACTCGGAGGTAGGGCCGCACCCGCCAGCTGCGACCTCCTATGACCGGTTCGAAGAGTGCGTAGAACTCGACGTCCACGCGCAGGAACGAGGGCTCCACCTCCGGAGCGGCCGCGACGTTGGCCGGAGCCGGGGCGATTCCCGAGAGGTGATCTTCACTCCCCGGTGAAGCAGCCTCGAGCGTGGTACTACCGAACGGAAGAGACGTCGACGGAAGTCCCGCACCGTACGAGAGTCTTGCCTCCCCTCTGATCCGGCCCGCGATCGGTCCGGAGAGCCCCGCGCTGAGCAGGTGCCGCCCCTGGAAGTCCGTCGCGCGTCCGGAGAGGTCCAGGGGCGACCAGAACCACGAGAGGCCGTACCCGAGCCAGAAGGCCCGATCCGGTCCCGCGCTGAGGATCCGTAGGTCGACTCCCGAGTTGAGTACGGACTCGTCCGCGCGCCCCTCCAGGCCTCGGAAGCGCTTCCAGAACCCTTCGATGCCGAGCGAGACCGGCTCGCCCAAGCGCTGTTCGAGTGTGAGCACGACGTGGTCCGCTTCGGCAACGGGGAGGAGGCCGTTCAAGGCGACTCCCCGGTTCGCGAAGTCGGTGAGAGTCTCGTCCACCTCTCCTTGCGGCGCGTGCGCGACCTGATGGTACCGGCCCGCGGCGATCGAGAGCAGCGCCGTCGGGCCGACCTCCCAGAGGACGGCGGCGCGGGGGCCGAAGCGCAGATCTGCCCCTCCGAAGAGGTCGGCGCGAAGCCCGGCACGAACCGTCACCCCCGGCGCGACCTGGCGGGCTCCGTCGGCGAAGACCCCGGCCACAGTCGAGGAGCCCGCGCGACTGGTACGGCGGCCCTGGCCGACCGACTGTGCGCTGAACGACGCGTTCAGGTCCTCGAACGACAATCCGGCTCGGGTCGGTGCCGTGGCTCCTCCCCAGGACAACTCACCGACCACGCGGGCCCGCTCCGTGAACGCGGTCGCCAAGACCGCGTCCGGGATCGGGTCGTCCGGCTGCGGGGTGGGCCGCAAGGGAAGTTCCGCGTCGTACTGACTTCCTCCGGCGGACAAGCGCAGAGTGGTCGAACCGATCTGACCCCGATACCGGAGCGAGAGGGCGGAGTTTTGCCACATCGCGTCCGACGAACCCGCAGGAAACTCGAGGAGGATCGACTCGCTGTTGTCGAATGCGGTCAGGGCCAGGTGGTGGTCGGAGCTGAGGTCGACGTCGAAAGAGCCGAGCACGTCTCGGTACGCGTACGGTTGGCGACCCAGCGGGCTGCGCCCGAGGTCGTGAAGCCCGCGCCCCGAGAGTAGAAGCCCTGCCCTGGAGCCCAGCGGGGCCTCGAGGGCGCCCGACACCGACATCATGTCGACCGACGCACTACCGTGAAGGCGATCGCGCCGGGCGGCCCGAGTCTGGAGGTCGAGGATATGAGTGAGACCACCTTCGTAGCTCGCGGGGGCTCCGCCGACGAGCAGCTCGGCGCTCGACAAGACCGAGGGCTCGAAGCTCCGGAGCAGACCCGCGGTGTGGAAGGGCGTGAAGACCGGAACACCGTCGAGCAAGACGAGCTTTAGTTCGGTCGTGCTTCCTCGCATGAAGAGGACGTCGCTCGGATCGGACGGATCTTGCCCCGGCAATGCTTGCACCGCGGACAGCAGGCCGGCCTGCGCCACTCCAGGTCCCATTTCGAGGAGACGCACTTCGACCGTGGGGGCCGGGGCCGCCATCGGAGTCCGATCCGTCGACCGCTGTTCGGGGGGCCTGGGCACCGTCGAGACGTCGACGCCTCGAAGTTCGACCGGGGCCGCTTGCAGCTCGAGGTCGATGCGTAGCGTCCGGTTGGGCCGGAGCACGGCCCCGATACGCACCGGTTCGTGGCCTGGGTGTGCAGCGAGGAGCCCCACACTTCCTGGAGGCAGGCCGGGCACCTCATACCGTCCCAGACTGTCTGCGACGACTGTGATCGTGACCGATCCCGCGATGACCTCGACCGAGGCGTACGCGAGCGGACGTACGCCGCCCTGGAAGCGACCGTAGACGGTTCCGCCCACGGCTGCAGAGTCCGGCTCCTGGCCCGCTACAGGGAGAGCGACGGCGAACAGGAGGAGTCCCGCGGTCAGCGCGCGTGCCCACGTCCTCGTGACCGATCGAAGCATCGGCGTCGGCCTCAGTGCTGAGGAACGGCGAGGATGATGCGTTCTGCGCTCTCCTCGACGCTGCCCTCGGGGAGTTCGACGTCCGAAGCCTGCCGGGACAGCACCCGCCGTCCGTTCACGTCCACGCGGATCGGACCGGCCGACTGCGGCAGGACGAGGAGGACCGGCCCGCCGGTCACAATCGCCTCGGCGCGCCCAGCGGCGAAGGTGAAGCTCGATCCGTCCGCCGCGCTGATTCGGGCGGTGCGCTCGACGGTCCACAGGACCTCGATCTCTTCACCTTCCGGGACGCCACGCAGCGCGACCACGAGGCCGTCCGTACCGACGGGAACCTCGATCTCCTCTCCAGCCGCGACGATCGGCGCCGCCACTTCGACCGACGCCGCGGGGGTCAAGCGCCCCTCGACCCAGCTACGCACCGGCGAATTCGGAAGGGCGGACGCAGCCGCTGCTCCGAGGAGTACGAGGCTCGCGGCCTTGCCTAGCGTCAGATGGATGCGGGGTCGCGGACGCTCGGCCCGTCGCTGGGCGTCGAGCCGTGCGCGAACCTCCGCTTTCGCGCGGTCGAGGTCGATCGGCGTCGGGTAGTGCGCGAGCGTATCCGCGATCCGGTCGGCGCGGCGGCCCGCTTCCCGAAGCTCTTCCATCCCGGCGGGAGAGTTTTCGACCCGCATGCGATCGTCCGCGTCGACCAATGCGCCGTCGCGCATCGCGACGATTGTCCCTTCATCGCTCCGGGTCATGCTGCCTCCCCGGCCTCGGTCATGGCCCGCTCGAATCGCTTCTCGGCCCGCGACAACAGGGTGCCGATCGACGTCGCCGCCACCCCGATCACCTCGGCGATCTCTCGATAACTGAATCCGGAATACCGCATCAACAACATCTCCCGATCTCGCTCCGCGAGTGTGTCGAGCGCAGCGCGCACGCGATCGCGCGTCTCCTGCCGCTCGAGGCTCATGTCGGGTGCTTCCGTGCCCGAAGGGGCAACTGGATTCACCTCGAGGAGCCGTTTTCTGTTCTGGCGGACCCGATAGCGATCGCGCACGAGGTGCGTGGCCGTTTTGAACAACCACGCACGAACACCGTGCTCACTCCCCTCGACCCCGCGATCGAACAGGCGCAGGAGACTCTCCTGCGCCACGTCCTCGGCAAGGTCTCGATCACCGGTGAGCCGGTGGCAATACCGGACGAGGTCCGGATACTGCTGATCGAATGTGGTGTCGAAATCCACGGCGAACTCGGTTCACACGTTCGGATAGCCGCCGGACACGAACGACCGGGGGTCGTCGCGTGTGACAACCACGGGCCGTCAGGCCGGGAGTACTCTCCCTATGAGACGTTCCAGCTGCCTCCATGTGGACAGGATCACCGCGAAGGCCACGGCGGTCCCGATCCCACGTCGCAGGCGCATCCCGGAGACGAGGCCGCCGCCGAAGACCGCCTCGAGGCCGGCGGCCAGGAAGAGGCCTGCCGTCACGACGACGGAAACGGTGGCGATCTTGCGGATGAGTCGGCTCGGGTCGGACGAATGCCGGTGCAGCACCGACAGGGAGAGCGAGATGAAAAAGCCGACCGATCCGATCTCGAGGAGGAAGGGGCGCCACGCGACTCCGGGCTCCGGCCAGCCCGTCACGGCGACGAGCACGTTGCCGCCGATCAGGAACGCCAGCGACGCCATCAGGTAGGCGAGCGCGACGAAGAGCCACGTCATGCCGTCCCGGTCGCCCTCAGTGGCCACGGCCCACGCTCGCCGGAGGTTCATGACGACGAGCCCGACCGCGAGGAATCGCACCACGTTGATCAGGGGGTGCAGCGCTGCATCGCTCATGCTCCCACCAGACGCCAACACGATGGCCCACGACACGCCCAACGCGACCGCGGCGGCGAGCGGCGGCGCCCACGCCTTCCGCATGAAGACCGCCGCATGGTGGAAGGGCACCAGGACGCGGGGCAGGGTCGGGACGGGGGCCAGCTCTTCCCCGTGAAGCTCGCGCGGAAAGATCGAGCTGAACCGGATCACCCCGACGAGGCCGACCATCTCCAGCACCCGGAAGTGGGCCTCGAAGAGCTCTCGCTCCCATCCGGGTACTGGCGGGCGGAAGAGGAGGGTGATTCCCGGATAGGCCAGGACGTACGCCCACGCTGCGAAGGCGACAGCGAGCGCTCGGCTCGCCACCTGGTATTGGCGTTCTGAGAGGACCAGGACGACCGCCAGGACCGAGCAAAGAACGGCGACGAGCGCCCGCACCACATGCAGGACGAGGGTCGGGCCGGGAAGGACCTGCGCGACGGTCGAGGTCACGCCCGTGTGCCACCACAATGAGTCGATGTACGCCACGTGTCCCGCTGCAGCGGCGATCGCGATCAAGATGACCGCGACGCGTAACGCTGTCGGGACCAGGGTCACCGCCATCCGGCCTCACGGTGGGGGAGCACGTCCCGCGCAAGTTGCGTTTTTTCGAGGGGCGGCCACAAGGCTGGACGTTCCGTACTTTCCCCGCTTCTGCGCGAAGCCGAAGATACCGCGCCCGCTCCGCCCAACCTCGAGACGACATTTCGACGATGCGATTCCGCCACGTTGTGTCGGCCACGGCCCTTCTCATGGTCGTCGCCTCCGGTTCTCTCGACGCCCAGGACGCCCGCGCCCGCTGGCAGCGGATGTGTCAGATCCGGGCCGAGAAATTCGACCTCGTCCTCCCGGCGGCGATGGCCGACAACGACCTCGACATGTGGATCGTCGTCATGCGCGAAGGGAACCTCGATCCCCTGTGGGATGCCCTCGGCCGCGGCTACGTCGGGGACTGGGCGTACTACGTCTTCACCCATCAAGGGGACCGGGTCGAGCGGGCCGCGCTCGGCGTCGGTGGGTACCGCTTGGCTCAGTGTGGTGTGTACGACTACCTCGGCGGCGCCGCCGAGTTGGCCGACTACGTGGCCGAGCGCGACCCCGAGCGAATCGGGGTCAACATGTCCGAGTTCATCGGCGGGGCGGACGGCCTTTCTCATACGGGCTACAACCACCTTCGCCGTGAGCTTCGGTCGTACGGGGACCGTCTGGTATCGGCGCAGCGCTTCGTCTCCGACTTCCGCGGAACTCGAACGGCGATCGAAATCGCAACGTTCGCCGAAGCGGGGGAGATGAGCCGAGAGATCGCCGAGCGGGCCTTCTCGAACGAGGTGATCACCCCGGGTGTCACGACGCTGGAGGACGTCGCGTGGTGGATGTCGGACCAGCAGCTACAGCGCGGGCTCGAATCGTCGTTCGACATGCCATCCGTCTACATCACCGGTCCCGACGGGATCGTGGCGACATCGACCGATCGGATCATCCAGCGCGGTGACCTCCTCATGCTCGACTGGGGAGTGGGTTTCCTCGACTTCTACACGGACATGAAGCGGGTGGCGTACGTGCTCAGGGAAGGCGAGACCGAAGCCCCGCCTGGCTTCCAACACGCCTTCGATCAGGCGATGGAAGTGCGGGACATCATGAAGGCCACGATCAAGGTGGCCCCCACGGCAGGACAGGCGCTCGAGCGCACGTGGCAGGCCCTGGTCGGGGCGGGTTTCAACCGCATCGGTTTCAATCAGCCGACCGACGACCCCGCCCTCACGGACGTCGTGCTCGGGCCGCATTCGGTGGGGAACTGGGGGCACGGCATGGGGCCCTCGCTCGCCTTCTTCAATCCGACCCGGATGACCTATCCGCTGCGACCCACCACGCTGCTCTCGATTGAGCTCTTCGCGTACACCGCGGCGCCGGAGTGGAACAACGCCAAGGTCCGCATCCCTCTCGAGGACGACGCCGTCATCACCGAACGTGGCGTGGAGTGGCTGTATCCGGTGACCGACCGGATCCTCCTGATCAAGTGACGCGCTGACCTCGTGACGATCGACTTCGGCTCCTTCGATGCCATCACCTTCGACTGCTACGGTACGCTGATCGACTGGGAGGCCGGCATCGTCGACGCCGCGAGCGCGCTGCTCGGCCGCACTCTCACGGGACAGGGAGCCGAGGACGTGCTCCAGGCCTTCGGGCGTGCGGAGTCGGAGGCCGAGCGCGGGGCCTTTCGGCCGTATCGAGAGGTGCTGAGGATCGTGGCGGCGAGACTCGCGGCCGACTTCGGTGCCGAGGTCGACGCCGTTGCGGCGGAGGCCTTCGCCGCATCGGTCGCCGACTGGCCGGCCTTCCCGGATTCCGCCGAGGCCCTCCAGACGCTGGGGGCCCACTTCCGCTTGGCCATCGTCTCGAACGTGGACGACGACCTTTTCGCGGGCTCCGCGGCGAGGCTCGGCGTATCGTTCGCCGAAGTCGTCACCGCTCAGCACGTCCGGAGCTACAAGCCGGCGCGTCCGCACTTCGATGAAGTCGTGAAGCGGTTGGCGCTACCGCGAGAACGCGTGCTGCACTGTGCGCAGAGTTTGTATCACGACATCGCGCCGGCCCGTGAGCTCGGCTTTACGTGCGTCTGGGTCAATCGTCGTTCCGGTCGCCCAGGGGCCGGGGCCACGCCACCCGCTGCGGCGACGCCGAACCTCGAGGTGCCGGATATGGCTGCGCTCGCTCGTATGGCCACACCGGCGCGCTAGGCAAAGCCGAGGCTGCTTAAGCATTTCGGGGCGTCGAGCTGTCTCTTCATCAGTGGCCGTTCTCAATAGTCCCCCGTATTGTTCGGCCTCGATCATTCGATCCCCAGACAGCCGCGCCGAATCGTGCGGTCTGTGTACCTCAACCGGAGGTCTCTGAGCCATGCGACCACGGCTCCACCGGATGCTGCTGGCAAGTCTGGCGCTCTCGGTTTCGTTCGCCTCTGCCGGACACGCCCAACAAGCGACCCGCACGCAGCCCGTCGAGGGTATCCGCGACAACGGGACCGGCTATCACGCGCTCGTGAATGCGCGCGTCGTCACCGCACCAGGCCAGGTGATGGATGACGCCACTATCGTCATCCGAAACGGTATCATCCAGGACGTCTCGCGCGGTGGGGATGCCCCTGCTGGCGCTCGTGTCTGGGATCTCGATGGTCTTACGGTCTACCCCGGCTTCATCGATGCCCACGCCGATCTCGGCATGGACGCCGTGCCCGAGGGTGGTGACGTCGGGCCGACGCACTGGAATCCTCAGGTGCGTGCGTGGTTCAGCACCACCTCCAACCTCCAGGACGACGAGGCTCGACGGGCCGCGCTTCGTTCCCAGGGCTTCGGAACGGCGCTCGCCGTCCCAGGTCAAGGCATCTTCCGAGGCACAGGTTCGGTGGTAAACCTCGGTGACTCGGGCGTGCGGGATCGGGTGCTCCGCCCGGACCTCGTCCAGTCGATCGGCTTCCAGCGCTCCTTCCAGCTCGGTGGATCGTACCCGAACTCGACGATGGGAACGACGGCGTTGTTGCGGCAGACCTTTATGGACGCCGAGTGGTACACGCGGGCATGGAACGCGTACGAGTCGAGCGGCCGCTCCTTCCTCCCGCCCGAGACGAGTGAAGCTCTCGAAGCGCTCGAGGACGTGGTGCAAAGCCAGCAGCCCGTCGTCTTCGAGACGACGAGCGAGGAGGAGTATCTCCGCGCACAGAACATCGCCGCCGAGTTCGGCGTACAAGCGTGGTATCGAGGCAGCGGCCAGGAGTATCGGATCATCGATGTCCTGCGTGGGCATACGAACCCGCTGATCATCCCGCTGGACTTTCCGGACGCTCCGGACGTGTCCGACCCGGAAGCCGCGCTCAACGCCTCGCTCGGCCAGCTCCGTCACTGGTACTTGGCCCCGACGAGCCCGGGTCAGCTCGCCGACGCGGGCGTCTCCTTCGCGATTACGGCGGACGGACTCTCGTCGATCGACGATTTCCTGCCGAACGTGCGGACCGCCGTCTCGCGTGGCCTGTCCGTCGACGACGCCCTGGCGGCGCTGACGACGACGCCGGCCGAGTGGCTGGGGCTATCGAACACTCACGGCACGATCGAAGAGGGTAAGATCGCCAACCTCGTCGTCTCCGAGGGTGACCTCTTCACCGAGGAAGCCACGGTCCGCGACGTGTGGGTTCAGGGCCGAGTCTACGGTGTGACACGTCCGACGCAGATCGATCCGCGGGGCACGTGGCAGATCGCGTCGACCGACGAGTGGGGCTTCGAAGCCGCGTTGACCCTAGAGGGCTCGGTCAACCGCCTGCAGGGTCGTATCGACATCGCCGGGGGACCGGCCGTCGGCTTCGACGGTGGTGTGATCAATCTGGCGTCCGCTTCCGTGGTCGCGGAGACGGGCCGCCTCGAGGTGACCTTCCCGGCCGAGTCGATCGGCTTCCAGGGTTCGGTGCTCCTCGCCGGTTCGATCCGAGACGACGAGTTCTTCGGTTGGACCGCGATGCCGAACGGGGCCGACCCGACGTTCAGCGGCTCGCGCGTCGAGGCGTACGAAGGCCCGGCACGGGGTGCCGTGGCGATGAATGTGCCCGACCTCGACCTCCCCTTCATCCGGCCGATGATGGAGTACGGCGTCTCTTCCATCCCGGACCAGCCGAACGCGGTGATCGTCCGGAACGCGACCGTGTGGACCCAGGGTCCTCAGGGTCGGATGGAAGGCGCGGATCTCCTGATCCGAAACGGCCAGGTCGCTGAAGTAGGCATGAATCTGAGCGCCCCCGGTGGCGCGGTGGAGATCGACGGAACGGGCAAGCACGTCACGCCCGGCCTCATCGATCCGCACATCCACTCCGGTGTGAGCTCGGTGAACGAGAGCGGCTTCGCGATCGTGCCCGAGGTCCGGATGGGTGACGTGGTCACGCACAACAACATCTGGATGTACCGGCAACTTGCCGGAGGCCTCACGACCGCGATGATCAAGCACGGCTCCGCGAACCCGATCGGTGGCGAGAACGTCATCGTGAAGATGCGGTGGGGCGCGCTTCCGGATGAGATGATGCTCGACACCGATACGCGGACGGTGAAGTTCGCACTCGGTGAAAACCCGAAGCGACGGCAGAACCGCTACCCGGACACCCGGATGGGTACGCAGGAGATCATTCGCGACCACTTCCTCGCCGCACGCGACTACGAGCGGACGTGGCAGCAGTGGGAGGAGAACCAGGAAGGGATCCCACCGCGACGTGACCTTCGCATGGAAGCGATCCTCGACATCATGGGTCAGGAGCTGCTGATCTCGTCCCACGGGTACCGCCAGGACGAGTTCCTGGCTCTGGTCCGGCTGGCGGAGGAGTTCGGCTTCCGGGTCCAGACGCTTCAGCACGGGGTCGAGGCCTACAAGATCGCGCCCGAGCTCGCGCAGTCGGGCGTGGCTGCGGTTGTGTGGAGTGACTGGGGCGCGTTCAAGCTCGAAGCGTACGACGCGACGGTGTACAACGCCCGTGTCCTCATGGAAGCCGGCGTGGTCACGTCTCTGCACTCGGACAACTCGGAGATCGCGAGCCGGATGAACTGGGAAGCCGGCAAGCTCCTTCGGACCGGACTCACCGAAGAGCAGGCGATGTCCACGGTGACCAACCAGTCGGCGCAGGCGATCGCCATCGACGATCGTGTCGGTTCGCTCGAGCCGGGCAAGGACGGTGACTTCGTCGTGTGGAGTGGAAACCCGCTCTCGCAGTTCACCCGAGCCGAGCAGACCTGGCTCGACGGTCGCCGCTACTTCTCGCTCGAAGAGGATGCGGTGCTGCGTGAACAAATTGATCGTGAACGGAACCAGCTGATCCAGGCCGTCCTCTCCGCGGGTAGCGGTGGAGGAAACGGTGCAATGCGTCGCGGCGACAGCGACGGGAGCGAAGGACGATGAAAACGATCCGTAGAGTATTCGCGGCGGCGCTCGTCGCTGCCGTCGTCACGCCCATCGCGGCGGATGCTCAGGTGCGCATGACGGTTCCGCCTCAGGCGGTACCCGTGGCGATCCAGGGTGCCACGATCCACACGGTGACGAACGGCGTCATCGAGAACGGCACGATCGTCTTCGACGACGGGATCATCACGGCGGTCGGCGCGGACGTGGACATCCCTGCCGGGGCGCAAATCGTCGACGGTACCGGGAAGCACATCTACCCGGGCCTCGTCGATGCGTACAGCACCGTCGGCATCAGCGAGATCGGTGCGGTCGGCGTATCGAGCGATGTGCGGGAGCTCGGCGACTTCAACCCCAACGTGCGGGCGGATGTGGCGGTGAACGCCGAGAGTCGACACATCGGTACGTCGCGTTCGGCGGGTGTCCTCGTTGCGTTCAGCACGCCGGATGGCGGGTTGGTCTCCGGGATGTCCTCCGCGCTCAGCCTCGAGGGGTGGAGCTGGGAGGAGATGTCCTTGGAGTCCGCGGCCGCGTTGAACGTCAACTGGCCGAACCCCAACCCTCGTCGCTTCCGCGGTTTTGGGGGCTTCGGTGGACCGCAGGAACCTCCGCCGTCCTACGAGGAGCAGGTGCAGAACCTCAAAGGGTTCTTTGCCGAGGCCCGCGCGTACCGCGACGCGGTTACGGCTGGAGAGCAGGTGACGAGTGATTCCCGCTACGCCGCCATGGTACCGGTCTTCAACCAGGACATCCCTGTGGTGGTGGCCGCCAACGGAGCCGCTCAGATCAACGACGCGGTCACGTGGGCTCTCGAGGAAGGCATCCGGATCGTGATCCGAGGTGGCGCCGACGCGATCCACGTGTCGGACCGGCTCGTGGCGAATGACATCCCGGTCATCCTCACCTCTACGATGGCCGCTCCAGGCCGCGCGTACGAAGGGTACGACGGCGCCTACACGATGCCAGCCCGCCTCCACGAAGCTGGAGTTCGCTTCGCGATCTCCGGGGGTTCGGGCTCTCTCTACACGAACCGTCTCCCCTGGGAGGCCGGGGTGGCCGTAGCCTTCGGATTGCCTGAGGAAGAGGCGCTCCGCGCGGTCACGATCAACGCTGCGGAGTTCATGGGCATCGGCGATCGGGTCGGATCTCTCGAGACCGGGAAGCAGGCGACGTTCCTGATCACGGACGGTACGCCGCTCGACATGACCAACGACATCGAGCAGTCCTACATCCAGGGCCGCGAGATCGACATGATGGACATCCAGAAGTTCTTCTTCGAGAAGTACATGACGAAGGTCGCTCAGTACCTGCGGGTCGTGATGTAGCGGCTCGATGCTTGCAGGACCTACGAGCCCCTCCGGACCGTCTGCGTCCGGAGGGGCTCGTTGTTCATGACTCTCGCAGGTTCCGAAGTACTGGTTTAGACTAGCCCCAGAAGCGAGGGCCCCTCCCACCCATCGACTATGCGATTCGCGTACATCGATTCGAACGGTAACGAGGTTCCGATCCCGAGCGTCGACGCGCTCGCCCTACGGATCGAGCTCGGGGCGATCACGGACGACACCCAGCTCTACGATGCTTCGGCGGACGAGTGGGGCCCCGCGTCCTCCCACGAGATCTACCACAGTCTGTCGCGAGCTTCGGCGGACGATGACGGCTTCATCGCGCCACCGCCGGTGGCACCGATCCCGGTGCTGGACGAAGACGAGGAAGAGATCGTTCTGCCGTCTGCCGAGCAGCCGGCGGAAGCTCTCCTGGAGGAGAGCGAGCCGGCCGCGGAAGCGCCGATGGCTATCGAGGTCGACGCTTCGGCGACCGAGCAGCCTGTGGAGTCCGCGGACGGCGCGACGGAAGCGCCCGAGGTCGCCGACGACCTCGGCTTCGACACGCTCGAACTGGCCCCGGTGATGGAGCCTCTCGAAGAGGACGACGCCGCGATCGACCGGTCTGGGCCCGAGGACGACGACTCCCTAGTCGACGACGGGGGAGACCGCGCGGCCGGCGAGCCGTTCGACTTCGGGTCGATGGACGGCCTCGAGTCCGAAGCGACCTTCGAGGCCCCGGCGGATGACCCCGGCGATGCCATGGACTTCTCGTCGGGCGCCTCGATGGACTTCTCGGGTGACGAGACGGCGACGGCGGAGGAGCCCGCGCTCGGCTTCAGACCGGACTTCGAGGACGACGTCCCGACCCCCGACTTCAGTGGCGGGATGGAGCTCGAGAGTCCGATGGAATTCTCGACATCGGGATTCGACGTGGGCGGGGAAGGAGGGCTCGACCTCGAGACGCCGATGTCGGACTTCTCTCCGGACGCGCCACCGGCATGGATGGACCAGCCGTCCGAGGGTCCGGGTCCGGACCAAGACGTCATGGACTTCGCCACGTCGGGTGCAGACGCGGTGGAGCCGGCCCTCAAGGCCGACCTAGAGCCGAAGAACCGCCCGTCGAAGCCTCGGCGTCCGCGGCGCAGCTTGGCGGGCCCGCTGGTCGCGGTCGTCCTGCTGGTCGCCGGGGGGGTCGGTGCCTACTCGGCGTGGCCCGCGATTCAGGAGTGGATGGAGAGCCGGAATGCCCCAGACGAGCCGCTCGTGGTGCTTCCGCCGCTGGCGGAGGAGCTCGTCCCTGCGCTCGACCGAGCCACGGATCAGGCGTTCGCCGACTTGTTGGTCGCCGCCCGGCAGGCGACGGGACCTCAGCTACAGTCGCCTCCCACGCTCGAAGGTGCGTACATGGCGAATGCGTCCCAGTACGGCGCGGCCGAAGAGTTCTGGTCGTCGATGGGTGAGACACTCGACGCCTTCCGCGCCGTCGACGTCACGGCCTTCGACGCGGCCGTCGCCGCCGCGCTCGGTACCTCCCTGCAGGAGGGAGACGCTACGGCGATTCGTGAGCGTGCCGACTCCGGCTTCGTCGCCGCGGCAGCGGAACGGGAAGCCGCCTTCGATCAAGCAGCGGCGCTCTTCGACGCAGGGGTTCGTTTCCACCAGTTCCTGGTGGCGAACGAAGCGAACATCGAGCACGCGCCGGCGTCCGCAGTGACGACCGACCCGATCGCCGAGGTCGATCCTGCGACAGAGGAGATCCGTGCGGCACTGAACGATCTCATGGATGGTGTGCTCGGAGGGTATGCTGCGATCGGGTATCGTGACGTGCCGACGGCCGACGGTCTGTGGGCGACGGTGCTCTCCATGGTGCAGGAGGCGGGGGTCCAATAGGACCTCGCATACTGTGCGCGGTGTAAGCTGCGCGTCCTCTCTGGCGTAGTTCCGAGCGTCCGCCTCTGACGGCAACGCTCTCGGCGTCCGTTGCGTCAGACGGATAGCCGGCCCGGGGTGCGCCCGGTCGGCACCGACAGATTGGGGGTGCGCGATGCGGTTGCTCGTCCTGATGGGTTGTGCGGCGCTAGCGGTGTTCACTCCCCCCGCATCGGCTCAGACGACGTCGGAGTCGGAGTTGATCAACCTCTTCTTCGACTGTCAGGCGCCCAGCTGTCGCGACCAGGACTTCTTCCGGCGCGAGCTGCCCTTCGTGAATTGGGTCCTGGACCGGGAGGTCGCGGACGTTCATCTGCTCGTGACGTCCCAGCAGACCGGAGGCGGCGGACTCCAGTACTCCCTCGCGTTCCTCGGGCTTCGCGACTTCGACGGAGTCGAGCACGAGCTCGGCCTCGACACCTCCGGAGACGCCACAGACGACGAGCGTCGCACGGCGCTGGCGGGACGGACGCGCATGGGGCTCGTGGTGTACGTGCAGCAGACGTCCGCGGCCGAACGGCTCGAAGTGACGTATCGGGACCCCGCCGGGGAGGGTGGTCCGCCTGGTGGCGCGGCCGTTGGGCCCGAGGACGATCCGTGGGATTTCTGGGTCTTCCGACTCGGGGCGAACGCGTTCCTGAACGGCCAATCGACGGTCCGCAGCTCGAATACGTCCGGTTCGTTCAACGCCAGTCGAACGACTGAGGCGTGGAAGATCGACCTCCGCACCAGCTACCGCCGGAACAAGCAGGCGTTCGACATCCCGCAGAGTGACGGCTCGATCCTGAACATCGAAGAGATTCGGACGGATTGGGACGCGCGCGGCCTGGCCGTGCGCAGCCTCGGCGCCCACTGGGCGATCGGGGCCAGGACTGAGATCGGATCCTCGACCTTCTTCAACCAAGACCTCTTCTGGGCGGTCAAGCCCGGGGTCGAGTACAACTTCTTCCCCTACGCGGAATCCGATCGCCGATCCCTGACCGCGCAGTACCTCGTCGGACCGACGCACTTCGAGTACAACGAGACGACCATCTTCGATAAGGACGAAGAGACCCGGCTCCAACACTCGCTCACGACGGCGCTATCCCTGGTACAGCCCTGGGGCCGGTGGAGCACGTCGGTAACCGGACAGCAGTACCTCCACGACGCGAGCAAGTACAACGTGACCGTCTCCGGGAACCTGAACATTCGCCTCTTCCGTGGCTTCTCGATCCGAGTCGGCGGACGGTATCAATGGCTCCGGGACCAGCTGTACATCGAGGCCCAAGGGGCGACCCCGGAGGAGATCCTCCTCTTCCAGCGTCAGCTCGAGACCAACTACACCTACTTCACGTCGTTCGGGATCGAGTACCGCTTCGGCTCGATCTTCAACAACGTGGTGAACCCACGCTTCGGGCGCGGCGGCGGTGGGGTGATCTTCTTCTAGGGGCGGAATGCCGACCCCAGGCGTGCTACTCGCCGGGCTCTCTCAACACGATGCGTCGCGCGCCCAGGTCGTAGACCTCTCCCGGGTTGAGCCACGTCAGGGGGATGAGGGTGAGCGGGTCGGTGTTGTCGTAGATCGCCACCTTGCCCCCCACGACCCGAGCGAGATCCCCCGCGACCACGATCGCTGCACCCTCGTTCAGGCCGATGCCGAGGAGGAGGGGCTCCCGGCGTAGCACCTCGAACATCTCGTTCTCTCGACCGCGCTCGAGCAGGTGCTGATCCACCGCGACGCCCTGGAGAAAGCCGAAGCCCTCGGCTCGCTCGGTCGCTACGATCTCCCCGTTGTGCTCCCCGCCTCGAAGGAGAAATGAGGCGAGGGCAGACGCGCCGGCTGAGTTGCCGCCGATGACACCGCCGCGTGCCAGGACAGCCTCGAGTTTCCGATGGGTGACCGTGTTGAGGTAGACGTCGACGAGTCGCCACTGATGGCCACCCGAAAACCACACCCCTGTCGCGTTTTCGAGCGGGGCGGCGAAGGCATCCATGTTGGCGACAGAAGAGGACCGGGTGTGGAGGACTTCGAGCTGCTCCACCCCGACGGCCTTCAGCTCCTCGATCGCGGTCCACCCGTCGTGGCCGCCGTACTCGGTCCCTGCCGTAGGGATCAGAACGATGCGGGCGTCGGCTCCCCCGGCGAGTTCGACGAAACGGGCGTAGATCTGCGGGTCGAGGTCACCCCCCCCGGCCGCGACGATGGCACCCCGGGCCGGCCCGACACACGGATCGTCGCAACGTTGTTGAGCCTCGGCGCCACGCACCGAGAAGAGCAGGCACCACGCACCGAGGGTGACGGTGACCCAGATCGGGACCCCGCGGCTCGCGCGCCGCATCCGTGCCTTACAGGTAGGGGTTCTCGCCCGACGCGTGGTCGGTGATGTCGTGCACGGCCGTGAGCTCGGGTACGGCCTCGCGAAGCATCCGCTCCACACCCTGGCGGAGCGTCATCCGCGACAACGCGCAGCCTTGGCACCCTCCGCTCATCTCTACGTAGATGTCGGTCTCCTCGACGTCGACCAGTGAGATCATCCCTCCGTGGGCGGCGATGGCCGGATTCACCTGATCGTCGAGTACGGCCCGAACGCGGTCCGCGATCTCACCCGTCGGCGCCTCACCGGAGCGACGGTCCTCGCCGCTCGGCACGGCGCCCTCCGCCGGACGTACTTCGAAGCCGCTCTCGTTCACCCGCTCGACGTAGTCGACGGATGCGCCGTCCAGCACGTCGATGTCGGATTCGAGCACGAGAACCTTCACCCCCTCGGCGTTGATCTCGCGTTCGTCCCCGGTCCGGTCCGTGGCGTCGACCAAGGAGAGATCGAACGTCGGCGCCGTCGCGGGGCCCGCTACGCGGATCCGGAGGAGCTGATCGTCGGCGTCCTCACCGAGGAAGGTCCCGACCATCTCTTTTGCGCGCTCGGTGAAGCGGATCATTGGGCTACTACTCTTCGAAGGTGCGTGCCCGACACTTCGTCGGGCGAATAAGATACCCCCGAACCGGGCTCGGGTTCTACGCCGAGCGGGTAACTCCGGCGTTGATCGCCCCGAGCGGGCCGGGTTAGCTTTGCCCTTCGCTGGACCCCGGAAACCCCCGCCACACCAAGGTTTTTCATGGCATCCGCCGACCTGATGGACAAGCTCGTTTCGCTGTCCAAACGCCGCGGTTACGTCTTCCAATCCTCCGAGATCTACGGGGGGACCGGTTCGGTGTGGGACTACGGTCCGCTGGGATCGGAGCTCAAGCGCAACATCAAGGACCGATGGTGGTCCTCGATGGTCCACCAGCGCGACGACATCGAAGGGTTGGACGCCTCGATCTTGATGCATCCGCGGGTCTGGGAAGCGTCCGGCCACGTCGACGGCTTCACCGATCCGCTCGTGGAGTGCACGAATTGCCATCGCCGCTTCCGGGCCGACAACCCCGACGTCGCGACGGGGCAGTGCCCCACGTGCGGGACGAAGGACGCGTTCACCGAGCCGCGGACCTTCAACCTCATGTTCAAGACGTTCATGGGGCCGGTCGAGGACTCGTCCGCGACGGTGTACATCCGGCCCGAGACGGCGCAGGGCTCGTACGTGAACTTCCTGAACGTGCAGGGAGCGGCCCGACAGAAGATTCCGTTCGGGATCGCGCAGATCGGAAAGGCGTTCCGGAACGAGATCACTCCGGGGAACTTCATCTTCCGCACCCGCGAGTTCGAACAGGCGGAGATGCAGTTCTTCGTGAAGCCGGGAGAGGACGACGAGTGGTTCGACCGGTGGATGGAGATCCGCATGCAGTGGCACAAGGATCTCGGGATCCGTGAGGAGAAGCTGCGCTTCCACGAGCACGGTCCGGACGAGCTGGCGCATTACGCCAAGAAGGCGTTTGACATCGAGTACGAATTCCCCTTCGGTTGGAAGGAGTACGAGGGGATTCACAACCGCACCGACTTCGACTTGGCGCGTCACCAGGAGTACTCCGGGAAGCGTCTCGAGTACATCGATGCGCCGACGAACGAACGTTTCCTCCCGTACGTCGTCGAAACGGCCATGGGCGTCGACCGGGCGGCGTTGGTCGTCCTCATCGACGCCTACCGAGAGGAGGAGATCGAAGGCGACACGCGGGTCCTCCTGGCTCTGAACCCGGCGATCGCCCCGATCAAGGCGGCGGTATTCCCGCTCGTGAAGAAGGATGGCATGCCGGAAATCGCGCACAAGCTCAACGACGATCTCCGAAAGGCGGCCGTCCCGTCGTTCTACGATCAGTCGGGAGCGATCGGCCGGCGCTATCGTCGCCAGGACGAGATCGGTACGCCGTGGTGCGTCACCGTCGACGGTGAGTCTGTCGAAGCGGGGACGGTCACGATCCGCGACCGGGACTCCCTGGAGCAGGTACGTGTATCGACGGACCAGGTGGTCTCGTGGATCCGGGATCGACTCGTCTGATGGGCGACGTCGTCATCTACGCCGCGGGAGAAATCCACACCGCGTGGCGAGACGAGCTTCGGAAGCATCTCGAGGCCCTCGAGATCGACGCCGAGATCGTCGGGCCTCAAGAGGTCCACGATCGGTCGGACTCGGTCGGGGAGGACATCCTCGGTGTGCAGCCCGATGCGCGGTATCGGGACCTCATGGGTGCTCGCGTGAACACGCTGCGCACGAGGGTGCTCATGCAGCGCGCCGATCTGTGCATCGCGTACTTCGGCCCGAAGTACAAACAGTGGAACACGGCGTCGGATGCTGGGGCCGCGGTCGGCGGGGGACTCCCCCTGATTCTCGTGAGGCCCGAAGAGCACATCCATGCGCTCAAAGAGCTCGACGCATTGGCGACGTTGACCGTGGATACGCTGGAGCAAGCAGCACAGGCGGTGGCCTACATCTTCGAGTAGCGGCCGTAGCTCCGGCGTGGTGGCCGCTCCCCAGCCACCCGCCTATACTCTCGCCCGGTTCCGTCACACGTCCGTGACGCACGTCCACCGGCTTCCGGAGCACATCCGTGGCGTCGAAGTCCGAAGTCTTCACCTCTCGTTGGGGCATGCTCCTGGCCATGCTGGGCATGGCCGTCGGCACGGGGAACATTTGGCGTTTCCCTCGCATCGCCGCGAGCAACGGCGGCGGCTCGTTCTTGGTGGCGTGGGTCGTCTTCCTTCTGGCGTGGTCGATCCCCCTCCTGATCCTCGAGTTCGGGATGGGGAAGGCGACGCGCCGGGGTGCGATCGGGTCGTTCGTAAAAACGATCGGTCCCGGCTTCGCGTGGATGGGCGCGTGGATCGCCTTCGTCGCGACGGCCATCATGTTCTACTACTCCGTCGTCATGGGGTGGACCATCCGCTTCTTCGTCGGAACGGTCATGGGAGACGTTCCGACGCCGGGTGCCCCGCCCGAGGCCTTCTGGGAGGCGTTCCACTCGACGCCTGGGGCGATTCTCACGCACGCGATCGCGATGGGCATGGCGCTCTTCGTCGTGTCCCGCGGAGTGAAGGGCATCGAGACGGCGGCCAAGGTCTTGATCCCGAGCCTCATCGTCTTGGTCATCGTGCTCGCCATTCGGGCGATCACCTTGCCGGGCGCCTCGGAGGGCCTCGCCTTCCTGTTCACGCCTCAGCTCTCCGAGCTGACCAACTGGCGCATCTGGGTCGAGGCGCTCACCCAAAACGCGTGGGACACCGGCGCGGGTTGGGGGCTCGTCCTCACCTATGCGATCTACATGCGGGCGAATGAGGACACGGCGCTCAACGCCTTCGTGATCGGGTTCGGGAACAACTCGATGTCGCTCCTCGCCGGCATCATGGTTCTGTGCACCGTCTTTGCCACGATGCCCGACGCCGCTCAGGTGGTCGTCGGCGCCGGCAACGAAGGACTCACCTTCATCTGGGTTCCGCAGCTCTTCCAGCAGATGCCCGCGGGTCAGTTCTTCCAGGCCCTCTTCTTCCTCGCGTTGGTCTTCGCCGCGTGGACCAGCTTGGTCGCGATGATCGAAATGGCGTCCCGTCTCCTGATGGATCTGGGCGTCGAGCGGGGCCGCGCCATCGCGATGGTCGGGACGGCCGGCCTGCTCCTCGGGATCCCGAGCGCCATGAAGCTCGAGATCTTCCAGAACCAGGATTGGGTCTGGGGCGTGGGCCTAATGCTCTCGGGCTTCTTCTTCGCCTTCGCCGTGCTCAAGTACGGCGTGACCAAGTTCCGCGAGACGTTCATCAACCAGGAAGGGTCGGACATCCACATCGGCGCGTGGTGGGACTGGGCGATACGCCTGGTCGCGTTCGAGGCGGTCTTCCTCGCGGGGTGGTTCCTCTACAGTGCGCGGGGCGAGGACTTCCAGTCGACGTGGACACTCTTCTCGCCGTACAACGTCGGGTCGGTCGTGATCCAATCGACGATCGTGATCGCCGTCTTGCTCCTCATCAACAAGAAGCTGGCGGCGGCCGTTCAAGCCCAAGACGACGCGACCGCCGACTGATCGAGAGAGGCACACGGCTCCGCGGAGCCGGTGAGCGCGGATGGACTTCACCGACTTCGAGGCCTACGCACGCGACGCGTACGAAGAAATCCCGGACGCGTTCAAGGCAGGTGTAGATGGGCTCGTCGTGCGAAAGGACCCCGTCGAGCATCCGGACCACGAGGGCGTGTGGACGCTGGGTGAGTGCCTGACCGAAGAACACCTCTCGGACTTCGGTAGCGCGGAGACGACCCGTTCGGTCATCGCGTTGTACTGGGGATCGTTCGCCGCCCTCGCGAAACGATCTCGTGACTTCGATTGGGAAGACGAGATCTGGGAGACGCTCACCCACGAGCTCCGTCACCACCTCGAGTCCTTGGCCGGGGACGATGCGCTCGAAGACGTCGACTATGCGGCCGCCGAATCGTTCAAACGCTTCGATGGTGACCCGTTCGATCCGTGGTACTACCAGCGCGGCGACCCGGCCGGACCCGGTCGGTTCCGTGTCGAACGTGACCTCTATGTGGAGATCGAGCTCGATTCCGACGACTTCGATCGGCTGACCGACGTGCGCTTCGATGTCGAGGGTCGTCGATATCGCGCCCCCCGGCCGGAGGAGCTGGGCGATGTCCATTTCATCGAAGTCGAGGGCGTCGGGGCTCCGGGTGATCGGGTGGAAGTGGTGTTGGTGCGGAAGCGGACGTGGTGGGCGGCCCTCCTGGGAGCCGTGGTCCCCCGTGCTCCGACCGTACTCGAATCGATCGGCGTCGGGGAACCGCTCGACCCCGGCGGGTACTCCGCGCCATGAGCCTTCACGACGCATATGCGCGGGTGACTCCCGTCGAGCTGCTTTTCCCCGAAGAGGAGCGGGCGGAGCGCCTCGGAGAGAGGATCGCGGAAGAAGCGGCTGGACGTGGTGCCGACCCCACCGACCTGGCTGCCTTCTTGACGATGGGTGCGGCCGCCGAGTTCATCGGTGAACTCGCCGCATCGGAGGACGAGCTATCCGCTCGGTACGGGCCCGCGGCGTACCACGCGCACCACTTCCTCGCGCAGGGGAACTCCCTCTACCTCCTGCACGCGGCAGCGTTGCGATACCTCATCGGAGGTGCTCCCACCGCCCCGGCTGAGGGCTTCGCCCCACCGACCCGTGCGGCGTACGTGCAACTTCCCCGGCATCTCGTATGGGTGCGCGGAGAAGACGACGCGCCGGCGTCCGTCGACGGGGTCTTTTGGACGGTCGGGGCCCGCGGCGGACTGCACGTACTCGTCGCGACGGGGGTCCGCGGAGACGGTTCGGGCTTCGACGTTCTCCCGCTGCCCGAGGCGCCGCTCGCCGATCTACCCGCGTGGCTCGCGGTGGATGGTCGAGGGGATGGATCGGACTACACGACGTCGCTCCCCGGTGCCGAGCTGGATCAGCTCTACGAGATCCGGACGGCGGGAGAGGTGTTGAAGCTCTTGGCGCGGGTCTTCGCCTACCTGCACGACGGTGGCGGATCGGCGCCGTCCACGCTGATGCCTGCCGGAGTCGAGGGCGAGACACTACCCGACGCGACCGCACCGAAGCCGTCGCGTTACCCCTACATCGCCATCACGCTGACGCCATGAGGTCCCGTCATGCCCCGTGAATCCAAAGCCGCACGCGTCACGCGCGCGGCCGAGATCTTCGAGCTCCTCCACGACGAGTATCCGGACGCCCACTGCGAGCTGAACTTCGAAGATCCGTTCCAACTCGCCGTCGCGACGATCCTCTCGGCGCAGACCACCGATGTGCGGGTCAACATGGTCACGCCGGGGCTCTTCGCCCGTTACCCAGACGCAGGAGCACTGGCGAGTGCTCAACAAGAAGACGTGGAAGAGGTCGTCCGGACGACGGGCTTCTACCGGAACAAGGCGCGGAACATCATCGGCTTCGCCCGAGGCCTGATGGCCGAGCACGACGGGATCGTCCCTCAGACGATCGCGGAGCTCTCCGCCCTTCCCGGAGTGGGGCGGAAAACGGCGAACGTCGTGCTCGGCAACGCCTTCGACATCAACGAGGGTGTCGTCGTCGATACCCACATCAAGCGCCTGTCGACGTTGCTTCGCTTCACCGCGGAGAAGAAGCCCGAGAAGGTCGAGCAGGATCTCATGACGCTCTACCCGTCGGAGCAGTGGACGCTTTTGGCCCACCTGCTGATCTGGCACGGCCGCCGGGTGTGTGACGCGAAGAAGCCGCGTTGCGAAGCGTGCGCCATCTCTCACCTCTGCCCGTCGTCTCGGGTCTGAGTCCCGGAGCTGGTTGACCGGTCCCGACGATCGCGTCAGCTTCGCCGCCCGCGTGATCCGTTCGAGAGGCCACGCGATGTCCCGACCATGGAGTCGATCGAATGCCGGACCGCGCCCATGCGGTAGCGTTGCTCGAGGAGTGGGTGGAAAACGACGGGTTGCGAAAGCACATGTACGCGGTCGAAGCGGCCGTCCGGCACTACGCCCGGATGCGCGGCGCCGACGAGGACATGTGGGGCCTCGCGGGCCTGCTGCACGACTTGGACTGGGAGAAGTACCCCGACAACCATCCGATCACGGCCGTCGACCACCTCAGAGAGGCCGGGTACCCGGAGGAGATCCTCCAGGCGATCCTCGCCCACCGGTCCGACTTCACCGGCGTCGAGCCGACCAGCGAGCTCGACAAGGTCTTGGTCGCGTGTGACGAACTCTCGGGGCTCGTCTTCGCCACCTGTCTCGTTCGACCCACCGGGATCGACGACCTCAAGCCCAAGTCGGTGGCCAAGAAGCTGAAGGACAAAGCCTTCGCGGCCGGGGTGAGCCGAGACGAAGTCGCCAAGGGGATCGAGCTGATCGGCATGGAGCGGGCCGAACACATCCAGAACGTGATCAACGGGCTGCGCGAGGTCGCGGATGTGTTGGAGATTCGGGGCGAGGACGTCAGTAGGTAAGGGGACCGGCGCACCCGAAGTCGGACCCCTCGTCTCTCCACGCGGCGAGCGCGACACGAAATCGTTACGCTCTGCGGCAGGAACTCGTCATTTTGGGGGTGGGTAGGTTACATCCCTCTTCCTCGGCTTCAGCGATGCGCACACTCCGACTTCTCGGGATCGCCCTCTTGCTCGCCCCCGTGCCCGGGGCCGCGCAGGACGTCGAGATGTTGGGTCGGCACTACGGGACACCGGTGCCGGACGGCTACCGGGCCCTTCGGGACGCGCAGCCCGATGCCTTCCAATACGAGCGGGGTTGGGGTGAACGGGGCGCGGACATCGAGTTGATGGACGGGATCGCGCTGCTGCGCGACGGACCACAGCCGCTCGGACCTCGGTCTGGTCCGGTGACCGGCGCCTTCGAGATCCCCGTGCTCATGGGGCTCTTCGCGAACTCCGGCACGCTGCCCCCGGACGACAGCGCCACGATTGCCGACGCGTACTTCGGTCCCGCGGACGGGACGATCACCGACTACTACGAGCTCGTCTCGCGTGGCATGGTCACCCTCGACGGACTGGTCTACGACTGGGTCACCGCGCCGGGGTGGGACACGCTCTACACGAAGGGGGAGAGTGGCCTCACCGGGGGCGCGGGCGATTTCATCAAAGACTTGCTCGATGTGCAGCCGCCGACGGACTGGGGGCGGTTCGACAACGATGGCCCCGACGGCGTCCCGAATTCAGGGGATGACGACGGCTTCGTCGATGTGATCGCCGCGTTGCACCCGACGCGCGGCGCCGAGTGCGGGGGCAGCGGGAACGACAACCGGATCTGGTCGCACCGATGGTCTCTGGGCTCGGCGACGGGTTCGGGCTACATCACGGACACACCGGCCGCGGGTGGCGGGTTCATCGTCATCAACGACTACACGATCCAACCCGCCGTCGCGTGTTCGGGGGGTGGTCTGGCGCCGATCGGGATCTTCACCCACGAGCTCGGCCATGCCTTCGGGCTCCCCGATCTCTACGACACGAACAGCAGCAACGGGAGTCACTCGGGCGCCGGCACGTGGGACCTGATGGGGTCCGGTTCGTGGGGGTGCAACAATGCGTCCGCTGCGTTGCCGTGCCACATGGGGGCCTGGAGCAAGGCTGTCCTCGGTTGGGTGGACATCACGACGTTGGACCCGGATACCGATCACGGCACACTCACGCTGAACCCCGTCGCGACGTCCGGCGACGTGTACCGCATCGATGCCACCGACGGGTCCGGCGAGTACTTCCTCCTCGAGAATCGTCAGCGGCTGAACTACGACGGCAACCTGTACTCGGAAGGGCTGCTGATCTGGCACATCGTGCCCGACATCCTGGCGACCGAGTGGCGCCGGAATCGCGTGAACGGAGGGGATCCGATGGGGGTCTGGCTCCGGCAAGCGGATGGGGCCGGGCACCTCCAGGAAGGACTGGGGCGTGGGGACGCGAGTGATCCGTTCCCGGGCTTCTCCGACAACACGTCCTTCCACATCGCCTCGACGCCGTCCTCGCACTCCACACTCGGCGGGTGGTCCGGTCTGACGATCTACGACATCGCCATCTCCGGGGATGACGTCACCTTCGGGCTCACCACGCGGGCCACCGAGGTTTCGCTCACTGCTCAGGGCTCCAGCACGCAGTACGGACTCTTCTCGGTCGATGGCGTGCCGGTGGATCCGCCGGAGACGACGTTCACGTCCGCGCCCTTCCTGTCGCGGACCGTCGAAGTCACGGGAGGAGAGGCCACGGCCCCGGGTACACGGATGCCCTTCGTTGGGTGGCAGGACGATCCCGCCGCCCCTCGGGAGCGCACCTTCGACGTCCCGGTGACGGACCTCGGCCTCGTCGCGGAGTTTTCCGGGACCGAGTACGAGCTGACCGTGGACCTCACGGGGGGTGTCAGCGGTGTCGAGCCCGGGAGCTTCGTCAGCACTCCCGCCACGGGTGAGCTGTGGTTCCAAGCTGGTGCGAGCGTCATCGTGGAAGCCGTGCCGCAGACGGGCTTCAACTTCTTGCAGTGGTCGGGAGACCTGGCCGGCCAGCCGAACCCGGCGACGTTCACCATGACTGGACCTCTCGCCGCCGGAGCGGAGTTCGAGCTCATCTACGCGGTCTCGGACCGCGTGGTCGACTTTCCGGCCGCGACACCACTCGACATTCAGCTAGAGGTCGAGAACGGGTCCGACCCCGTGCGATGGACCATCCTGTCCGGCGAACTACCCGAGGGGGTCACGATGAGCCCTCAAGGGCGCATCACCGGATCGGCTTTGGAGCTGGGCAGCTTCGCCCTGACGCTCGAGGCGACAGACGGACTCGGCCTTCCGGGGACGGGGGCACTGACCCTCGATCTGACTCCACCGTCGATCCCGATCGATCAGCTCACCTCCACCTTTTTGTTGTCGGGGCCGGAGCTGACGGGAGCGCAGATCAACTTCTTGAACCTGCAGGGCAATGGGGTCGCCCCGTACGACATCGGAGACTTCCGAGCGTGGGTCCTCGCCAATCCGTCCCTGCCACTGAGTGCGTACTTCACCGCGGAACCGCAGCTCCGCACGATCGTGATTCCGATCCGCCGGGACGACGAGGAGGGCCGACGATGAGACGCCTTCTCCTGAGTGCGGCGGTGATGGTGGCCTTCGCAGGGTGTGGGCCGGAGGGCCCCGGGCCATTGACCGGTCGCGTGACCGGCGAGGATCTCGGAGCGGTTCTTCTGCGGGTCGAGGGTCCGGGCGTCGTGTCGTTCAACGGCCTCGGCGATACCCAGGTCTACGCCGCGCCCGTTGCCGATCGACCGGATACACACCGCGTCATCCTGGTCGACCCGCAGGGCACGGATCTCGCCTTCGAGATGCAGGTCGAAGATCGCGGGATGGAAGGGCCGGTGATCACGGTGCTCCAGGCTGCGCTGACCTCGAATCGGGCCGTCTCGGCCGCCGTCGCGACGGTCACGATCGAGCGCTGATTCGGGCCTGAGCGGAGGCCTTCTCGGCCCGCTTGCTCGGTCTCGCACCTTCCACCATCTTGCGCGGGCCGTTCTCGCACGCGCGTGCGCTGCGGCCCCGCCAAACCCACGACCCTTTGGCCGCCGCGAGGCGGAGGGCCCGCGTATGACGACGAGCACCTGGATCACGATGGTGGTGGTGATCGGTTTCGTCTGGGGCGGGTTCTCCCTGGTGCTCCTCACCGCCATCCGGAAAGAATCCGGCAAGGGCAGTGACGGTTAGCACCTCCCTTCGAGCGCGGCCGCGGCTCCTGCGAGGCCCGTGCCCCGACGCGACGATTTAGAGACGATTCTCATCCTCGGCTCCGGCCCGATCAAAATCGGGCAGGCGTGCGAGTTCGACTATTCCGGGACCCAGGCCGTTCGAGCCCTCAAAGAAGAGGGGTACCGAGTTGTTCTGGTGAACTCGAACCCGGCCACGATCATGACCGATCCCGACATCGCGGATCGGACCTACATCGAGCCGATTACGGCGGAGTGGGTCGAGAGGGTCATCGAACGTGAGCGACCGGATGCTCTCCTGCCGACGATGGGTGGCCAGACCGCCCTGAACGTCGCGATGGACCTCCACCGGGCCGGCACACTCGAGAAGCACAACGTCGAGCTGATCGGCGCCAACGAGCGGTCGATCGAGATGGCGGAAGACCGCGAGCAGTTCACGGAGGCGATGCATCGGATAGGGCTCAAGGTCCCGACCGGGGGCTTCGCCAAGACGGTCGAAGAAGCCCTCGAGATCGTGGAGACGACCGAGTACCCGGCCATCATCCGACCGTCCTACACCCTGGGCGGGACCGGAGGCGGGATCGCGTACAACCGGGAAGAGTTCGAGGTCCAAGTCCGGAAGGGCTTGGACGCCTCCCCGATCACCGAAGTCCTCATCGACCGGTCGGTCATCGGCTGGAAGGAGTACGAGCTCGAAGTCGTGCGAGACGCGATCGACAACGTGATCATCATCTGCTCGATCGAGAACATCGACCCGATGGGGGTGCACACCGGCGACTCGATCACCGTGGCGCCGTCCCAGACCCTGTCGGACGTCGAGTACCAGGAGATGAGGGACGCGTCGATCGCGATCATCCGTGAGATTGGCGTCGAGGCGGGCGGGTGCAACATCCAGTTCTGCGTGAACCCCGACAACGGCGAGATGCTCGTCGTCGAGATGAACCCGCGGGTCTCTCGCTCGTCTGCACTGGCCTCGAAGGCGACCGGCTTCCCGATCGCACGCGTGGGCGCGAAGCTCGCCGTCGGGTATCACCTCCACGAGCTGCCCAACGACATCACGAAGACGACCCCCGCCTCCTTCGAGCCGGTGATCGACTACGTCGTCATCAAGCTGCCCCGCTTCGCCTTCGAGAAGTTCCCGGGCGTCGACGACACGCTCGGCGTCCAGATGAAGTCCGTCGGCCAGACGATGGCGATCGGGCGGACCTTCCGCAGCGCGTGGCAGAAGGGCTTCCGAGGACTGGAAACCGGCCGTCACGGCTGGGTCGTGGGCGAGAGTCTGGAGGACGACGGCCTCAAGAACGACGACGTCGCCCGCATGGTAGGGGCCCTTCGTCGGCCGACGGCCGTGCGACCCTTCCAGATCAAGCGAGCGATGGAAGCGGGCGTGAGCCTCGAAGAGATCTTCGACGCAACGAAGATCGATCCGTGGTTCCTCGACCAATTCGCGCAGATCATCGAGTGGGAGCGGCGGTACGCCGGTGCCGACGAGGTGACCCCGGAGCTTCTCCATGCGATGAAGCGCGAGGGCTTCTCGGACCGTCAATTGGCTGAGCTTCGCGGTGAGGACGAGGCCACCGTTCGTCAGCGACGGTGGGACGAGGGGATTCGTCCGACCTACAACGTCGTGGACACCTGCGCGGGCGAGTTCCCGGCCGAGACCCCGTACTTCTACTCGTCCTACGAGTCCGAATCGGAGAGTACGCCGAGCGATCGAGAGAAGATCGTCATCCTCGGCAGTGGGCCGAATCGAATCGGCCAGGGCATCGAGTTCGACTACTGCTGCGTCCAAGCCGTTCTCGCGCTTCGAGAGGCCGGCTACGAGGCGATCATGGTCAACTCCAACCCGGAGACCGTCTCGACCGACTTCGACGTCAGCGACAAGCTCTACTTCGAGCCGCTCACGTTGGAAGACGTGCTGGAGATCGTGCATCTCGAGCAGCCCAAGGGAGTCATCGTCCAACTCGGCGGTCAGACACCACTGAACTTGGCCCGCGGGTTGGAGGAGCTGGGGGCACCGATCCTCGGGACGTCGGTCGATGCCATCGATCGAGCGGAGGACCGAGATCGCTTCGACGAAGTGTGCCGCGCCATCGGCGCTCGCACGCCCGACAACGGGATCGCGACGAGCGAGGAACAGGCGCAGTCGATCGCTGCGGAAATCGGCTTCCCGGTGCTCGTGCGGCCGAGTTATGTGCTCGGTGGCCGAGCGATGCGGATCATCTACGACGAGGCTTCGTTAGAGCGGTACTTCCGCGAGGCTGTGCGCGCATCGCCGGATCACCCGGTCCTGATCGACCGCTTCTTGGAAGACGCCTTCGAGGCGGACGTCGACGCGCTCTGTGACGGCACCGACGTCGTGATCGGCGGCATCATGCAGCACATCGAAGACGCCGGCGTGCACTCCGGCGACTCGGCGTGCGTACTTCCGCCGTATCTGCTGCCGGGCGAGGCGCTCGACGAGATCCGGGACCTGACCCGGAAGTTCGCGCTCGAACTCGGCGTCGTCGGACTGATGAACGTGCAGTACGCGATCCGCGATGGCGTGGTGTACGTCCTCGAGGTGAACCCCAGGGCGTCGAGGACGACGCCCTTCGTGAGCAAGGCGACCGGCACACCGCTCGCACGGCTCGCGGCCCGGGTCATGGCCGGCGAACGTCTCGCGGATCTCGAGGTCCCCGAAGAACCGCCGGTGCCCGGAGTGGCGGTGAAAGAGGCCGCCTTCCCCTTCAACCGCTTCGACATCGACGTCCTTCTGGGACCCGAGATGCGGTCGACCGGCGAAGTGATGGGCTTCGACGACTCTTTCGGGATGGCCTTCGCCAAGGCTCAAATCTCGGCGGGCAACCACCTGCCGGAGCACGGGGTCGTGTGCGTGACGGTGAACTCGAGTGATCGAGAGACCGTCACCCCGATGCTTCGCCGACTCTCGGACCTCGGCTTCTCCATCATGGCGACGAAGGGGACGGGGAAGCACCTGTCCGGACTGGGGGTGAAGACCGAACTGGTGTACAAGGTCGGCGAAGGCCGGCCGAACATCGTCGACCACATCGTCAGCGGGAACGTCGCGCTTCTGATCAACACCCCGTTGGGTAAGAAGTCTCAGTACGACGACTACGCGATGCGACGTGCGGCGATCACCTACGGCGTGCCCTACCTCACGACGATGTCGGCGACATCCGCTGCGGTCGATGCGCTGATCGCGCTCAAGGCCCGGGTCCGAGAAGTTCGTTCGATCCAGGAGCGGATCGAGTCGCTGATGGCTGCGGCGAACTGACCGCCCGCGAGGGACACCGATGTCTGAGTTGACCGGGTTTTATCTGCACCCGGCCTCCCCCCTTCACGACACGGGGTGGGGGCATCCCGAGCATCAGGGTCGCCTGAGATCTCTCGCCTCGACGGTCGGCAAAGACCTCCTGACGCTCCACGGGCATGTCGAGCAGCAGCTCGCCGCGGAGGCGTCTCTCGAAGATCTGCTGAGGGTGCACACGGCCGAGCACATCGAGCAGGTCCGGGCCGCGTGCTCGCGAGCCGAGGAGAGCGAACAGATCGTCGCGCTCGATCCCGACACCAAAGTCTCCTCTGCGAGTTGGGAGGCGGCGGTGGGGAGTGCGGGTGCGTCGATTTCGGCGGTGCACGCCGTTGCGGACGGCGCGTTGCGGAACGCCTTCGTCGCCACGCGACCTCCGGGACACCACGCCACGCCCACGACCCCGATGGGCTTCTGTCTCTTCAACAACGTGGCCGTCGCCGCCCGCTCCTTGCAGGCGACCGGACGTGCCGAACGGGTCCTGATCGTGGACTGGGACGTCCACCACGGAAACGGTACGCAAGACGTCTTCTACGCCGATCCGTCGGTCTACTTCGTATCGCTTCACCAGTGGCCCCACTACCCGGGCACCGGTGCGGCGGACGAGCGAGGAAGCGGGGATGGCGAGGGGTACACCTTGAACGTCCCGCTGCCGGCGAACACCCCGGCTTCCGAGCATAGGGCCGCTCTTCGAGAGTCTCTCTCCGAAGCCACGCGTGACTTCGTGCCCGACTTCGTCCTCCTCTCGGCCGGCTTCGACTGTATGGCGGGAGACCCGCTGGGTCAGCTTCTCCTCGAGCCCGCCGATCTCTACGCGATGACCGGCGACCTGCTCGACGTGGCGCAAGGCTGTGGCGGCCGACTCGTCGCCCTGCTCGAGGGTGGCTACGACCCCTCCCGCCTGGGGCATGGTGCGGTATCGGTCATTCGCGCGCTGGCGGGACTGCCGGATCAGGGCGCCTAGGCCGCGTCGAGATTGCCCTCGCCGCCGCCTCAGGTACCTTTCCGACCCATGTCTTCCCATTCCGACGGCGAGGTGTACGCGCCGTCCGTGCCTTCGATGCTCGACCTGGTTCGGTTGAGCCCGAAGCGACTCTTCCCGCCCGGCGGCGTCGATCTGTACCGGCAGATCGCGGTGTTGACCGAGATGCGGGCCGGCCTCGAGGTCGTCGATGTCGCAGCGGGGAAGGGCGTGCCGCTGGAGTACTTCGCCCGCGAATTCGAGGTGACGGGGTCGGGTGTCGACTTCGATCCACGAATGGTCGACGAAGCGGACGCCTGGAGTCGAGAGACCGGCGCCGGGGGGAGCATTCAGTTCCAGACAGGCCGGTCCGACGCCCTTCCGTATCGAGACGAGATCTTCGATATCGCGATTGGTGAGATCGGACTCGCCAATCACTGTGACCCGGAGGCTGCCGTCCGAGAGTTGGTCCGCGTGACCAAGCCAGGCGGCTTCATCGTGCTCGTACAGCTGGTGTGGAAGGCTCCGGTCGACGAGCCTCGACGCTCAGTCCTCGCAGGGTACCTAGGCGCGACCCCTCTGATGGTTGTGGAGTGGAAGCGCATTCTTAAGGACGCCGGTGTCACCGAGCTGCACGTCGAAGACTGGTCCGACGAGGAAACCGCGTTCCGCCCGACGGTGGCGAAGCCCTTCCCGGACTTCGCCGAACTCTTTGGACTGGCCGAGCGCATGGCGATTCTGCGGCGCGCGTGGAGTCGGTGGGGGTGGAAGGGGGTGCGGGCTGCCATCCGCCGCGAGAATGAGGTCCACAAGCTGTTGACGGGTGAGCGAATATTGGGCCTCGACCTACTGCGTGGTCGCAAGGGCGGTGGGCCCGCAGACTCCAACGGTCGAGTGAACAGCGAGCGACGGCCCGAGGCGCCGGAAGAGTCCGCGATCGAGGGGACTTCGGCAGGGCCCGATCAACCCGCGTCGGTTGCGGCGCTGCCGCACCCCGCCGATGTGCCCGATGATGAAGACGAACGAGCTGACACCCGAGGACTTCCGTTGTTCGGGGACCGTGAAGGAGAGGACGAGTGAGCGACGCGCTACTGTGCAGTGAAGAAGGAGTGACTCGAGTCCGACGCGCTCTATCGGAGCAGGGACTGGACGGGTGGCTGCTCTACGAGTTCCATCACCTCAACCCGATCGCAGTGACCCTCCTCGGACTGGGGAAGACGACGCGCCGCGGATTCGTCCTGATCCCCGCCGAAGGGGAACCGATCGCCCTGATTCACGCGATCGAGGCCTCGTCGTGGCGGCACTGGCCCTTCGAGCGTCGGACGTACTCGGGCTGGCGTGAGATGGAAGAGCAGCTCGCCGCCCTCGTCGATGGTCGCACGCGCCTCGCGATGGAGGTCTCTCCCGGTGGAGCCGTACCCACTCTGGACTACGTCCCGGCCGGAATCGCCGGAGTACTCCTGTCCCACGGCGTCGAGATCGCCTCTTCGGGCGACTTGGTGTCGGAGTTCCACTCCGTACTGTCCGCTAAGCATCTCGAGGACCACCGACGGGCTGCAGGCATCGTAAAGGACGTGGCGCGCCGGGCGTTCGAGCGCGCGGCCGACGCCATTCGGAACGGAGAGCCGACCAGCGAGGGCGTCCTCTCCGAGTGGATCGTGTCGACGCTGGCGGCCCAGGGCCTCACCGAGCAGCTCTCCTGTATCGTCGCCATCGGCCCCCGAGCGTCCGACTCCCACTATGCACCGGTCGGGGCGGGGGAGACGATCAACCGAGGAGACCTCCTGCTGATCGATCTGTGGGGTGCCTTCCCGAGCTCCGTTGCGGCCGACCAGACGTGGATGGCGGTGATGGACGACCACGTAGACCCTCGGACGCAGGAGATCTGGGAAGCGGTGCGCGACGCCCGTGATGCCGCGATCGACTTCCTACGGGAACGCTCGTCCGCGGGCACGGACGTCCGAGGGCTCGAGGTCGACGACGTGGCCCGCGCGGTAATCGAAGAGCGCGGGTACGGCCCCTACTTCGTGCACCGGACGGGGCACTCGATCGACACCGACCTCCACGGGAGCGGACCGAATCTCGACAACCTCGAGAGCCGAGATGATCGTCGTCTCCTTCCAGGCGTCGCCTTTTCGGTGGAGCCCGGCATCTACATCACGGACGACATCGGCATCCGTAGCGAGGTGAACGTGCACTGGGGCATCGACGGGCCGGAAGTGACGCCGTCGGAGTACCAGCGCGAGATCTTCGTCATGTTCGGGGACGAAGGGGGCGCTACGGCGTGAGTGAGCGTGGCGTCCTCGTGGACGTCGCTCTGCCGCTCCCGATCCACCGCACGTTCACGTACCGGATCGACGCGTCGGCAGCACCCGCACCCGGCACTCGGGTCCTCGTCCCCTTCCGACGTGACGAGCGGATCGGCTGGATCGTCGGACCCGGAAGCGAGGACGTCGGCGCCAAGGCGAAGCCAGTTCTGGCGGTGCTCGACAAGGAGCCGACCGTACCGTCGGATATCCTCGCGCTCGCGCAGTGGATGGCGTCGTACTACGTCGCGCCACTCGGTATCGCCCTGCGCGCGGCCCTACCCGCCGTCCTGTCCGACGTCTCGCGCGACTACGTCGAGGTCGTGTCGGACGTGCCGCCGGGCCTTCGGTCTCGCGAGCAGCGGGTTCTGGCGTGGTTGGCCGAACACCCCGGGCCTCGTCGCGTGCGAACGTTGAGGCGCGGGCTCGGCATGGGCTCGGTCTGGCCCGAGCTACGGTCGCTCGAGGCCCGAGGAGTCCTTCGGCACACGACCGTCCCGCCACCGGCACCGAGCGTGCGCATGCGACGGATGGTGGTCATCACCGACCACCTAGAGAATCTGGCTCAGCGTGAGGTGGCGTTCGGCAGGGCGCGTCGGCAGCGCGAGGCGTTCGGCTTCGTCGAAGCGGCCGGCGGAAGCACCGAGCTGTCGACCCTCACGGGATCAGGTGGCTTCAGTCGCAGCGTCGTGACGGGCTTGGAAGAGAAAGGCCTCGTCGAGGTGCGCGACGAGGAGGAGGTGCGAGATCCGTTCTCCTCGCGCCCGCCCGACGCGCCTCCCGACCTGACACCCACCCCGGACCAGCAGTCCGCGCTCGACGCACTCGTGGCGGCCCAGGACTCCGAAACTCGGAAGCCGTTCGTGCTTCAGGGGATCACCGGGTCGGGCAAGACGCTGGTCTACATCGAGCTCCTTCGTGACGTGTTGGCTCGCGGTAAGAGCGCGATCGTGCTCGTGCCGGAGATCGCGCTGACCCCGCAAACCGTGTCCCGCTTCCGCGCCCACTTCGGGGACGAAGTGGCGGTGCTCCACTCGGGGCTCTCGGATGGCGAACGCTACGATGCGTGGCGCATGCTGCGTCGGGGAGAGCGGCGCATCGCCGTCGGTGCCCGTTCGGCGCTCTTCGCGCCCTTGGCCAACCTCGGAGCGATCGTCGTCGACGAGGAGCACGATGGCAGCTACAAGCAGTCCGAGGCGCCCCGCTACCACGCGCGCGACCTAGCCGTCGTGCGCGCGGCCCGCCACGGTGCCGTCTGTGTGCTCGGCAGTGCCACGCCTTCGCTCGAGAGTTGGCACAACGCGCGGTCCGGGAAGTTCGATCGACTCTTCCTCCCCGAGAGGGTCGGTGGAGGACGGCTGCCGGAGGTGCGTCTCGTCGACCTTCGGAGCGAGCGCAAAGCCGCCGCGAAGAGACGGGCCGCGGGGGACCACGCGAATCGGGGGGCTGGGGTGCTCTCCCCGCCTTTGGTGGAGGCCGTGGATGCACGGCTGCGTCGTGAAGAGCAGGTGATCCTCCTCCTCAACCGGCGTGGATACTCGTCGTTCGTTCAGTGTCGGGAGTGCGGTGAGGTGGAGCAGTGCGAGAACTGTTCGATCTCGTTGACCTACCACCGCGTGACCGAACGCATCGTCTGCCACCATTGTCGCTACGAAGCTCCTGCCCCGTCCCGATGCCCTCGCTGCGGGTCGAAGGACCTCTCCTTCCGGGGGCTCGGGACGGAACAGGTCGAGCGGGTGACGCACGAGACCTTTCCGTCCGCGCGCGTCGCTCGAATGGACGTCGACACGACGGGCGGGAAGTGGGCCCATCAACGCATTCTGGAGCGGGTGGAGCGCCACGAGGTCGACATTCTGCTGGGCACACAGATGATCGCCAAAGGGCTCGACTTCCCACGCGTAACCCTCGTGGGCGTCGTGAACGCCGATGTCGGCATGCACCTGCCGGACTTCCGGGCGAGCGAGCGGACGTTCCAGCTCTTGAGTCAGGTCGCGGGCCGGGCCGGTCGATCCACCCGAAGTGGCGAGGTGTTGATCCAGACCGCGATGCCGGAACACTACGCGATCCAATCGGCGGTCCGACACGACTTGGAGGGCTTCGCGGCCCGCGAGATCGACACCCGTCGGTCGCCTCCGTACGCCCCCCACCGGCGCATGATCAACGCCGTCGTCAGCAGCCCGGATCAGCGACTCGCCGCCGACGCGGCAGAGGCGGCAGCGCACTTCGTCCGGCGCCGCCTCGAGGGTGGCCCGCCCCTCCCGGGGGCGGTCGAGTTGGTCGGTCCGGCACCCGCGCCGATCGAACGACTTCACAAGCGATGGCGCTGGCACTTCCTCCTGCGGACCGAGTCGGCGAAGTCGCTCGGGGCGGTGGCGCGGGCCCTCGCCCTCGAGTTCCGCTTGCCCGCCGGGGACGTGCGGTTGGCGATCGACCGGGACCCCGTCGCGTTACTCTGATGTGACGTGGCGTAGTTGAGCCGTTTCGACCCGACCGGTTAGCTTCGGTCAGCGGCATCCAGAGGGAGGGAGTGGATCGGTGAGTTGCTTGGCCTTGAACGCGTCGTTCGAGCCGCTGACCATCGTGCCCGCTCGCCGCGCGGTTCGATTGGTGCTCGATGGTAAGGCCGAAGTCCTCGAGCACGACCACTCCCGCGTGTTCCGGTCGGAGCACGAAGTCATTCCGTGGCCCGCGGTCATCCGGCTCGTTCGCTACGTCCACGTCCCCTACCGTTTCCGACGCCAGGTGACGAACACCTTCTTGTTCGCACGCGACGATTACACGTGTCAGTACTGCGGTCGACATCGCAACGAGCTGAAGGGGCGGCAGTTCCTGACCCGCGATCACGTCGTCCCGGTGTCCCGGGGCGGTCGCAACGAGTGGTCGAACGTCGTGACCGCGTGCTCACCCTGTAACAACCGGAAGGCGAACCGCCTCCCACGAGAGGCAGGCATGCGGCTCCGGACGGAGCCGACGGAGCCGAATTACGTGCACCTGGTGTGGGTCGTTCGCCGCGTGACGTCGACACAGGCGAAGTACATCCGACTGTTCTATGGCGAGGACGCGCTCGAGGCGGTGCGCCCCGGCTGACGGCGGAGGGCCGGACTCAGTCCTCGAGCCAGGCGTACGGGCGCTCGCAGATCTGTCCGTACCCCCGCACCGTGCCCCGGTGGGTGTACTCCTTCCAGCAGATCATCCAACCACGCACGGGGTCCTCGACGACTTCGTAGCTGAAGCCAGGCTGGCCCGCGTGTTCCGCGAGGAAACGCTTCAGGTAGGCCGGCAGGTTGTTGATACCGTCCACCTCGAAGGTGGCTTCGTCGCCCGTGTTCAGCGCAGACTGGATCCTCGACTGCGAGAGCTTCAGGCTACGAATCGCCTCTTCGACCGCGGTCTTCAGCTCGGTGAGGTCGGGCTCGGTTCCGGTGCGTCCCTTGATCTGCTTGACCAGGCTGTCGGTACTCGGGGCGAGCAGCTCGTCCCGAGCGCGCGTGAACTGCCCCATCAGCTGATCGTGCAGGCGTAGCAGCTGCGTGTACTCACGCTTCGCGCTGCTCTGTCCCTCGTCGTTCGACATGTGGCTGCCATGGTAGGGGGGGGACGCTACCTTGCCTGTGTTACCGACGGTAATAAGGTGGCTCGCGAGACCACCTGCAACCTTCCTGAGATGACCGAAGACGGCTCCGACCCACCGCTTCGACCGGCTCGGCCGGCCCCCGCTCGGCCCGACGGGTCTGCACGTAGTGGCTCGGCGTCCCATCGATCGAAGGGCGGAGGCGGTCCCCCCCGGCCCGCGCGAGACCTGGAGTCGAAGCCGGCATCTCCGTCCCCGGTGGATCCGGATGTCACCGAGCTGTCCCTCTGCGGGCTCCAGCCGGGGTGGACCGTGAGGGTGCTGGGCCGATCGGGAGCGGCGAACGGCGGAGGTGCGCCACTCTTGCTCCTCGGCTTTTGGGAACAGGGTTCCACGTCGGAGCGGCCGGATCGGGAAGGGTGGGCGGTCGCGCGTACGCTCGACGGGCTGTCGTGCGCACAGTTGGAAGCGCTTTTGGCCCGAGCGAAGCCACCGTCCGAGCGCCCGTCACGCCCGCCGCCGGAGCCTCGACCTCAACGCCGCGGGGGCCGGCGGGGGGGACGCCGCGGAGGGCGCGGCGGTGCGGGGCGGCCACGGTCCGGGTAGATTCAATCTTCAAGAGGACCGTCGCCCGCCCCGACGGCCTTTTTTTTCCTCAACACGAATTCAGACTGCGGTGTCTTTAAGGTTGTCCGAGACCCCGACAGACGGGGAGCTGGTTCTTCGGGCGCGCGAAGGCGATGAGGTTGCCTTCGGACGCTTGGTAGAGCGGTATCAGCGCGCGGCGTACGCGGTCGCGTTCTCGGTGGTAGGAAGGCATGAAGATGCGGAAGATGCGGCCCAGGAGGCGTTCCTGGTCGCGCTCGACCGCTTGGAGGAATGCAGGAGTCCGGAGCGTTTTGCCGGGTGGTTGATGACGATCGTCAGGAATCGGTCGAAGAACCTCATCCGCCGGGAATCGCTTCGGGAGACGGACCAAGTGCCTCCGGGAGCTCGCTCCAGGGCACCGACTCCGGATCGAGTGACGGAGCAGGTCGAGTTGAGGTCCATACTCGAGGCCGCGCTCGCCGACATTCCAGAGGTACAGAGACAGATCGTGCTCCTGCACGACTTGGAAGGCTGGAAACATAGAGAAATCGCGGAGCGGCTTTCGCTCCCATCGGGGACCGTGAGGTCTCACTTACATTTTGCCAGGAAAGCTCTTAGAGCGGCGCTCGAGCAGGTGCCCGGGATGCCGGAGATCTTGAGGAAAATTCCATGAATTTCGGATTCAGTTCGGAACGGAACCGAGCAGACGAACTCGGCGTGGACGTCGAACTCGGGCGTGCGCTCGAGTCGCTCGACCCTGCCCAGCGCGACGCCAACTACTGGCTCCGTTTCCGAGGCCAGGTGCTGCAGCAGGCAGCGCGTGAGCTGTCGCGCCGGCGGATGGTTGCCCAACTCACGGTCCAGGACGTCATGACGTCGTGGTCTCGGACGCTCGTTCCGTCCGCCCTACTTGCGGCCGCCGTGGCGGGCGTGGCCTTGATCCGGCCCGCTGCACCGATGGTCGGGGAGCAGATCGTAGTCGAGGTCGCTCCGACGGTGCCCGCCGTCCCGGTCGAGCTCGCGCCGGTTTTACTCTCGCCGGACGAGGCTGCCGGTCTGGTCGCCTTCGCGGCTTCGGACGAGTTCTAGCACCATGGGTCACGAATCCCGCACTCGGCTCGTCACCGCCACGGTGCTTGCCGTCGTTTTCGCCGCCGGAGCCCTCATGGGTGCCGTCGCGGACAACCGACTTCGCGCCGATGAGCCGGACATGCCGGTGGAGGTGGCGGAAGAGGAGACCGCGAACGAGCCCGAGGACGAGCGCCGCGGACCGACCTACCTCGAGGTCGAACCTAACGAAGAGCAGCTCGCGCTCATCGATGAGATCGTAGCCGAGCACCGCGCCCGTCGCGAAGCGCTCGAGGACATGCACCTGGAGGCGTATCGCTCCGACTTCAGGGTCATCCTCATGGAGACGCGTGTAGCGATTAAGGGCGTCCTGACGCCGGAGCAGGCCGAACGCTACCAGCAGCTGCTGGACGAGCGGTACGCACCGGCGGACGGCTCGGGGAACGACGACGACTAGCGGTAGGACAACATGCAAAGCTTTTCGCGGGCTTCGGCCCGCTCGCTCCTCGGAGCGGTCGTGGGGTTATTGTGCCTCACGCCCACCGAAGGGCGGGCGCAGGCCGAGGTCACTCTAGACCAAGCCATCGAGCGGGCGCTCATCCGCAGCCCCGCCATGGCTCAGCAGCAACAGGCCGTAGACAACGCGTACATCACGAAGCGGTCCTCGTGGGCGGCATTCTTGCCGACGGTGAACGCGAATGGTTCCGGCTCCCTCCGTAGCGCGAACGTCCTGAACGAGGCCACCGGTGTGATCGAGTCGGGGAGCTCGGACTCGTACAGTGCTGGCATCTCGGGGTCGTGGACGGTCTTCGAGGGCACGCGTCGCTTCCGGGAGTACGACGTCGCGCAAGCGGACATCCGCGCGACGGAGGCACGGTACGCCAACCAGCGGTACCAAGTGACGCTGCAAACGCAGAACGTCTTCTTCAACGCGCTGCGTCAGTCCGACCTCCTCGAGGTGGCCAGGCAGAGGTTGGAGCAGGCGCAGCAGAATCTCGACATCGTGCGATCTCGTACGCTCGTGGGAGAGGCGACGGTGTCCGATTCTCTTCGGGCGCGCCTCGACGTCGTGAATGCCGAGCAGACCATCTTGCAAACGGAGAACGCGCTTCGTGCCGCTCGTTTCTCGCTTGGGCGACAGATCGGTGAAGGCCGACCGGTGACGCCGGCGCGGCCCGCGTCGCTCGACCCCAGCGCCCTGGCGTTGAGTGAGAACGAGATCATGGAGCTCGCCGAGACCGTGTCTCCGTCCGTGATTGCGGCCAGCGAAGCCTCGGTCGCTGCGGGCGCGAACGTCTCGGCCGCCAAGACCGCGTACATTCCGTCGTTGCGGATGTCATCGGGCTACAACTGGAACAACCAGAGCCGGTCGTTCACCGGTGGAAACACGAGCTGGAACATGTCGCTCAGCCTGAGCTATCCGATCTTCAACGGCTTCCAAAGGGAGTCGTCGATCGATCGGGCGCAGTACACGCTCCGGGTGAGCCGGCTCCAGGAGGACGACGCGCGCCTCGCCGCTCGCGAGGAAGCGGACGCTGCGCTCCAGACGCTCCTCACCGCTCAGCAGGCGATCTTGATTGCCGAGGACGCGGCGTTCGTAGCAGCTGAGGATCTACGCGTCGTTCGCGAGCGGTACTCGGTCGGAGCGGCGACGATCCTCGACGTTCTCGTCAGCCAGAACGCAGTCACGCAAGCCGACGTCGACGTCGTCACCGCACGATACGACTACATCTTGGCCCGAGCCGAGCTCGAGGCCATCCTGGGGAGGGAGTTGTGAGCGAGATCATCCGTACGGTCGGCCTGAAGAAGCACTACGTCCTCGGCGCCGAGACGGTGAAGGCATGTGACGGGGTTGACTTGCTCATCCAAGCCGGTGAGTTCGTCGCGATCATGGGGCCGTCCGGCTCCGGCAAGTCGACGTTCATGAACATGATCGGGTGTCTCGACACCCCCACCGAGGGCGACTACTGGTTGAACGATCAGAAGGTCAGCGATCTCTCGGAGGACCAACTGGCGCGGGTCCGCAATCGTGAGATCGGGTTCGTCTTCCAGACGTTCAACCTGCTCCCGCGGGCGACGGCGCTGCACAACGTCGAGCTCCCCCTGATCTACGCCGGCGTCGGCGCGAAGGAGCGGAAGCGCCGGGCGGCCGAGAAGCTCGAGATGGTCGGCCTGGGGGACCGGATGGACCACAAGCCCCCGGAGATGTCCGGTGGTCAGCGGCAGCGCGTCGCCGTGGCCCGCGCCCTCGTCAACGAGCCGGCCCTCCTCTTGGCCGACGAGCCGACCGGAAACCTCGACTCGGTGACGTCCGAGGACGTCATGGCTCAGTTCAACCAGCTTAACGAAGCGGGCCAGACGATCGTCTTGGTTACGCACGAACACGACATCGCGGAACACGCGAAGCGACAGGTTCACCTCAAAGATGGGCTGATCGAGAAGGACTTCTTGAATCAGCCAGCGGAGAGTTCGGTATGATAGATCGGCGCATTGGCGGCGCCTTCATGCTCGCCACACTCCTGGCGGCCTCGGCGTGCGAGACCGGAGAGGCGGCGGAAGACACGGGCCCCACCCTCCTCACGACAGTGTCCTCCCGAGGAGACCTTCTCCTTCGCGCGGAAGCGACCGGCACCGTCGAGCCCGTTCGGGAGGTCGAGGTCAAGTCCAAAGCCTCTGGAGAGATCCTTCGTCTCATGACCGACATCGGCGACGTCGTGGAGCGGGGGGCACTCCTCGCGGAGATCGACCCGCGCGACGTGGCGAACCGCTTCAATCAGACCGAAGCCGATCTCCGGGTGGCAGAGGCGCAGCTTCAGATCGCGGACGCCCAGCTCGAGCGGCAACAACGGCTGTTAGATGCAGAGGTGATCACCCAGTCCGAGTTCGAGAGCGCGACGCTCTCCTTCGCCAACGCCGAGGCGTCGCTCGTTCGAGCTCAGACGAACTTCGAGTTGGCCGAGCTTCAACTCGCAGACGTCTCGATCCGTGCGCCGATGCAAGGCACGATCATCCAGAAGAACGTCGAGGAAGGCGCCGTCATTCAGTCGGCGTCCTCGAACGTCTCCGGCGGCACGGCCCTTTTCGTTATGGCCGACCTCGGAGAGATGCAGGTCCGCACCCTCGTCGACGAGACCGACATGGGCGACCTCGAAGCGGGGCTCGAGGCGAGCGTTCGCGTCGAGGCGTATCCCGACCGGACCTTCGTTGGCGTCGTCGACAAGATCGAGCCGCAGGCGACTGTCGAGCAAAACGTGACGATGTTCCCCGTGATCGTCTCCATCGACAACCGCGCGGGCCTACTCCGGCCGGGTATGAATGCCGAAGTCGAGATTTCTATCGATGAGGCCCGTGACGTCGTCATGGTACCAAACAACGCCGTCGTACAAACCACAGATGTCGGCCCTGCCGCGATGGCGCTGGGACTGGACATCGAGGAGATGGACCTGACGCAGTTCATGCGGGGAGGTCGTGCCGGTGGCCGACCCGGTGGCGCGGCCATGCGAGGTGGCGGAGCCGGCGGTGCCGGCGGCGCAGCGGCGCGGGGCGGCGCGGGGGGGCGTCCGGGTGGCGCGACGGCCGGTGGTGCCGCGACGGAAGCCGACGGCGAGAGCTCGGGCGGTGAGGCGGCTGCTCAGGGGCCGCGTGCCCAGATGCAGGTTCTCCGCGAGCAGGCCGAGGCCGGTGAGATCACCCAGGACTCGCTCCAAGCCGCGATGGCGGCCATGCGCTCTCAGTTCGCTGGGCGAGGGGGCGCGCCGAACGTGCCGGGTGGGGATCCGAACGCAGCGCCTCCGCGCGAGAGCCGGCCCGCGGTGGTCTTCGTACTCTCGGCGGATAGCGTGCCTGAGCCCCGTATGGTGCAGATCGGAATTGGGGACTGGGACAACACCCAAATCGTCAGCGGACTCGAGGCGGAAGAAACCCTCGTGATCGTGGGCGCTGCGCAGCTCCAGGCCCAACAGGACGCCTTCTTGGCTCAGATGCGCGAACGCATGGGCGGCGGATCACCGTTCGGCGGCTCGGGCCGTCCACGCGGACGCTAGGAGACTCCGACATGCTCATTTTCGAGATCATTGGAGTCGCCATGGGAGCGGTGCGCGCAAATGTGCTCCGCTCGGTTCTCACGACGCTGGGCATCGTCATCGGTATTGCGGCTGTGATCACCATGGTCGCACTCGGCGAAGGTGCGCAGCAGCGCGTCGAGGAGCAGATCAACCGTATGGGGACCTCGATCCTCACAGTCCGCCCGGGGCAGCAGATGTGGGGTGGCGTCTCCCGCGGAGACGCAGACCTCTCGATCGAGGACGCGATAGCGTTACGCGACCAGTCGAACGGACTTCTCACCGTGTCACCCGAGCAGCAGTCGCGCATGCAGGTGACGTACAAGCGTTGGAACTCGAACACTCAGATCATGGGTGTGTGGCCCGAGTACTTCGAGATGTACGACCACGAGATCCTCGTGGGTCGGTGGTTCGATCAAGGTGAGGTCCAGGGGCGTCGTCGCGTGGCGGTGCTCGGGTACAACATGCCGACGCAGTTTGGGGAGACTCCTCCCGAGTTGCTCATCGGGGAGAACATCCAGGTCCGGGGAATTCTCTTCGAGGTGATCGGCGTGCTGGTCGAGAAGGGAGATGCCGCCTGGGTTCGACCGGACGATCAGATCTTCATCCCTCAATCCACCGCCCAGTACCGGGTGATGGGTGGGCGGGATCGACTCGGGTCGATTTACGCAGCGACCGAGACGCCCGAACAGCTCGACATGGCGTTCGCCGAGATCGATCGGATCATGCGCCGGGAGCACAGGATCAAGGCCGGCGAGGACGCCGACTTCAACATCCGAAACTCTGCTGACCTCCTCGAAACCTTCAACGAGACGAATCAGACGTTCGCCCTGCTCCTGGCAGGTATCGCGGGCGTGTCCCTTCTTGTCGGCGGAATCGGGATCATGAACATCATGCTCGTATCGGTGACCGAACGGACCCGAGAGATCGGCGTGAGAAAAGCACTCGGCGCGACGCGACGAGCCATCATGACGCAGTTCCTCGTCGAAGCGCTGTTCCTGTGTATCCTCGGTGGGCTGATCGGCGTCGCCGCGGGTTACGGGGCAGCCGAGACGATGACCCGGGTCGCGTCGTGGGACACGGCCGTCGCTCCGGAAGCGGTCGCGGCTGCGATCGGATTCTCTGCTGCGGTCGGGCTCTTCTTCGGAATGTGGCCGGCGCGGCGCGCTGCCCAACTCGATCCGATCGACGCGTTGCGATACGAGTAGCCGGACGACCCGCTAGCGTCTCGTAAGCGTCGCGGTCCAGGGCTCGCCCTGGCGGACGAAGCCGAGCTCGATGTCCCCGCGCATCGACGCTATACCGACCCGGAGGGCCTCGACCGTGCGGATCATTCGGCCGTCGACCTCGGTGATGACGTCGCCGGGTCGGATGCCGGCGCGGTCGGCGGGCGTGCCCGGGACCACATCGACGATGAGCACGCCACCGCGGACACCGAAGTAGTCGGCGAGCTCGGGCTTCACATCGACGACTTCCGCACCCGCGATCCGGTTTCGGCCGACGAGATACGGCGTCAGCGGTCGGAACTCTGGCGGTGTGGCCGTCTCGGGTTCTACGACGCGGAGCGGCGTGGAGACGGACGAGCCCTGGCCCGGCATGGTGCGGAAGTAGTTCGCCCCTGCGGTTTCACGCGCCGACTCGGCCATCGCCGACCGCAGCGTGGCCGATCGGTCGGAAGCCTGACGAAGCATCGTCGACAGGCGGCGGAACTCGTTGTCCTCCGTGAGATGGAGGACGCCCCGGCTCCGGTCTTCGCGGAGCACCTCGGCTTCGCGCTCGATTAGCCGGACGCGAAGGGTCTCCATGACCTGATTCAGCTCCACCATCTCTCGGTTCAGGGAGTCGTACTGCTCGCCTTGGAAGAGGTGGAACTCGAAGGGCGCGATGGCGGCACGGATCGTCGTGACATCGCCGTCCTGGACGACAGTGAGTCGGCCCTGTCCCGCGCTCGAGCCGTCTCTCAGGATGCGCACGTCACGGGTGCCTTGTCGCTCCTGGATGATGATGCGGAGCGAGTCCATCTGGCGGACCCAAGTCTGGATCCCCAGCGGGGCCAATTCGACCTGGACCTGACTCCCGATGACCACGTCGGTCGGTACGGTCGCTGCGACCATGCGGAGTTGGCTGAGACGACCGTCGCGCTCTACTTCGGCAACGGCGACGTCACCGGGGCTGAGTCGAAGACGGCTCGTGAGTTGCGCCAGCTCGTGAGCTTCGTCGAGGTCGTTGATCGCGAGGATGTGGTCACCCGCGCGCACTCCGGCTTGTGCGGCCGGACTGCCAGGGACGACCTCGGTCACTTCGATCGCGGAGGCCCGGCCCCACGCATCTTCGATCACCTCGAAAGAGATGCCGATCCAGCCTCTGGGGGTCTCGGCTACGACGGCCACCTGCTGCGCATCGGTCGACGAGACCGATGCGCCGATCGCGGCGACCGCGAAGACGGCAGAGAAGGCGAAGGGTCGGGAAGACATCATCGAACGCTGCGCTAGAACCAGTTGTCGTTCGAGACGCTCACGAGACGCGCCATCGCGTTCCGCTCTGCCCACGCCGACGTCAGAATCCCGTTCAGGTAGGGATCCTCGGGGTTGTGCCAGACCGCGGCCTGACTCGCTTCGACGAGCTTCTCGAGTGCCGCGAGACGGGAAACGGGGTCACCGACGGCAGGGGCGCCCTCGATCGTGCGCAGCGATTGGTAGTGCGTCACGGCGTTGACGTAGTTCTCCTGCGCCGCCGTGACCGCGATCGCGGCATCTTGGACCGTGTTGGCCGAGGCGTAGTCGCTTCCGGCTACGGGATCCGTCGTCAGCGTCGTCGCGGTCGCTCCCGCTCCTGCGCCGCTGAGGAAGAGCACGGCGGCGGCCGCCGCCTTCATCCACGACGGGGTGTGCGCCAGTCCGAGCTTCGTGAAGAGGCCCGGATCGCGCACGAGTCCTTCGGAGCGCAGCTGCGCCTCCAGGACCTGCCAATCCCCCTTCGGCGGCAGGAGTTCGGGCAGCGCGCCGAGCGCTGCGCTCTGCTCCTTCAGCGCCGCGAGCTCCTGACGGTACTCGGGGTTGGCGTCGAGAAGCGCCTGCTCCTCGGCGGTCGGAGTCTCGTCGACGAGACGAGCCAGATCTTCGATGGTCAAATGGTCCATGCTTCTGCTCCACGTTCGTGCGCAGCTCCGCCGAGCCCAGCGAGCATGTCTCGCATCTTGGCCCGCGCCTTGAAGAGCTGCGATTTGGACGTCCCGGCGGTCACGCCGAGCACGTCGCCGATCTCTTCATGCGTATAGCCCTCCACATCGTGGAGGATCAGCACACGACGCATTCCTTCCGGCAATCCGTCGAGTGCTCGTTCCAGTCGTTTCTGTAGCAGGGAGTCTCCCGCTTTCGGCGCGATCGCCACGTCGACCGGCGTGGGCCCCTCCCGCTTCCTCCGCGTCTCCGTCTTGCGGAGCGCTTGGAGCGCTGCGTTCACGGCGATCCGGTGCAGCCACGTCGAAAAGCGAGAGTCACCGCGGAAGGTGGGAAGGGCTCGGATGGCCCGAATCCACGCTTCCTGGGCGTAGTCCTGCGCCAAGTCGTCGTCCCCGGCGATCCTGCGCACCACGGCGTAGACGCGCGGGGCGTACCGGTCGTACAGAGACCGAATCGCGCGCGCGTCACCGTCCGCCGCGAGGCGGATGAGCTGATGCTCTGGGACGGGGGTAGAGTCGTTGGTCATAAAGGTAGCTTAGACGGGCCCAGGGCCGCGAACGGTTGG
>JBCCEZ010000006.1:0-131073 GCA_039030015.1 Gemmatimonadota bacterium | reverse complement strand
CTTCGGCGACCTCGAAGATTGGTCGCTCCGTTCGAGCCAGGGTGACCGCGCGCTCCAACAAGTCTATGCCGAACTCGACGGTGAACTCCCGGAGGGGAACTGATGACGAGCACGATGATCTCCGCGTCTCGCGGAAGGGCCGGCAACGACCCGATCTTCATCTGGAACGGTGAAGCCAACCGACGTGCCGCCGCGGGTGAGGACATCCTCAACGCGACGATCGGCGCGCTCATGAACGACGACCGAACGATCTGTACGCTCCCGACGGTCGTCGAGACACTGAAGCGACACCAAACGGGCGCGGTTGCGGGATACGCCCCCATCTCCGGGATTCCGGCCTACCGCGAGGCGGTCGTCCGCGACCTCTTCGGAGACGGCCCCCTCGCCCAGCAGGCCGTGGCGATCGCATCTCCCGGCGGGAGCGGGGCCGTCTACGCGGCGGTGGTGAACTTCCTCGAGGCCGGCCAGAAGATGCTGGTGCCGAACTTCTTCTGGGGACCGTACCGCGAGATCACGAGCCATTCGGGACGCGCCCTCGACCCCTTCACGATGTTCGCAGAGGACGGATCCTTCGACGTCGCGGGCATGACCGCGGGACTCGAGCGTCACCTCGCCACACAGGGACGCGCGCTCGTGGTGCTGAACTTCCCGTGCCACAACCCGACCGGCTACACGCTCAGCCAAGACGAGTGGCGCGAGGTCACGGACGCGATCAGCTCCGCCGCCCAGAACGGACCCGTCACGGTCTTGTTGGACGTTGCCTACATGGAGTACGGAGACGCGGACGCTCGCTCCTGGGTCGCGTGGGTCCCCAAACTCATGGAGCACGCGACGGTCCTCGTCGCCTGGACGGCGTCGAAGAGTATGTGTCAGTACGGCGCGCGTACCGGGGCGATCATCGCACTCCACGAGGACGACGACGAGCGTACGCAGCTCGACAACGCGCTGGGGTACACGGCCCGCTCGACCTGGTCCAACTGCAACCACCTCGGACAGCGGGCGGTGACCGACCTTCTCACCGACGACGAGCTATCGGCGAGGGTCCTCGCAGAGCGAGCCGAAGTCTCGGCCCTGCTTCGCACGCGGATCGACGCTTTCAACGAGCTGGCCGGCGCAGCGGACTTGCCCACCCCACGCTACGACGCGGGCTTCTTCGTGACGGTCTTCACCAAGGACCAAGACACGACCGCCGCGGCGATGCGCGAGCACGGAGTCTACACGGTTCCGATACCCGGAGCCGTGCGACTCGCGATCTGCTCGACCCCCGCCGACCTCATGCCGCGCCTGACCCGCGCGGTAGAAGCCGGGCTGGCCGCAGTCGTGTAGCGAGGTATCGAGAAGCGGCCGGTCCTAGCGGCCGGCCGCTTCCCGCCCCGCCTGGATCGCCTCGTCGGCTCCCGGGCCACCCATCAGCAACCCGAGAAAGCCCTCCTCGACGCGTTGCGCCACGTCGTTCACGTTGGCCGTGATCATGTCGGCGAGACCGGCTTCCGTGGCCGCGACCAGTACGTCCTGATTCCCGGCTTCGGCGGCTTCCCGGTCTCCGTCCAGTGCTCGGGTGAGGCTTCCGATGCCGCACGCCAACACGCTGTAACCCGGTAGCGACGCGATGGCGCCGAGCTCGGCCAACGCGCCAGGGTCCTCCACCATCAGCATGGCGAAGATCGTTCCGTCCGGATTCTCTGGGCTCCACACGTCGGCCCCCACTTCCTCGAAGAAGGAGATCGCCAACGTCGCCTCGGCCTCGCTCCGCACGTGGGGCATGACGACCCCGTGTGCTCCGGCGCCCAAGATCTCGTGCACACGCTGCCGCGCGGCCTCTTCGCCGTCGGTGGAGATCGGGGGGATCCGCACGAGGAGACTCAGGTCCGACCCGGACGCCTCCAACCCGGTCATCATCGCCGTGACCGCGGACGGATCGTACGCCCCCTCGAGGTTCAAGAAGAGGTAGTCGAGCAGCGGATTCGCGGCCAAGGTCTGCGCGCCTTCCGCGGTGTACAGCGGCGGGAGGCGTTCGCCGTCCGGACCACGATCGTCCCGCGCACGCTCACTCGGAACGAAGATCCCGAAGGCGGCTTGTCGCTCGTTCCACAGTTCGATCAGTCGGCTCGGCGTCGCGGCCAGGCTGGCCGAAGCGACAGCCTCTTCCGCCGCGTCGCCCGCATCGCCACCGCCCCCGCAGCCCGCGAGCGCGAGGCCGGTCAGGAGGGCCACGGCACCCGTCATACGGTCCACGCCCTTCATCGGTCCGACACCGCGCGTGGGCCCTCGGCCTCCTCCTCGAGAGTCGCCAAAACCTGCTCCCACTCGAAGCGCTCGCCGATGCCGCGGACGTAGTAGTCCATCCACGCCATCTCACTCACCGCTTTCACGAGTCGGTTGCGAGGCTGCGTGATGCCGTGCGTGCGCCCGGGGTACATGAACAGCTCGGTGGGAACACCGAGCTTCTTGAGCGCCATGTGGAGCTCCACCGACTGCGGGCTCGGGACCCGAGGGTCGCCTTCCACAACGTGGATCATCGTCGGCGTCTCGGCGTTCGAGATGTACTTGAGCGGCGACTGGTCGAAGTACGTGTCGAAGTCCTCGTAGAGGAAGCCGTCTCCCACGTAGTACTGTCGGTTCCGCTGCACGTCGCTCTGGGCGTACATGCTGATCCAATTCATCGTGCCGGCGCCCGAGCTGATCGCCTTGAAGCGGTCCGTTTGCGTAAGGATCCAGTTGGACCAGTGCCCGCCGGCGCTCCAGCCGAGCGCACCCATACGATCGCCGTCGACGATGCCCTCGGAGATGAGGTGATCGACACCGGTCATGATGTCTTCGTATCCGAGCGTGAAGTAGTCACCGACGATGTCGGTACGATGCGCGTTGCCGTAGTTCCGTGAACCGCGGTAGTTCGGCTTCAGGACCGCGTAGCCGGCGCCGGCGTAGACCTGAGCGCTGTAGCCACCGTTGAAGCGCAGCAGGTCGGCCGAGGCCGGGCCACCGTGGATGGAGACGATCAACGGGTAGCGCGTCCCCTCGCGATATCCGACGGGATAGACCAGCACACCACCGACCGTCTTCCCGTCGGACGAGGTCCAGTTGACCTCGACTTCTTGGCCCAGCGCGATCTCACTCATCTGCGGATTCACGTCGACCAACTGAGTCCAGCGCGACCGCTCGTCGACGTCGTCGAGGTCATCGACGGCGAAGACCGTGGGCGGGGTCATCGGGTCCTGATAGTTGATCAGGTACACGCCCGAGTCGTCGTCCCGGATGACGTTGAGCGCAGCGCGCTCGAAGGTGATCTGCGTCACCTCGTCGCGTTCGATGTCGAGGGCGTGGAGTTGATTCGTGACCGTGACGCCCGTGTTGAAGTAGATCGTCTCGCTGTCGTCGGACCAGAATCCGATCGAGAGGCTCTGGTCGAAGTCGGACCCGAGCTTCTGGAAGGATCCCCCGCGATCGTCCACTTCGCGGATGTAGATCCGGTTCTCCGTCATCGAGTACCGGTCCATCTCGTCCGGAGCGGAGAAGGCGATCCAACGCCCGTCGGGGGAAAACTGCGTCGAGCTCTCACCGACTTCGTAATTCTCGGTCAGTCGCTCGACGTGACCGGTCGCTCGCTCCATGAGAAACTGGTCGGCGTAGAGACGCGCGCCGGTGATGTTCCGCTCGTAGCGCTCGACCGATCCCCCGGTGAAGGAGAGCCAGCGCCCGTCGTCGGAGAGGACGAAGCCGGCGACGCTGTACGAGGCGTCGTCCGTGAGTCGGGTTTCCCGCCCGTTGCCGACATCGACGGACCAGAGGGACGCGAGCGGCGTTTCCTGATTCCGCACGTCGACCGAGAAGCCTTGCTCGCGCCGCTCTTTGTCAGCCTGGTCGAACTCGTTCGGTCGAACGAAGACGATCGCCGAGCCGTCCGGCGTCCAATCCCACTGCTCGACACCCGCGTCCCCATCCGTGAGCGTGCGAGGCTCGGCGGAGGGAAGGTCGGCGACTTGGAGGAGGTGGAGTTGTTCCTGCCCGCTCGACCCGCTCCGGAAGGCAAGCCAGTCCCCATCGGGAGAGAAGGCGTAGCCCGAGACGCCCTCGGCCGTGTCGGTGATGCGACGGGCTTCACCCCCGTCGTGCCGCATCATGTAGAGCTGTTGGTCGCCCCCGTCCGAGTCACGATCAGACGCGAAGACGAAGAAGGCCCCACTCGGCGACCACGCCGGCTGCGTCTCGTTCTTGTCTTCGGTGAAGGTCAGCTGGCGGCTCGACGTCATGCCCTCGTCGATCGATACGACGTGGATGTCCGTCTGGGAGTCGGCTTCCTGCCAGTCGGGCGTGCGCACGGTGTACAGCATCCATGCCCCATCCGGGCTCGGCGTCCACGAACCGCCACTCCGCATGAGCTGGACGTCCATGAAGTTCATGGGCCGTTGCTGGGCCTGCGCGGCCGCGGGGAGGGTGAGCGCGGCCAGCGCCGCGATGAGAAGGGCGCGATCGGAGACTCGCATCGTCGGACCTGCTTGATTCGGGGACACATCGGTGTGGCGAAAACAGGGCGCAATAATGGGCCACCGAGGCCGATTCGGCACGGGTCCGGCGCAAGAACCGACTACGGTGTCGCCGGCGTCTCCCGGTTGGTCTCGACGAAGTCGTCGACGCCCTCGGGGAGGAGCAAGCTATCCGAGATCGCCGCGATCTCCTCGGCCTCCTCCCACGCTCGCTCGAGCCGCCACAGCTCCCCTTCGAGCGCTCGGCGCTCCTGCTCCTCGTGGAGCGCCATTTCCAACGCCAACTTGGTCGGTTCGGGCATCTTGTTGATGTACCCCGGCACGCCCTTCTTGTCCTTGAACCGATCGCCGGTCACGACGTCCGAGAGGAAGCGGTCCGGATGTCCCTGGCGCTCGATCTCCGAGACCGCATCCTCGACCGTGCGCTTCTTCCCGCCCATGCGATTCATCTTCGGCATGATGATGCCCACGTGCCGCTCGGCCTCCTCCCCGCGGAACCACTCCTTCTTCTTCCCCTTCCGTACCTCGAGCGAGTAGCCCTCTCCGTCCCCGTCCGGGCGCAGTCGTGTCCCGAGCAGATCCGGCTGCTTGAGCTTGATCACCCGCCCGTCGTCCGTCCGCAGCTTCACGCGGGTGCGTCCGTTCATCCACAGGTTCACGAAGTTTCCCGCCTGTCCGAGCAGCGCCCCGCTGATCACCCCGGCGACAGCGCCCCCCACTACGACTCCCCCAACCACCACCGCACCACCGATGCCGTAGAGGAGGGCTCGTTTCCGTCGCCGTCCGAACTGATCCCCGTATCGCCACGCCGCGAACTCCTCCCGCATCGGAGCACCGATGCGCACGAGCTCCACGCCCTCCGGGTGCCGCGCCAATCCGACGTTCTCCGTCGACACCCGAACGCGCGTCGACTCGAAGAGCCGTTCACACTCCTCCACCGCTTCCCAGCGCTCTTCGATCGGGGAGAGGTTCCACCGTTCGCACTTCCGACACACGACCCACAGACGACCCTTGTGGCCGTCGAAGGCGAGCCTGCGACCGACAGGGAAGTGCTCGACCGCCTGGTTGGCGCCGAGCGAGGCGTTGCAGAACATGCAGGTCGAGTACACGGTGGACTCCGAAGATTTCGAGTTCGCACGTACACCGGGTACGTTGCGGGCTCAGGTTGTCTTCATGGACCGGGCTGTGGTCGCGATGTCGAGCGCCGGCAGCCCCTCAATTCCGCCTCGATCGTGATCCTCCGCTCTCGCAGACATCGCTTTGCCGCCGCGTTCGTTACGGCTGCCTCACTCAGTGGTTGTGCCACGCTGAGCCAGATCGTCGCTCTCCAAAACGTGGACTTCTCCCTCGGTGGCGTCAGCGGCGTGACACTGGCGGGCGTGGATGTCACGAACGTCCGCTCGTACTCCGACCTCTCGGTCATGGACGGTCTCGCGCTCGCGAATTCGGTCCGCCAAGGTTCCCTGCTCGCGACCGTCGAGGTCGGTGTCCTCGCGTTCAACCCCCCGACCAACTCGGATGCGAGGATCATCGAGATGGCGTGGACGCTCTGGCTCGACGACACCGAGACGGTCAGCGGACTCATCACGGATGAGATCGTCTTACCCCGGGACGTCGAGACCCCCTTCCCCGTCGTCGCCGAGCTGGACCTCATGGAGTTCTTCGATGGTGGGGTGCGGGAGCTCTACGACGTCGCCACGTCGTTGGCCGGAGTCGGAGACGAAGCCACAGAGGTGAGCCTCACGGCCCTCCCGGTCGTGCACACGGCGCTGGGGCCGCTTCGGTACGACCGGCCAATCCGTATCGTCGGGACGACGGTCGGAGGAACGCCGACCCCGTAGTCGGGAGTGCCGCCGAGTCGTCGGTGCCCCGAAGCGACCGGCTACGGCGTGAGAAAGACGTGCGTCCAGTGCGTCCCGACGAGCCCGACCCCGTGCTCGGTCAGATTGCAGTTCTCGATGTTGCGTCGATGGCCGGGGCTGTTGAGCCAGCCATCCAGCACGGCCTCAGCCGTCGGGTAGCCGTACGCGATGTTCTCCGCGGCCCGTGAGTACGTCAGGCCGGCCGACGCCATCCGGTCGAAGGGGCTGTGACCGTCCGGATTGTCATGGGCGAAATAGCTCCGATCGATCATGTCCTGGGAGTGCTCCCGGGCCACGTCGGCCGCGACCGGGTTCCAGCCGAGCGGCTCACATCCCACCGACTGCCGGTGGGCGTTCATGAGCTGGACGAACTGCTCGACATCCGGGTTGTCTTCGAGACCGACGAGGGGCGAATCACATGCGCCTAGAGCCAAGGAGGCTGCGCCGAACACGGTCAGCGCGGCGACTCGGCGAAGGGCCTTCGACGGAGTCAGTCGGAATCGGAGCGTCATGACGAACATCCAGGGTGGTGAGGATGCACAGGAATACCGAAAGAGGCGTGCCAGCCGCCGACGCTTCGAGATCCCACAATCACCCCGTTCCGTGGTCGTTTCCGGCCCCCGCGAGTGCAAACACTGCCGGGCGATGGACCTTCGTATTCAACCGAGCCCGACGATCTCCAGAAGCCGAAGAGCGTTGCGACTCGTGGCGAGGCCCGGTCGAAGCACGTAGTCGAAGGTGAGAATCTTTTCGCCTTCGGCGCCGACCGTCTCTCGGAAGTGAACCTTCTTCGAGGCGGGATCGAGCGCTGGATCGTCGTGGAGCGCCAGGTCGTGGGTCGTCACGGCGCCTATCGCGTCCGCGCCGAGTAGGTGGGCCACGATCCGCCGGGCGGCGATCCGTCGCTCTTCGGAGTTGGTCCCCTGCAGGACTTCGTCCACGAGGTAGAGAAGCGGGCCCTCTCCCTCGACGTCCGCGGCATCGACCAGCGCCTTCAGACGCAAAAGTTCGGCCATGAAGAGTGAGACCCCGCCGGTCAGGGAATCTCGGATCCGCATCGACGTGAACGTCCGGAGCGGCGACAACTCGAGCGACCGTGCGCAGACCACCGAACCCGCCTGAGCGAGGACAGCACCGAGCCCGATGGACCGGAGGAGTGTGCTCTTCCCCGACATGTTGGAACCCGTGACGAGGAGGAACCCACCCGGCGGGTCGAGGGCGACATCACTCACTCGCCGATCCTCCCGCGGAATCAAAGGGTGCCCGAGCCCCTCGGCGCGGAACGCCGCCTCACCCTCCACGATCGTCGGCGCCGCCCACTCCGGCTCGTCCCACGCGAGTGTCGCCAACGCGCTGAGCGCTTCCAGCTCACCCAGTGCCTCGAACCATGCCGGAGCGTTCGCCCCCGCCCGCCTGCGCCAGCGCTCGAGTCCCCACGCGACGTGCACGTCCCAGAACACCAGCGGGGACACGACGTGATAGATCATCGAGGCTCGACTCTCGGCGGCGTCCAACCACCGCTCCAGCGAGCGGATCTCTTCCGACGCAGCTGCCCCGGAGCCTCCCGAAAGACGCCCGACGATACTTCGGATCTCGGGAGCATCGACCGGCCATTGCTCCCACGATCGAAAGAGCGCGTGGTGCCCTCGAACTCCCGCGCTGTGGCGGCTGGCCCCAGAGAGGAAGGGAGTCAGACGGGCGGACCAGACCCACGTGAGCGCGAACTGCACCGCCCACAATCCTCCCCAGCTCCACCACGGAAGCGTGTCACCGACCGACCACAAGGCGAAGAGCGGGAGGGAGAGCGCGGGCATCACCCACGACACCACCCGAGACCAGCCGGGGAGTACAGCCGCGGTATCGCCGAAGACCGCGGGTCCTCGAAGCCACGCCTCGAAGCCCTGCCACTCCTCCTCCGGCATCCGTCTCAGGAGGAGCGCTTCGACCGTCCGCTCTTCCCGTGCGTCGACCGCTTCGGCAAGCGCGCGCACTGCACCGTGTCGTCGTCGGATGTCTTCAGCCGACGTCGGCGCGACGAGCCAAGACTCGAGGGTGCGATTCCCGACCGCGGTCGGCGTGGGGCCCATGAGTCCGCGGACCGAGGCGGGCCCGAAGAGGTCGAGATCCAGCAGGTACGGATGACGCTCGTCCGTACCGGCCAACGGCGCGAGGAGTGGGTCCTCGTAGCCGTAGTCGTCGTACTCGGTCGCCAGACCTTCCCAGTTCCGGTGGCGTCGATGGGTGCCCGCTTGGGCGAGGAGTCTGCGAGCCTCGGCTCGTCGAAGCCGCGCCCGTACGGCGCGGTGCCGCACCACGAGCACCGCGAAGCCGACCAACGCCAGCACCGACACCACCACCACGAGAGGCGCCGGCACGGGCACGTCGTTTCGGAGCAGCCCCGCGACGGCGCCGACCACGAAAAGTACGAGCCGGGTGATCTCGATCGATCGAGCTCGACCGCGAAGCTCGTCGACTTCTTGCGTACGCGCCGCCGCCTCCGCGACGTAGCGCTCGCCCGGGTGGCTCACGTCGTCCCGATCCGCGACACTACCCCTCCCACTTCGACCCCTTCGCTTCGTGCTCTGATGGTCACCCCTCGCTCGTTGTCTCCGCTCTTGATCGTCGGCGCCCTGGCCTGTGCCCCGGCTCCGCCTGCCGAACGACCGGCAGACGTGCCCAGGCTACATCACGTCGGCCTGAACACCATCGATGCCGATCGGGCGATCGCATGGTACCAGTCCGTCTGGCCCGACGCCCAACCTTCGGAGATGGACGGCAAACCTGCGATCGCCGCAGAAATGTACCTGGTCTTCACCGAGGTCGAGGGGCCCATCGGCGGCGCCTTCCACCCGCAGTTGGGTCGACCCGAGGAGCAGAGCGCGTTCTGGCACATCGGTGCCTTCGTGAACACGACGGACATGGACGTCTCGTTAGCGTCCGTGGGAGCTCGCCACGTCTCCCTGTTCACCGGCCCGGAGGACGGGTCGGGGGTATGGCGCTCCGGGCTCACGCCGTATAGCGGCATCGTGACGGCGGCCGATCTTGAGGACGCCGCCCCCGCAGAGCCGCGCCCCGGAGGGTTCAGCTACGTCGTGGGCCCGGACGGAGCCCTCTTCGAGTTCACCGGTGGACCGCAGACGACTCCGTCGCTCTCGCACGTGCACCTCTTCCACGAAGACCCGATGTGTGCCGCGAACTGGTACGTCGACATGCTGGGGATGGCGCTTCCGTTCGTCCGAAACGAGGACGGCTCGACGAGCCCCCGTCCGCCGCACACTCCATGTGCCGTCGAACGCGGGGCTCCCGGGTGGCCGTCGTTGGAGCGCCTCGGGACCGTCCGCGCGCCCCGGGCCTCGGTTCGTCACGGGAACGGATCGATCTCGTTCTACCCTCGCCAGTGCGACGCCGAGCGATGTGGCTCGGACCAGCCGTTGGTACCGTCACGCGGGCAGGTCCTCGATCACGTCGGCTTCGCCGTCGAAGACATCGAAGCCTGGTGGGCGTGGCTCTCGGAATCCGGCGTCACCGTCCTGGAAGATCTCCGGCCGTTCGGGGACACCCGGTCATTCATGTTCGAGGGTCCGGATCGGTTGGCGATCGCGATGGTCGAAGCCGACACCCCCTGACCGCGGAGCGTCGGAATGCGGATCGTCGGCGGCCGCCACGCCGGCCGGAAACTCGTCTCACCGGGCCGTGCGGTACGTCCGACGCCCGAGCGTGTGCGCGCACACTGCCTCGACTTGCTCGCCGAAGACGTCGAGGGTGCACGGGTGTTGGATCTCTTCGCCGGGTCTGGGGCGATCGGCCTCGAAGCGATCTCGCGCGGCGCACGTTCGGCCGACTTCGTCGAGAACGGACGCGCCTCGTTGCATGCGCTCAAGGCGAACGTGGCGGCGCTCCGTGTGGGACGTAAGGCGAGGATCTTCAAGAAGGACGTTCTCCCCTGGATCCAACGGCTGGACGAACACGCGTACGACCTGGCCTGGGTCGATCCGCCGTACGGTTCGCGGAAGCTCGACCGTGTGATCGAGCGGTGGCGTGCGACCCCCTTTGCGCGCGTCCTGGTGCTCGAACACGACAAGTCCCACGAGATCCCGCTCCGCGGCAAGCGCTACGACTTCGAGGGCCCGACACGCATCACGATCGTCCGGCCCCGGGAATCGAGCGGAGGGTGAGCGGTCACGACGACGAGGCGATCCACAGACTCGTCGGCGCCAACCCGGGCCAAGCGACGTTCGCCGAGTACGCGCTCGTACGTGACGCGGTCGTCCGACGCGCCCCGTGTCGCATGCTCGTCTTCGGGGTGGGTCGAGACATGTCGCTCTGGCTGGACGCGAACCGGGGCGGCGAAACGTACTTCGTCGAAGACGACGCGAGATGGATCGCCGAAGCTATGCGCCACCACCCCGAGGCCCACGTTCACCGAGTCCGCTACCGCTCCATCCGAGGATTGTGGCGGTGGTTCGTTCGCTCTTCGACTCGTCTGGAGCTCCGCGATCTTCCGGACGAGGTGACGGACAGGCCGTGGGACATCGTCGTCGTCGATGGTCCACGAGGCACTCGGTGGCACACCCCCGGTCGCATGAAGAGCATCCACGCAGCGTCGCGGCTCGCGGAGGCGGGTGGCGATGTCTTCGTGCACGACTGTCACCGACACGTCGAGCGCACGTGCGCCGATCTCTTTCTCGGCGCGCCCCAGTGCACCGCGGAGGTCGGATCGATGCGCCACTACCGAAGGCCGTAACGATGCGAATCGGCATCGACGTCCGCCTGATCAACCCGCCGAGTCCCGGGCAACAGCGCTACCTCTGGCGTCTCGGAGCATGGCTCGGAGACCGGGGCCACGAGATCCATCTGCTCAACGTGAGGCACGACGACCCCCGCAGCGGACCGGACCCACAAGGCTACGGATCCGGCGACTGTCTTCACGTCCACCGACTCCACGCGCTGTCGAGGACCGATCTCCGAGCGCACGTCACGGCTCTCGAGCTCGACGTCTTGCTCCTGAACCCCGAGCGTTCCCGTCGGTATCGAGGCCTACGGCCGAATCTCCTGAGGAGTGCCTACGGCACCGACCACTACGCTCAGCGCCTGCGGTCCTTCCGGCATCCTGTGGCGCATAGCGTGCAGCGTCTGGCTCGGGAGACCCCCTGGAGTCGGGCCGAACAGCGTTGGGAGAGGGCGTTCTACGGCGACGGAGTGCACCGCCCCCGCGTCATCGCTCAATCGGAGTACATGCGAGAGCAGATCGTGTCGTCGTACCCGGTGCCCGAGGAGGACGTGCACGTCATACCCAACGGGGTCGACCTCAGCGAATTCTCGTCCGAGTCCAGGCTCGAACGCCGCGAGAGGGCACGGGCCCGCTGGGGCATACCGGCGGACGCGCCCTGCCTCGTGTTGATGGCGCACAACTTCCGGTTGAAGGGGCTGCCCCGACTCGTTCAAGCGCTCAGGCAGCCGACAGGCACGGACCGACCGTGGCTACTCGTCGCGGGATCGGGCACTGGACGGCGACAACGCCGAAACGCGCGTCGTTGGGTGCACGGGGCCGGCTTGGAGGATCGGATCGTCTTCGCGGGCTCCGTCGCCTCTCCCATCGACGCCTACGCCGCGGCGGACGTCCTCGTCCACCCCAGCTGGCACGACTCCTTCGGCTTCGCGGTCCTCGAAGCGATGGCGTGTGGGCTCCCCGTCGTCACGACCCCATGGGTCGGCGCCAGCGAGCTGATCGAGTCCGGCTCCGAAGAGCTCATCGTCGACCCCGGAAACACGATCGACCTCGCCCGGGCGATCCGGTCCGCGTTGGGGCCGGATGGGAAGCGTTGGGGGCGAGCCGCGGCGGCGACTGCCAAGCGCTACGGAGAGAGGGACAACTTCACGGCCGTCGAGGGCGTGATGAGGTTGGCTGCCGACCGCTGACGTCCGGCGACCCGGGGCGTCGAGCCCGCAGCCGTCGTTCCAGAAACGCCTTACTGCGTCGTGGGGCGGCGTCGGTGGTCGGAGTTCCAGGCGATCCAGTAGTCGTCGATCGAGTCGTCGTCGGTCGCGAGCTCGGTGTCACCCGTCGGGAGATCGTTCAGGTCGAGGATGTACGTGAGTACATCCGTGACCTGCTGACGTGAGAGGCTCCACGGATCGTCGTACGGCATCCGGTCGTTGATGTAGTACCAGAGCTGGAAGACCGACTGGTCCTCCCACCGCCCGCGGAAGGCGTTGTCCATCCAATCTTCCACGTCGTGGCACTCGGAGCAGACTTCATCGAAGAGCTCCTCACCCCGCTGCGCCTGAGCCATGGTGAAGATGCCATCGGCCGTCGTCGGATCCTCCGACACTTCCGGCGCCGGCGCCGCCGTGGGCGGGGCACTCGCGGGCGTCGCCGCCGACGAACATCCGACCAGCGCGAAGCTGACAGCGGCGAAGAATGCGGCTCGGGCAGAGATACGCTTCATGACGGTGCGTGGCTCGGGTCTTTGTGGTCGCTCGTCACAAGATGGCCAAGGCCTACGCGACTCGACAACAACAAGACCCCCGACGCTTCGCCGTTGTTGGCGAATGCGGTCCGCTCAGTCGAGGTACCACGACCACGCCTGCTCGGCGATGGTGCCGGGCAACACGTGACCCCCTTCGAACTCGACGTATGTCACGTCGTACCCCGCCGTCCTGAGCTGAGGGACGATCTGGTCGCGGGTCACCGACGCGAAGAGGATGCCGTCTTGCGTCCCGTGTGAGACGAAGACCTCCGGCGTTCCGATGAGGTCGGCCGTCGGCGCGGTGTGGCCGGGCGAGAAGGCGATCAGATGGGAGAAGAGGTCCCCATTGTTCGGCCCGAGCGAAAGCGCATACGACGCCCCGTCCGAGAAGCCCATCAAGCACATGCGGTTCGTATCGACGTTGATCCGGTCGAAGGTGTGCACCAACGCCCGATCGATGAATTGCACGTCGGGGCCGAAGAAGCCTCCAACCCGATCCCATGTCCGACTCTGTGAGTCGATCGCAAGGAGCACGATCCCCAGTTCGTCGCACGTGTCGAAGAGCTCCCGCCAGTTGTTGGCGCGACCGGTCGCCCCATGCAACGCGACGAGCAATGGCCACGCGCTCGCCTCGTCGTAGCTGTCGGGGACATACAGAATCCCATCGGAGAGCCCTCCGAGTCCGAGTACCGACTCTCCGATCTCCGGGGTCACGGATGGTGTCCCGGGCCGAGCCGTGAGTCTCGGATTCCCGTCGCCGGGCGCTTCGGTCGGGCTGTGCAGACAACCCCACGCGCCAGAGATCGCACCAGCCGCGGACAGCTGGAAAAAACGGCGTCGGTTGATCGGGTCCATCATCGGGGGGCGCTCCTCTCGGCGTGCCATCGACTTCCGCATCACCTACGCACCAATGGCGTCCCGCTTTCGGTTACGTTCCGTGCCATGGAGATCGGCGTCTACACCTTCGGTGAAGCACGGTTCGACCCGACGTCGGGTGCTCAACTCGATGCACGGGAGCGTGTCGCGCGCCTTCTGGAAGAGATCGAAGTCGCCGATCGGGTAGGCCTCGATGTCTTCGCGGTCGGGGAGCACCACCGGCAGGACTTCGTCGTCTCCAGCCCCAGCACGATCTTGGCCGCCGCGGCCGAGCGCACGGACCGGATCCGGCTGTCCAGTGCGGTCACCGTCCTCAGCTCGGACGACCCGGTCCGCGTCTTTCAGCAGTTCGCTACCCTCGACCTCCTGTCCGAGGGTCGGGCGGAGATCATGGCGGGCCGAGGCTCGTTCACCGAGTCGTTCCCACTGTTCGGATACGACCTCGCCGACTACGACGAGCTCTTCCAGGAGAAGCTCGAACTCCTGATGGCCCTTCGACGGGACGAGCCGGTCAGTTGGTCGGGCCGACACCGTGCCGCCCTCACGAATCAGCGCGTCTACCCCCGCCCGATTCAGGACCCGATTCCGTTGTGGGTGGCGGTGGGCGGGAATCCGCCCTCGGCGATTCGCGCAGGCGCGCTTGGCCTCCCGATGGCCCTGGCCATCATCGGCGGCATGCCCGAACGGTTCACGCCCTTCGTCGACCTGTACCGTCGGAGCCTTGCCGAGGCCGGACACGCCCCGTGCCCCGTGAGCATCAACTCCCACGGATTCCTGGCCGACGACCGCGAGGAAGCGGCAGAGCTCGTCTACCCTTCGTACATCGAGACGATGGGACGGATCGGGCGAGAGCGGGGGTGGCCACCCCCGACACGCGCCCACTTCGACGGAGAGCGAGGGCTCCGAGGTGCCATCGTCCTCGGGGACGCCGAAGCCGTCATCGAGAAGATCCTCTTCCAGCACGACCTCTTCGGGCACGACCGCTTTCTCATCCAGCTGACCGTCGGGCCGATGCCGCACGATCGAGTGCTGCGCGCCATCGAGATCCTCGGCACCGAGGTCGCCCCCGCCGTGAAGGCCGCGGTGGCCGAGCGTGAGGCGAAGACGGCGGACTGACTCAGAGCCGGAAGAGCGCCCGGCCGTACGCGAGAAATGGCCACGGGATCGAGAGCACCGTAACGACGAGCCACAACGCCTGAGCGATCACGGCGGCCGTGTGCCATCGAACGTCTCGGCCCAGTCGAATCCACCCGAAGTGGGCCGCGCCGACCGCCAAGAACATCCCGAAAAAGTGCTCGATAGCGAAGAAGCGGAGCGTCGGCTCGCCCATCGTGACCGACCAGTCCGACCACGCCGCTCGCACGAGCGGGCTGAGAAAGACGTACATCACGGCCCCGAGCAGGAACTGGAGCCCGAGCAGTCGGATGAAGAGGGTGTGGAGTCGAGAGGGTGGTTTCGGTTCTCGACGCCGAGAAGGGGCCAGGAGTTCGATCATCGTCGCGCCCCCCAACAGGAGAACGACCCACCGGAGCCACGAGTGGGACCACAGGACGGCGCCGTACGCTGCGGCCGAGAGGCTTTCGATCAGATCACCTCGACCGCCGCCAGCGGGATCCACCCGACCTTTCCGTCGTCCAGGACGACCTCGGCCCACGAGCCCGTCTGTTCGTCGATGCGGAGCCTCGTGCCTTCGTGCACCTCGAAGAGTACGAGGTCGTCCTCCTCTGCCGGCGCGGATCGCACCGGGACGGCCTCGACCATCACGATGGCGCGCTCAGCTTCCAGCAGACCGGCTTCGCGCACGAACAGCGTGCTACCGAAGAGCACGAGAATCAGGGCCCCGGCGCGCACGCTCCATCGACCCACGCCCGTGATCCAATCCGCTCTCCCGAGCATTCGCGCCACCACGCCACCGGTCACAGCGAGCCACCCCGCGAGCACGAGTCCGAGGAGGAGGACCCTGGGAAGGGCGTTCACCCACGCGGATGTGCCCGCAACGAGCCAGAAGGTCGGTAGGGCCTCGACCTCGTCCACGGTCAAGGATCGTGCGAGCTCGAGGTTGGCGAGGACATCATCCGACGAGGGATCGAGCCGGCGGGCGCGCTCCCAATGCAAAATCGAGCGACCGAGCTCGCCGGCCTTGAACCAGGCGTTGCCGAGATTGTACTCGAGTCCGGCGCTCGTGAAGCCATTCGATCGAACCGCTTCGTACGCCTCGATCGCCGCGGGGAAGTCCCCGTCCTGATAGGCCTGGTTTCCGCGCGCGATGATCTCGTCCTGTGCCGAGACCGGCGTCGCGATCGCCCACATCGCGACCGCGAGAAAGACAGGGCGGCGATATCGGCTCATTTCCGCAGCTCCCGATCCAACACGCCCATCAGCTCGGCCGCTTCCTCCAAGAAGCGCTCTCGTTCCGCCGTGTCGACAGTCGGCGGCGCGAAACGCTGCCGGTCGCAGTGGTCGAGCCCAGCGCGTACGCGATCGATCGCGTCTGCAGACAGGCCGGCGCCGGAGAGGGCCTCGGTCAGTTCGCTCGTCTGCAGCCCCGCTTCGGAGAGGTTCAGCCGATCCGCGACCACCCCGCGTAGCGCTCGGGCGACCTCGGCGTAGAAGGGGCGGGGGTCGCTTTCGGTCGAGAGCCGGCGGGCTTCGGCGAGACGCTGTTTCGCGACCCGACTCGCACGACGCCCCCGCGCATACGCGACGTCACCGATCAGAAGCTCCTGATGGCGTCGAAGAGCTACAGCGCCCAGAACGCCGACCATGGGCAGGAGCGCAAAGATCCAGAAACCGGCCGTCGCAAAGAGGGGGGCTCCCTCCGGCTGGACATCCAACGATCCCAGGCGGATGAACCGGATGTCACGCCGGAGTTCCGCGACGCCGCTCCGCCCGAGGGCCGCGGGCCCTTCGACCGGGGTCCCCGCTACCGAAAGCGGGATCGGCTCGGAGGTCGCCGTACGGTATCCACCCGCGCCCACGTCGTAGTAGCCGAAGTCGATCGCCGGGATCTCACGGCTCCCGGGCGCCCTGGGGATCAGGACGTACTCGAAGGTCTTCGAGCCGGAGAGTCCCTGACCGGTCGAGGCGACGCGTTCGCTCACCTCCGGCGGGAAGACCTCGAAGTCGTCCGGGAGGTCGAGTGTCGGCGTGGGGATCGCGCGGACGTTGCCGCTCCCGGTTACGCGAACCGTCAGCGTGACGGCGTCGTTGGCGTCGATCGAATCCCGGTCGACCGAGGCGTCGACGTCGAGCGCTCCGACGATTCCGCTGTACGGCTCCGGGGCCCCACCCGGAAGGGGGCGTACGTCGATCGTAAGCGGGTTGGCGAGCACCGTGACCGGCAGCGACGACGTGCCGAAGAGAGACGAGCGACCGAAGACATCGGAGAAGGGATCACGACTGCCCCGAACCCTGACCTGAGCTTCGACCCCAATCGGCTCGATCTCCCGGGGCCCCGCCCCGGTCGGGATCAGCGCGACGCGACGGATGATCGCGGTCGCATACTGTACGCCGTTGCGCGCGCGCTGCTCCACGGTCGGCTGACCCTCTGGTGTCACATCCTCGACCCAAAAGCCTTCCGGCTCCGGCACCCGGGTCATGCCGAAGTTCGTGACGTCGACCCGAGTCCAGATCCGGTATTCGAGGATGAAGGGCTGGCCCTCCAAGACAGATGTGGACGACGCTTCCGCTGTGATGAAGAGGTCCTCGGAGGAGACTCCCGAGGCGCCTCCCGACCCGGCAACAGGGGTCGCGGCGATGGCGACCTCGACCGGCTCGGTCGCGTAGGCCTGCCCCCCCGCCTCCACCGAGAAGGACGGGATCGTGTACGTCCCCTCGGTGAGCGCCTGGTAGCGGTACTGGATGGTGAAGGAGACCGTCGTTCGGCCGCCCGCCATCCGGGTCGACGACTGTGTGTTGCTGCCTAGGTACTGCGCGAATGCGCTGATGTCGGGCAGCAGCGGGTCGCGTCGCACGTCCTGAGTCCCCGTGACCTCGACGTTGAGCGCGAACGTCCCCCCGACACCGATCTGCCCCTGCGGCGTCACGTAGGCCCGCACGGAGGCCTGCCCGACCGCCGGCGCGGCGAACAGTACGAGGGCCAGGACCGCGACCAGCAGGGACGCACAGCGATGCATCATCGGGCTACCACGGCTTCCTGGGTCGGCGGCCACGGTTCGATGCCGGCGTTCGGTTCACGTCTTCGGGATTCTCGTCGATCGCATCGAGGAGTCGCTCCGCCTCTTCCTGGGAGAGCTCGCCCTCTCCCGGCTCGGGCTGACCTTCACCTTGCGGTGGCTGATCCCGCTCGGACGGGGGCGACTCCTGTTCGTCCTCCCCTTCACCCTCCTGCTGGTCCTGTGGGTCGGGCTGCTGCTGGGGCTGCTCTTGGTCCTGCTCCCCGTCCTGAGGCTGAGGCTCGGCGTCGTCCTCGTTCTCCTCCTGGTCCTCCGAATCCGACGGATCCTGCTGCTGTTGTTGCTGCTGTTGCTCCTGCATCTGCTCGAGGACGCGCTCGAGATTGTGCTTCGCATCAACGTCCCGCGGGTTGAGTCGAAGAGACTGCTTGTACGCCTCGAGTGCGGGCTCCAGTTGCTGCTGTCGGTACAAGGCGTTGCCCAGGTTGTACCACGCGGAGCTGGCGAGGCCGGGATCCCCGGTCTCGATGGCTCGCTGGTACGCCTCCATCGCACGCTGGTAGTCCGCGTCCTGATAGAGCGCGTTTCCGTCGTTGAACGGGATGACGGAGGTGCCCGGCGCCTCGGCCATCGCCTCGAGGTACTTCTCGTGCGCCTCCTGGAATCGACCCTCCGCGTACAGCTCGTTGCCCTCCTGAACGCGGGCCCGGCCAGCCTGCGCATGGGCGTCGACCGGAAGCGCGAGCAGAGCGCACGCGATGAGCCCGAAGACCGACCATCTCGTCATGATGCGAACCGTCCTTCCCACTGTTCTTCCTTCCGCTTCCTGTCCGACATCATCGTCTCCGCGAGGAGGAGCAACACCGCGAGGGTGAGGAAGAGCTGGTACTGTTCCTCGAACTGCGTGATCTGTCTGGCGTCGACCGCCTCGCCGTCACCCGATGCGACGGCTTCGATGAACGCATCGAGCTCCGTGCCACCCACGCCGGCCTGAACGACCTCGACCCGTCCCTCCTGCGCAAGTTCCCGCACCACCGCGTCTCCCACGCGCGTCGTCACGACGCTCCCGTCCTCGTCTCGGAGAAAGCCCTGCCGGTTGCCGTTGTCGTCGAAGACGGGAATGGGGGCACCTTCCGCCGTCCCGACCGTGACGATGTAGACCCGTCCCTCCATCTGTCGGAGCGCGCCGATCACGTCATCGTAGCCCGCCTCGTGGTCCTCGGCATCGGTGATGACGACCAGGACCTGCTCCTCTCTCGCGCCCTCGGCGAGGGCATCGAGCGAGACCCGAATGGCCTGTCCGAGGTCCGTACCCTGGATCGGCATCAGATCCGGGTGCATCGCCGACAAGAACATGGCGGCGGCGCGGTAGTCGACCGTGAGCGGACTCTGCACGAAGGCGTCAGCGGCGAACGCGACGAGCCCGACGCGGTCCCCGTCCAGCCGCTCGAGGAGCCGGGTCACGGTGAGGCGCGCACGATCGAGGCGGTTCGGTGTCACATCCTCGGCCAGCATGGATTGGGACAGATCCACCGCAATCATGATGTCCTGTCCTCGACTCTGTACCGTCTCGACCCGACTCCCGAACTGCGGGCGAGCAAGCGCGACGGCCAACAGGGCCGCGGCGCAGAGCTGAAGGATCATCTTCCAGCGGCGGACGGCGTAGTCGACCGAACGGGTCAGCCTCTGGACCAGGTCGACGTCCGCGAAGCGCTCGAGCGCCGAGCGCCGCGCCGCCCCCGCCCGGAGGAAGAGGAGCCCTAGGAAGGGCACGAGGGCCAACGCCCACAACCAGGTCGGATCCGCGAACCGGAACATCAGGGCAGCTTCCTGAAGACGGTCTGTGCCAGGACGAACTCGAGGGCCAGCAGAATGAACCCGATCGCCAGGGGGATCGGAAACTCCTCGCCGTACTGCGTGAAGTTCTGGACTTCGATCTCGGTGCGCTCCAATTCGTCGATCTCCTCGTAGATCGCGGCGAGGCTCTCCGCATCGGTGGCCCGGAAGTACTGACCGCCGGTGAGGTCCGCGATCTCCTGAAGCGTGGCCTCGTCGATGTCGACCCGCATCGAGGCGTAGCGCGTACCGCCGAGCGGATCGGGCACCGGCACCCGCGCCGTCCCCTGAGAGCCCGCACCGATCGTATACACCCGCACACCGAGCGCCTCGGCCAACTGGGCGGCCGTCACGGGCCCGATCTCTCCTCGATTGCTCCGGCCATCCGTGAGGAGCACCACCACTTTGGACTCGGCGGGCGACGCCTGGAGTCGCTTCACCGCGGTGGCCAATCCCATGCCGACCGCGGTCCCGTCTTCGATCATGCCCGTCTCGAGCTCGCCCAGCAGGGATTGAACGACGGCGTAGTCGAAGGTGAGGGGCGCCTGGGTGAAGGCCTGGCCCGCGAAGGCGACGAGTCCGATGCGATCGTTCCGGCGCCCCGCCACGAAGTCGGCTGCGACCGTCTTCGCCGCCTCGAGTCGGTTCGGCTGAAGGTCCTCGGCCAGCATCGACGTCGACAAGTCGAGGACGAGAACGATGTCGATCCCCTCGGTGAGGATGTTCTCGGTGGTGATGCCGGTCTGGGGTCGCGCCAACGCGACGACGAACGCGGCGAGGGCCAGCGCCCGAAGTAACGCCGGGAGGCGAATCAGCCAGCTGGCCGCGCCCCCTCCCGCGGCCGCCGCATCCCCGACCGCCGAGTAGCGGATCGCGGGCGAGCGCCCGCCCCGATGGCGAAGCCAAAACAGCGCCGGGAGGAGTACGAGGAGCAGGAGCACGAGAGGATCTTCGAAGCGAAACATCAGGCCCCGACCTCCGAGCCCGCGGCTTCCCGCGACGCCGACGCGTCGTCATGATCGCCTGTGCCCGCGGGGGCGGCCTGATCGTCGTGGTCCGCGTCACCGGCGTGACCGGGTAGCCACGACACCGAAGCCTCGACGAGTTCGATCGCGCTCGTCACGACGTGCTCCGATCGAGCTCGATCGGGCCGCACCTTGGCGAACTTCACCATGTCACAGGCATCCAAGAGGCGGCGCAGCCCGTCGCGGAAGTCGTCCCCGACCCCGACGCGGCGGAGGCCCTCGATGATCTCCCACGTCGTCATCTCCAACGCGGTGACGTGGTAGCGAGCCTCCACGTAGCGGCGGAGCACCTCCGAGACCTCGATGTGGTACTCCTTCACCTGCCCGCGTTGGAGCATGTTCGAGGCCTGTACGTCTCGAAGCCCTTCCAGCGCGATCTCGTGCGCCGGTCGGGTGGGCGTCGTGTGCGCGTCCTCCGCCGGGGACCGGTTCGCTCGCCAGCGCCGATACCCGTACGCGGCGGCCCCGAGGAGGGCCAACAGAACGATGAACCAGAGCGCGATCGTGATCGTGCTCAACGGGATCATCAACGGTCCGCGGATCTCCCGAATATCCCCGCCCTCGTCGACCCCGATCGTCGTGACTTCGACGCCGTAGCGATCGGTGTCGAGGGTCTCGCGACTCCCATCCGGATACAGCACGTCGACCGGAAAGGAGGGCAGCTCCAGCTCCCCGAGTTCGAAGGTCGTGAGCTCGAAGGCCGCCGTGGAGCGCACCCGGTCGCCCGTGGACTCGGGCCGACCCACGCCAGCCCCGAGAACCTCGAACGGGGTGAGGTCGAGGGAGTCGGGCCACACCACCGTCGCCCCCGACGGGTGCTCGACCTGGACGGTGAGCACCATGCGATCCCCGACGTTGAGCAGGGTTGTGTCGAGTGCTGTTCGGAGGGTCGACTGCCCGGCCACCGGGTAGGCCACCAATGCGAGCAGCGTCGCACCCCAGAGGACCACTCGCCGTGCGTCCCTCATTGCCGCCGCGCCCGTTCCTGAAAGAAGCGCATGAGCGGTTTCACGTACGGCTCCCCTGGATCGATCTCGATCACGTCGACCTTGCTCCGCCGGAGGGCCGAATCGAGGGCCGTCCTACGATCGGCGACCCGTCGCTGAAACGCCTCACGGAAGTCGGCGCTCGAGGTGTTCACCACGATCCGTTCGCCGCTCTCCGGATCCTCGAGCTCCAGATACCCCAAGGGGGGGAGCTCCTGCTCTCGCTGGTCACTCAAGCGGACCGCGATCAGATCGTGGCGGCGGCCCGCGATCGAGAGAGCCCGCTCGAAGCCGTCGTCGCGGAAGTCGGACACCAAGAAGGTCACCGCCTTCTTCCGCTGGACGTGGGTGAGGTATTCCAGTGCGACGGTGACGTCGGTTCCACGGCTCTCGGGCTCGTGGTAGAGGAGTTCCCGAAGGACCCGAAGCACGTGCCGCCGGCCTTTGCGCGGTGGGACGAACTTCTCGATCCGGTCCGAGAAGATGATGAGCCCGACCTTGTCGTTGTTCTTGATCGCGCTGAACGCCATGAGCGCGCAGATCTCGACCGCAACTTCGCTCTTGAGTCGCTCGCGAGATCCGAACTCGCCCGACGCACTCACATCGACGACGAGCATGACCGTGAGTTCGCGCTCCTCCTCGAAGATCTTCACGAAGGGGGTGCCGCTACGCGCGGTGACATTCCAATCGATGCTTCGGATGTCGTCGCCGTACTGGTACTCACGGACCTCGGCGAAATTCATCCCGCGCCCCTTGAAGACCGAGTGGTACTCGCCCGAAAAGACCTCGTTCACGAGGCCCTTGGTCGAGATCTCGATCCGTCGGACTTGCTTGAGGATCTCGCGGGGGATCATCGGACTACGGCACCTCGACTCGATCGAGGATACGCTGCACGATCTCCTCGGGCGTGACCTCTTCGGCCTCCGCTTCGTACGTGATCAGGACGCGGTGACGGAGCACGTCCATCCCCATCGCTCGAACGTCGTCGGGTGTGACGAAGCCACGGCGTTGCAGGAAGGCGTGGGCCCGTGCCGTCTTGGCCAGGTTGATCGTCGCTCGGGGCGAGGCGCCGAACGAGATGAGGTCACGAAGGTCTTCGAGGCCGAAGGCGGCCGGATCTCGCGTCGCGAGGATCAGGTCGACGATGTACTGCTCGACCTGCGGGTCCATGTAGATCATCTCGGTCGCTTTGCGCGCCTTGAGGATCTCCTCGGACGTGACGACCGGCTGAACATCGTGTACCGCGCCCGCCGACATCCGTCGCATGATTTCGAGCTCTTCCGAACCCGTCGGATATTCGACCGAGAGCTTCAGCATGAACCGGTCGACCTGGGCCTCGGGAAGGGGGTACGTCCCCTCCTGCTCGATCGGGTTCTGTGTGGCCAGGACCAGGAACGGCTTGTCGAGCGGGTACGTGTGCTCCCCGATCGTCACCTGCCGCTCCTGCATCGCCTCGAGGAGCGCAGCCTGCACCTTCGCGGGGGATCGGTTGATCTCGTCCGCCAAGATGATGTTGGCGAAGATCGGCCCCTTCTTCGTCTTGAACTCCTGGTCCTTCGGATCGTAGATGAGCGTCCCGATCAGGTCTGCCGGTAGCAGATCCGGCGAGAACTGGAGCCGCCGAAACGTCGTGTCGATCGCCTCGGCCAACGTCTTCACGGTCAGCGTTTTGGCGAGGCCTGGCACCCCCTCCATCAGCACGTGCCCGTCGGCGAGCATCCCGATCAGGAGCCGCTGCACCATGGTGGACTGGCCGACGACCACGCGTCCGACCTCGGAGAGCAGCCGATCGACGAAGGCGCTCTCCTGCTGGATCTTCTGTTGAATGACCTCGATATCGAGGGTCGTGGAATCGCTCATGTCGGGGCGCGTGGGATCTACGTGGGTAGGGGGCGGATTACAGGCGTAGTTGGCCGCGATATGGTAATGGATGCAAGGCGCCGCGGAAGGGTTGGCCGCGCCCGACGATCTCCCTCACGAGAGTGCCCTCGATCATGTGGTTCAAGCGACGTAAGGAGACGCCCCCTGCGCCCGTCGAACACGCGGGGGATACCGATTTCGACACCGTGGTTCTCGCGTCGTCGGGGCTCGTCGTGGTGGATTTCTGGGCGTCCTGGTGCGCCCCCTGCAAGATGATGGAGCCGATCTTGGACGAAGTCGCGGCGGAGTACGCCGACCGCGAGGTCCGAGTGGTCAAGGTCAACACCGACGAAGCGCCGGAGACGGCGGGGATGTTCGAGATCCGCTCGATCCCCACCATCATCTTCTTCCGCGATGGCGAGCCGCTCTTCGAAATGGTCGGGATCGTCCCCAAGCCCGTCCTCGTCCGAGAAATCGAATCCTCGCTGCTGTGACTCGAGCGAAGCGCGCGATGTGTCACCCCCAGAGGACACATCGGACGACCCCTGCTGTCATCGTATACGTCAGCGCACCAACGACTTAGGTCGCCTATCCCCGTTTGGCACAACCGCTGCACCTCCTCTGCAGCACACGAGACGGGCTCGCCCCGTCCCAAACGAGGGAAACGACATGAAACGGACAACGATCATGCTCCTGTTGGGAGCTTCGGTGATGTTGGCCTCGGACGCGGAAGCCCAGCGCGCCCGAGAGCGAGGAAATGAGCGAGGCAGTCGAGCCGAGCGCAGCGGACGGGTAGAACGCCTGGATCCGGTGCGTGCGCCGGGGCGCATCGCGCCACAGCGGCATCGGGTGGTGCGTTCGCACCGGTACGGGCAGCGCGATCGCGTCGTCTACACGACCCGCAACCGGTACCGGAACTACGGCTGGCATCGGGTGAACCGTCGCGACTTCGGTCGCGTGGTCTTCCGGGCTCCGTTCTACGGTCGTCGGCCCTACCTGACGCAGCGTGAGCTGAAGAACGTCTTGGGCAACCGCACCGTGGGATTCGTGAAAGACGCCGGTCGCCGAGCCGGTCTACGTGGGTCCGTACGAGGCCACTGGGTTCACGAATACGGTCGGCGCAGCACCTTGGTGGTGACGATGGACCGCGTGGACATCGCCGAGTTCGTCGACTTCGACGGGGACGGCCACGTGGACGACCTCTTCCTGATCGGCCCCGCAGGAAACCGCAGGGTCACGCGAGGATGGTAGGTCCTACTGAAGGACCCCACCCGTGAAGCCCCGCAGACTCCGGTCTGCGGGGCTTCTTTTCGTTTCGGGCTATCCGTCGTTGGTCGGGCCCAACGCGGCCGCTTCGTCGGAGAGTCCACGGCGCTCGTAGTGGGACCGGAGCGCCTCTCGTGCTTGTCCGGTCCGACTGTCCTCGGCGCCGAAGTTCTGATCGAGGATCCGCATCGCCTCCAGAAGCTGCCGCTCCGCCTCGGCGTCGTCTCCTCGAGCGTCGTAGCTACGACCGAGCTCCAGGCCGGTCGCCGCGATGTGCCAGTGTCCCTCGGGGAGGGCTCCCGTGCGGACTTCGTACGCGGCCAGGAGTGTCTCGATCGACGCGTCGAGTCGATCGGTGCGACGGTACAGCGTGCCTAGACTCGTGAGAGCCGGCGCGTGGTTCGGGTGCCCCTCCGGGTAGGTAAGCCTGTGGTACTCCACGGCCCGTAGCAGGACCTCCTCTGCGGCTTCGAGCGAGTCCGCCCGAAGCAGCACGGAGCCCAGCCCCGCGGTCGAGCCGGCCACGTACGGATGGTTGTCTGGGAAGAGCTCCTCGAGCATCGACACCGAGGCGCGGCGCGGTGCGATCGCCTCGGCGTCGCTCCCGGTCGCAGCGATCATGTTCGCGAGGTTCCCGAGGCTCGCCGCGATCTCGACGTGCGGCCCGTCGTACGCGGCCCGGCGAATCGCGAGCCCCTCTTCCACCAGAGGCACGGCCTCTGCGGCCCGACCGACCGCGTTGAGGGAGCTGGCCATCTGGTTGAGGGCATGGGCCGTCTCGAGATGGTCATTCCCGAAGACCTCTCGGTTCATCGCCAACGCCTCTTCTCCGACCACCACCGACTCCTCCGGCTGCCCCGCGGTGCGGAGGATGTCTTGCAGGGACTTCAGGGCCACCGCGAGCCCTACGGACGATCCCGGCTCGGCATCGCGGTGCATCTGCACCGCCTCCCGCATCGAGACCTCGGCTTCGTCGAGTCGACCGAGTTCGGCCAGAGTCACCGCCAACCAACCGAGCGCATCGGCTTCTTCGTGTAGATCGCGGTCGCGCGACTCCGCCAGCGCAGAGATCGAGGATTCGAAGTACCCGACCGCGTCCTCGTACTCTCCCACGTTGTATGCGAGCGCACCTCGCTCGAGATACGCGGCGCTGAGCTGACCGGCGGTCGTCGTGGGGGTCCGATCCCGTTCGACGAGCGCGGAGTCGAGCAGCGGCAGCGCCGCATCGTACTCCCCGAGCGCCGAATACACGCGCCCGATCACATGGGCGAGGGCCGCCCGTGTCTCGGGCTCCTCCGCGAGCTCCGTCAGGACGCGGTCGGCACCTCGGTCGAGTACGTCCCGAACCGTGACCTCCCGGGTCGACGCCGTATTGGGATCGGCCTCGGTGAAGAGCTCTTCGAGGAACGAACTCACCCGCTCCGCCGTAACCCGTTCGGCTTCGGCCCGATCCCGCTCCCGCGTGACCGCACGGGACTGGAGGACCGTGTTGATCGTGAACGAGATCCCGAGCATGAGCATGAGGAGCGAACCACTGACGACGCCACGATTCTTCCGCACGATCTTGCCGGCCCGGTAGCGCCAGTCGTCGCTCCTCGTGCGAATCGGCGACCCGGAGAGGTGCAGCCGCACGTCTTCGGCCAACGCCTCGACCGACGCGTAGCGCGCCTCGGGCTCCTTCCGTAGTGACCTCGATACGATCGCGTCGAGGTCACCGGACAGCCGGCGCTGCCGATCTCCGTCCCCGACCGCGTTGGACACCAGAACCGGCACGTCCTGGGTCACTCTCGTGATCAGCTGGACCGGCGTCAGCCCCTTCGTGTCGAGAGGGAGTCGACCCGAGAGCATCTCGTACAGCAGAACGCCGAGCGAGTAGATGTCGGCACTCGCGCTGGCTCGCTCGCCCGACACTTGCTCGGGGCTCGCGTAGGCGGGTGTCATCACCGTGTAGCGCTGCGTCGCGTCTCCACTCTCACCGATCGAGTCGATGAGCTTCGCGATCCCGAAGTCGAGGAGCTTCGGCTCGCCGTCCCGAGTCACCAGGATGTTGCTCGGCTTCAAGTCGCGATGGGCGACGAGCTCTCGGTGTGCATACGCCACCGCGTCGCACACTTTCAAGAAGAGCCGGAGACGCTGTTCGACGTTCACGTCGGCCTCGTCACACCACGTCGTGATCGGCGCGCCGTCGATGTACTCCATGACCAGATAGGGCGTACCATCGTCGGTCGAGCCCCCATCGAGGAGTTGGGCGACCCCCGGGTGCCGAAGGCCGGCGAGGATCTGTCGCTCCGCCCGAAAGCGCTCGTCGAGCGCTGGGCTCGGAATGCCGCCGCGCACCAGCTTGATCGCCGCCTGTGCCTCGTACGCACCGTCGGCTCGATGGGCGAGGTACACCGTGCCCATCCCGCCCTCGCCGATCGACTCCTGGATTTCCCACGGACCAAGACGAACGCCGTCCATCTCCCGGTGCTGAATCGCAGCCGCCTCGGACGCGATGAGGCTCCCGAGGTAGTCCTGATCTATCGCGCCCCCGTCCGCGGCGAGCAGCTCGCGAAGCTCGGCCGCCAGCGCCGGGTCGTCCGCGGTTTCCGCCGCAATCCGCGCCTCCCGCTCGGCGGCTGAGAGTTCGACGACTTCGTCGAACAGGGCGCTCAGCCGACGGAAGCGTTCACTCTGCTGTGTCATCCCCTCGGAGCTCCTTGAAGAGCCACGCCTTCGCCATGCGCAGATCCCGATGCACCGTTGCCGGCGAAACGTCGAGGACCTCGGCGATCTCCTCGTAGGAGAGTCCGCCGAAGTAGTGGAGCTCGACCGCTCGCCCCTTCCTTTCTTCTAGCGCAATCAGGCGCTCCAGAGCCTCATCGAGCTCGATCACATCTTCCGGCTTCGAGGTGCCGGGCAAGACCATCTGGAGCGTGTCGAGGCTCACCGGTGTCGCCCCGCCCCCGCGCTTCTGACTACGCCGCTTGCGGGCATGGTCGACGAGAATACGCCGCATCGCACGCGCGGCGACGCGCATGAAGTGACCCGACCCCTCCCAGTCGACGTCGGCGCCGACGAGACGGACGTACGCTTCATGAACCAAGGCCGTGGTCTGCAGCGTGTGGCCGGCCGCCTCACGGTGGAGCGCAGAACTCGCCAGGCGGCGCAGCTCCGCGTAGACCAGCGGCATCAGCTCGTCGAGCGCCTCACGGCGTCCATCCCGCCAATCGATGAGGAGCTGGGTGACGTCCGGGGCCGAAGCGCGCGGTGCAGGCCCTCCGGGGCTGTCGTCGTCGGGTGCCATTCGGGGAGTTCGGTAAGGGCGGAGACCGCCGCGGTACGTGTTCTCGACCCTTCAAGCGAGAATGGACCGCCCGATTCCCTCACCAACCCGAATCGAAAAGCTAGACGAAGTCGGACACCCTCGTCGGCACCGTCGCGAAGCGTGGATGACGCCTACCGCAGAAGACTCCGGAAGAGCTCTAGCCGGAGGCCCGGCCGCCACGTCGGCCGCCCGTTGACGTCGTCCATCGGGAGGAGCGTCGGGACCGGCATCGGAGCCTGAATCCGAAGCGAGCCCTCCTCCCAGCCCAACAGCGCCGTACCCTGCCCCATCGCGGGCCCGGCGCCGTCCGTAGCCGGAGCGGGGCGATCCCGCGTGTTCCGCGCGGCGATGACGAGACCGGCGATACTGGTCACCAGCGGAATCGCGATCGCGGTCTCATTGTCGTCCGGCTGGATCAAGAGATCGATCCCGAGCCCACCGAGTCCCCCGACGAGGGCTCCGAGGTTCATCAATCGGATCCGGTCGCGGCCCACGTCGTACTTGGCGGCCAAGGCCCCCCCGGCGAGAAGGCCGGCGTTGCCGGCGATGAGTGCCGTGGCCAACGCGCTGTCCTCGGCATCGTCGTCGAAGATGCCGGCGAGCATCGCGCCGTAGATGCTCCCCCAGATCGAGCCGCCTTGGGCTCCACTCGCCACCCCCGACCGCACCGGATTTTGGGCGATGAGTGCCCCCGCACCGATCCCCAGCAAGCCACCGACTACCGTTCCGGCAACGAGCTCCTCGGTGTTGCTCTCGTCGGCGTAGCAGCCGAAGGATCCGCACTGGTCCCGGACTCCGATGTCGAACAGCTGAGTCCAACCCCACCCCTGCCACGATCCATAGAGTCCGCCCCAAGAAATCGCCCGCGCCTGCCCCGCACTCAGCCGTCGGCTCCTCGAGTAGGCCAAGCCGGAGAACAAACCCAGCGGGCCACCGATGAGGAGGCCAGCGCCGTATGCCTCCTCGTCGTCTGCCCCGAGCGCCCACGGGATCCCGATCCCCAACCAGAGTCCGTACGTCGTCAAGAAGACGGGGAGCTCGACCCGCGACACCGGCTCCACGCGATCCCCGGTGGGGCCTCGGAGGAGCTCCGATGCGACCGTCGCGCTCGGAGTGCCCGCAAAGCGCTCCGTGATGTAGTAGAGAAGCGCATCCGCCGTCCCGTACTCACCGTCGGCCTCGAAGTCTCGCGCCGTCTCGAGCAGGACAGCCGCGGAGTCCGCGCGGGTCATCTGCGCGTCGGCCGAAACAGGAGCCAAGATGAGAAGCCCGCAGAGAGCGGCCATCAGGTACAAGGGCCGGACGGCCGCGAATCGGATCGAGCGGGGGCGGGTCACAGAGCGTGCTCCGGGGTGGGTCGACGGTGCCCTTTCTACGCAGCGGAACGATCGCGAGTTGCGTTGCGTGACGACCGGCCCGACTCTGCCCGCGCTCGCCCCCTCCTCCTGGAGCTCCGTGGCTCACATAACAGCAGACGTCCTCGTCGTCGGCGCGGGGATCAACGGCGCCTCATGCGCGTGGCACCTCGCCTCACGTGGGCTCGATGTCGTCGTCGTCGAACGCGACCCGGCCCCGGCCATGGGGTCCACCGGCAAAAGCGCGGCCGGTGTCCGTGTGCAGTTCACGACCGCCGCGAACATCAGGCTATCGCTCTACTCCCTCCCCGTGTATCGGACCTTCGCCGAACGCTTCGGACACGAGATCGGGTATGAGGACATCGGGTATCTGCTCCTGGTGCCCGAAGAGCGCTGGGCACAACACTCCGAGGCCGTCGCCCTGCAGCACTCGCTGGGCGCTCCGGTCGACGTCCTGACCCCCGCGGACGCGCAGCGCTACGTCCCCTTCTCGACCGAAGGGCTCGCGGGAGCCACCTACGGACCGTGGGACGGCGTCATCGACCCGCACATGGCGTGCCTCGCTTGGGTCGCTATGGGCAAGGAAGCCGGGGTGCAGTACCACCTGTCCGAATCGGTGACCGGGATCCAACGACTCGGCGACGGCTGGCACGTGACGACGTCCAAGGGTGAGATATCCTGCGGGACGATCGTGAATGCGGCGGGCGCCTGGTCGGGAGAGCTCGGACGCATGGCGAGCCTCGACGTTCCGGTCGGACCCAAACGCATCCAGATCTTCCTGAGTGCGCCCATCACCGACGAGCGCACGTACCCGCTGACGATCGACCTCACGACAGGGGTCTACCTGCGGAGCGAGGGGGATCGCGTCCTCTTCGGCCTCGACAACCTGACCCAGCCCTTCGGCTTCACCGAGGGGGTCGACGCCGAGTGGCTCGAGCACGTGCTCCTCACCGGCGTGAACCGCTTCCCGTGGTGGGAGGAGCTCGGGATCGACGTCTCGGGGAGCTGGTCGGGCTACTACGGTGTCTCGCCGGACAACAGCCCGATCATCGGGCGTCACCCGGACGCGGAGGGCTGGGTGGACGCGTGCGGGTTCTCCGGACACGGCATCATGCACGCGCCCGCAACAGGTGTCGCGGTATCGGAGATCATCGCGGACGGGGCGACGTCGACCGTTGATGTGGCTCACTTCGGGCACGACCGCTTCGGGAAAGATCTTCCCGTCGAAGCCAACATCTTCTGACGACAGCGCCGCCTCGACGGCTGAACGCGAGAAGCCCCGCCCGACCCTTGGGTCGGACGGGGCTCGGCGACCGAAGTCACCTCGACGGTGCCGCTGGGGGCGACCTCGCCGACTCGAGCTTCGCGCGGGCGGCTAGCTGCCCGGCTCGAGAAGCACGTGGTCGATCCAGCCGTAGTCCTCTGAATCACCACCCGAGCGATACTCGCCCCGGAGCCTGACGCCGGCGATGTCGGCCAGGACTTCGGCGATGTGTTCTTCGGTCGCCTCGACGGCGGTGCCGATTCCCTCTCCGGCTACGTAGACCCGCAGCCCCGGCTGAGGTACGAAGTCGAGCACACGCTGAGTCCACACGTTTTCAGCCCAATCATCCTGACCGGCGCTGTACACCAGGATCAGAGGTGATGTGACCCCCGTGATTTCCACGTCCGGCGCACTCAACCCGTTGATCGGTGCGCCGTTGTCCGCACCGGTCAGCGACCATCGCACCCAGTAGGAGAGACGACCGCCGACGTACGCGGACTTGTCGCCGCGGAATTTCGGCGGAGCGATGAAGTACGTCGTGCTCCCGTTTCCACCGCGGGCGTACAGGTAGCCCTCACCCACTCGTGCGTCCCCGGGGCCGGCGCCGCGTCGCGGATCGCCGTCACGCTCGTTGATGGCGCTCCACCCATCGATGTCCGCCTCGAAGTCCGACAGGATCGTCTCGTTGATCGGCTCGCACTCCAGGACGCTGTAGTTCGCCGTCTCGCCGACGCCGGCCACCGTGTTGCCCTCGAGGTTCCGGAGCGTGTAGGAGATCGGGACGAAGGTCGTGAGCGACACGTCCTCGGCGAAGAACTCGGCCAGACCGAAGTCGCCGGGCTGAGACTCACCGTCGTTCTGAAGCAGGACGTTCGCCAGCTTGAAGGCGCCTTCGGTCGGGCCACCCAACTGCTGGATGCTCAGCTCGGACGACTTCAGCACGTTCTGGCGCTCGGCGGTCAGGTCGAGCTCACCGCCGTAAAAGCCGCCGTTGTACGTCGCCTCGAGCGACGCCTTGATGTCTTCTTCCGACGCGGTCGACGTGAAGGTGATCATGATGATCCGCCCGTATGTCACGTCCGAGACGTAGATCGGCAGGTTGTCCGGGCCCATCGCCCCGGCCGCGATCTGCTCCTGCAGACGCTCCTCGGTGAAGTCGTCCGAGAACCAGTCCGCGGCGGTCTGCGGGGTCTCGACCCCGATCGTGAAGGCGTTCTGGATGAACGACGCCGTGACGGTGAGCTTCTCGGCGCTCGTCTTCGACTCGAGCGAGCCCTTCACGCTCGCACCCATGTAGCGGACGGACAGCCCGAGGCCGAGCGCCGCCTGCTCGAAGGAGTACGACGTGGCCTGCTCGAACGACACGCTGGTACCCGCCTCGAACGCCGACGTCTCCGCGGCCTGAATCAGCTCGTTCACCGCGGTCTTTAAGGTGCCTTCGGAGGGGTTCTGGACCTCGCGGAAGGCGTCACCGACGACGTTGTTGAGGCTGATCGTCAGCCTGACCGGATTCCGCTGCCCGATGGGCAGGTCGAGGAGCGACCCGTCCCGGTGCGCGCGTCCCTGCATGAGCTGACCCGGCACGAGCAGGCCGAGCGCGCCTGACATCGTGATGACCTCGCGAGGGTTCTTCGCCATCGAGTATTCGCGGGAGGTGCAGACGAAATTCGGGTTGTACCGCGGGTCGGCCGGGGTGACCGGCTCGGCCTCCGCTACCGGGTCTCCGATCTCGGAATTCGCACTCTCCGTGACGGGCGGCGAGAAGGTCTGCCACCCGGGGAGTGTGCTCGTGAAGGTGTTCACGTCGGCCCGGGTGTTGTCACCCGGGTCGATCGGGGGGATCGGTCCCTCTTCACCGCACGCCATCGTGGCGAGCATCGCGACCAACGCCGCGCCCCAGCGCGAGCGCTTCGTCACCACCCCGCCCCGCCCGTGTTGGTGCTTCGACATCTTGGCCATCGGTCGTACCTCCAAAGTTCTGGTCGGCCGTCTCGAACCGGCTCGACTCGGGTGTCCGACCTTTCAAGCGCCAAATATTCCCATTCACCCTCATCGCCTGATCCTTTCCGTCGACATCGACCGTGAGGTAGTCTGGAAGAAGCCCCAGGAGCCTCCGATGACCACACCCGTGACCCGGCTGCTCGCCGAGTGGCGAGCGGACGGAAACGAAGACGCGCTGAATCAGCTCGTGCCCCTCGTGTACGAGGAGCTGCGGAGCTTGGCGGCCGCCCGGCTGAGGTCCGAACGATCGGACCACACGCTCCAGGCCACCGCGCTCGTGCACGAGGCGTATGCCCGCCTCGTGCACGCGGACATCGCGTACGAGGATCGTGTACACTTCTTCGCCGTCGCGGCGCAGATGATGCGACGGATCCTCGTGGACCACGCCCGGCGGGCGAAGACGGCCAAACGAGGGGGCGGTGTGGTGGCGGTGACCCTCAATGAGGCGATCGCCGGCACGCCGAAAGGCGGACCGGACATCCTCGCTCTGGACGAGGCATTGGATCGGTTGGCCGCCGTCGAGCCCCGGAAGGCGCGCGTCGTAGAACTCCACTTCTTCGCCGGGCTGACGTACGCGGAGACGGCGTCCGCGATGGAGATCTCTGAGGCTACCGTCGACCGTGACCTACGAATGGCGAAAGCGTGGCTGGCCGCGGAGATGTCGGACCCAACCACGTAGCGTGAGGGGATCTCGGGCGATCCGTCGCTTGGGAGGTTGAATCCCCCTCGCGAGGAGCTTTCGTGGACGACAGCTGGCGCCAGCTCAACATCCTGTTCGACCGACTCGCGGACGCGCCTCCGAGCGAGCGGGCGATCATCTTGGAAGCGGAGACCCAGCGCTCTCCTCGCCTGCGGCAACGGCTCGAATGCATGCTCGCCGCCCACGACATCGGCTCCATCGACGTCGAACGGGCGGTCCGCCGGGCATTCGCCGAGCTGGACCGCCCGTCCGTACGGGACGCACTGACTTCGGAAGACGCGCGCCCCAACTGACCGAAGGCTAGGCCTCGGCCGCCTGCTCGATGTCGTCCGCGGTCGGACCGTAGTGCCCGGGCACCGGCACGCCGAGAAGGCGGAGGTAGACACCGAGCTGAGCCCGATGGTGCACGTTGTGGTTGAGAATGAAGGAGCGCAGCACCGCACCCTTCGGCATCTCGATCGTCACCTCTCCGCCGTGGATCATCCTCCACGTCTCGCCGAGCTTCGCACCGTCGGCCTGTGCGATCGCGGCCCGCGCTTGTTCGACCCCGGCGTCGAAGTGAGCGAGGATCGCCTCCTTCGTCTCGGGAACGACGCGCTCGTACGGCTCCGCGTCGAGATCCATCGTATCCGTCTCGAGGGTCGGAGCCGTCCAGTGGGGCACCTCCGCGAGGTGGGCGGCCAAGTCGTGGAGTGACCACGACTTCTCGTGCGGGCTCCAGGCGAACTGATCCTCGGGCACGCGCTCGAGGGCCTTTCGGGTCTCTCCGAATTCGTGGTCGAACTCCGGGAGCCACATCGATCCGTCCATCACCTCATCCTCCGCACATAGGGTTGATTCGCTTCGTTCGGGGCGGAACAGCCCCGAAACGGGCACCGAACATACACCGAAGATTGAAGCCCGGCAACCGCGGGGGAGCTCCCGCTGTTAGGTGAAGGAAACGCCGTACTCCGCGCCGATCTCGAGGTAGCGTTCCGGGTTCGCCGCCATCGCGGAGAACATCTCCTCGATGCCCGCGGGCGCGAACCAGATGAGCATGCGTGCGGGCACGTCGCCGTCGTTCCGGAAGTGGTGCACGACTCCCCGTGGCACGTGCAAGAACGTCCCCGGGCCGGCTACGATCTCCTCACCGTCTGGCCAGAACGTCACTGTCCCCTCGATCACGTAGAAGCCCTCCTCCTCCCGAGTCTGCACATGGGGCGGTGGGCCCGCGCCCGGCGGCACGGTCGCCTCGAGGGCGAAGTAGCTCCCTCCGGTCTGCTCACCCGTGGCGAGGTAGCGGTAGTCGTCGCCCGCGCCGTGGATGACCGTGGCGGGATCTCGGGGGTGAAGTGCGTAGGCCCGTTGGGTCACGAGGGTGTCTCCGGTTTCGAGGCATCACAGGGAAGTCCGACCCGGTCCAACAAGCCGATCAGCGTCTCGAGCTCACTGTCCGAGAGCGCCGACAGGAGGGCTCGATCGGTCTCGTCGACCGGTCCGTCCAGTTCCGCGAGCAGCGCGACCCCCTGCGGAGTCAGGCGGCAATCGACGCGGCGCCGATCTTCGGAAGACGGGATCCGCTCGAGCAGCTCACGCTCCTCCAGGCGATCGACGAGTCGCGTGATCGAGGGCTCGGGATCGACCATCCGCGCGCGGATCTCCCTCGTCGGCAGCTCGCCGCCCGCCCCGCGGAGAATCCGCAAGACGTTGTATTGCGACGGAGACACACCGCAGCCGTCGAGCACACAGCTCGCCTGCCGGCGGAGTCGGCTCGACGCCGCCATGATCGCGATGAACGCCTGTTGCTGGATGGAGGTGGTCATAGCTATCATTCTGCCCGCCAATAGTTGGCAGGTCAAGTAATGGCGATCGACCCATACGATTCCGAGGCGCACCGACCATGGCCCGAGTCCTGATTCTCTTCGCGCACCCCGCACTCGAGCGGTCCCGCGTCCACGCGAGAATGCTGCGCGCGCTACCGGCTCACCCCGACGTGACGATCCACGACCTCTACGAGGCGTACCCGCGCCTCGACATCGACGTGGAAGCAGAGCAGAAGCTTCTGGAAGCGCACGACGTGATCGTCTTCCAGCACCCCTTCTACTGGTACAGCACCCCGCCGATTCTGAAGCAGTGGCAGGACCTCGTACTCGAGCACGGGTGGGCCTATGGCTCCGATGCGGAAGCGCTGAAGGGCAAGACGTTCGTCTCGGCGCTCTCCGCGGGAGGCACCGAGGCTGCGTACTGCTCGGCGGGCTACAACCGCTTCACGGTCCGACAGCTCCTCGCCCCGGTGGAGCAGACGGCGCAGCTCTGCGGCATGCTCTACTTGCCACCCTTCGTGGTCTTCGGGACTCACCGAATGAGCGTCGAGGAGATCGAAGCGCGGGCACAGGACTACGCGACGCTCATCGAAGCCCTTCGATCGGGTGAGCCGGACGACGCCGAGCGAGAGCGGCTGGGCGGGGCGATCACGATCAACGGCTTCGTCTCTCGACTCACGGGGGTGGCCTCGTGAGCACCGAGACCCTCTTCACTCAGGCGTTCGTCTATCTGACCGCGGCCGTCGTCGCTGTCCCGATCGCGAAGCGCGTCGGCCTCGGATCGGTCCTGGGGTACCTGCTGGCGGGCGTCGTCATCGGCCCGTTCGTGCTCGGCTTCGTCGGCGCAGAAGGCGAAGACGTCATGCACTTCGCCGAGTTCGGCGTGGTGATGATGCTCTTCGTCATCGGGCTCGAACTGGAGCCGTCGCTCCTCTGGCGTCTGCGCGCGCCGATCCTCGGTCTGGGGGGACTACAGGTCGGAATCACCACCGCGCTCGTCACGATCATTGCGATGTTGCTCGGCCTCGAATGGCGGGCCGCGATCGCGGTCGGGATGGTCATCGCGCTCTCCTCGACGGCGATCGTGCTTCAGACCCTCGCCGAGAAAGGGCTGATGAAGACGTCGGCGGGGCAGAGCGCCTTCTCCGTCCTCCTCTTCCAGGACATCGCGGTCATCCCGATGCTCGCGTTGATGCCCCTACTCTCCACAGGGCAGGTCGAGTTGCACGGGGACGGCCACCACGCGGCTGAGGCGTGGATCTCGACCCTTCCCGGTTGGGCCCGAGCCCTCGCTGTGCTCGGTGCGGTGGCGGCGATCATCATCGGTGGTCGCTACCTCCTCCGCCCCTTCTTCCGCGTCCTCGGGCGGGTGCGTCTCCGTGAGGTATTCACGGCAGCCACCCTGCTCCTCGTCATCGGCATCGCGCTGTTGATGACTCAGGTCGGACTCTCACCCGCGCTCGGGACCTTCCTGGCAGGTGTGGTCCTCGCCAACAGCGAATACCGGCACGAGCTCGAAGCCGACATCGAGCCATTCAAGGGTCTACTCCTCGGGCTCTTCTTCATCTCGGTCGGCGCGTCGATCGATTTCGGGCTCATCGCGAGCGGACCCGGACTGATCGCGGGTCTGACGGTGAGCATGATCGGCTTGAAGTTCGCCGTCTTGATCGCCCTCGCCCGGCTCTTCAAGCTCGGCACGGATCAGGCCTTCCTCTTCGCCTTCGCCCTGCCGCAGGTCGGAGAGTTCTCCTTCGTGCTCCTCTCCTTCGCGGGCCAAGAGGGTGTCTTGGGCGGGGACATCACCGACCCGTTGGTGGCCGCCGTAGCGCTGTCGATGGCGGTGACCCCACTCCTCCTCGTCTTCAACGAGCGCGTGCTACAGCCGCACTTCGGGACGAAGGAATCGGAGGACCGCGAGGCCGACGAGATCGAGGAGCTGAACCCGGTGATCATCGCCGGCTACGGCAGCTTCGGTTCGACGGTCGGTCGTCTGCTGCGCTCGAAGGGCGTGGGAACGACGGTGCTCGACGTCGATCCGGACCAGATCGAATTCCTCCGTCGGATCGGGATGAAGGTCTACTACGGAGACGCGACCCGGCACGACCTGCTCGAGACCGCGGGTGCGGCGCAGGCGAAGATTCTCGTCGCGGCGCTCAACGATGGAGAGACGACGCTCGAACTCGTGCACACCGCCAAAAAGCACTTCCCGCATCTGAAGATCTACGCGCGGGGACACGAGTGGCGGGATTCGTTCGAGCTTCACGAGGCCGGGGCCGATCACGTCTACCGACAGGCGTTGGACACGTCGCTCCGCATGGGCTCGGACGCACTTCGCGACTTGGGCTTCCGCGCGTACACGGCAGAGCGCGCCTCTCAGAAGTTCCTGAAGCACGACCAGGAGGCGGTCGGTGAACTCGCCGCGCTCAACAACGAGGACGAGTCGATCTTCATCTCCGCAGTGCGCGAGCGCATCGCGGCCCTCGAGGCGTTGATGGCGAACGACTTGGCAGGCGACGGACTCGATGCGGAAGCGGGTTGGGATCCGGACTCGGTCCGTTCCGACTTCGCGTCGCGGCCGGCGACGATGGAGGCGGCCGCAGAGTAGGCGTTAGCCCCGGTAGCGGGCCTCTGCCTGCTCTACCCTCAGCGTCCCGACCTCGTGCAGCGGGGTCGGGACGCCGTGCTTCAAGCCGAGGCGCACCACTTCCCCGCCCAAGTCCGGCATCTCCGTTCGGCGCTGCTCGTTCAGGTCGTGGATCACGCTCGGGAAGAAGGAGTCGGGAAAGCGATCCAGGCGGGCGTCGATCTCCTCGTCGGACGAGGCTGGGATCGGTACTCCCGTCGACCTACCGACGTCGAGCACTTCGCGGATCGCCGCGCTTTGTAGCGAGGCTCCGTAGGGGTGTGCACGGATCGACCCCATCGAGCCGTCCCCGATCGCGCACAACACGGACAAGGGAGATACGACGGCCAACTTCTCCCACAGCTCGATCCGGATGTCGTCGACGTGTTCGATCCCCACGAGCGTGTCGCCGAAGGCGTCGGCCATGAGAGCTGCGGCTGCGTTCTCGCCAGGCGATGGAAGAACGATGCGCTGGTGGCTCGCTTTCCGCTCCACCACACCGGGCGCCACGCGAAAGGACGTCATGTACGCAGCGCCGTCCGCCATCTGTTCGAGCCCGATCCCGTGGTCGTGGAGTCGGGTGACCGCGTTGACGCCATTGAGCAGAGAGACGATGTGCGCCCCGCCCACCGAGAGATGCCGAAGCTGAGACGCGACCTCGTCGAGCGAGAACGTCTTCGTCACCACGAGGGCCAGCTCCGCCCCGTGCGTCTCGCTCGCGTCTCCCACACAGCGAGGATGGACCACGAAGTCCCCCGCGTGACTTCGGACGTGGAGTCCGTGCTCCTCGATCGCCGTTCGGTGCGGGCCGCGCGCCACCAAGGTCACATCGTGACCCGCCTGCGCCGCCACGGCGCCGACGTAGCTCCCGAGGCCACCCGCCCCGATGACGACGATCCTCATGCGCGCCTCGTCACCCGTCCGTCACGCAGCCGGTCGATGCAGACGACACCGCCCTCGCGTACTTGAGGAGCACCCCCTGCTGCACGGGCAGTTCGGGCTCCGTCCACGCCGCAGCCCGCGCGTCGTGCTCCGCGTCGTCGACGATCCACTCGATCGTGTCCGCTTCGGCGTCGATCGTGATCGTGTCGCCGTCTCGAACCAGTGCGATGGGGCCACCGAGCTGAGCCTCGGGGCAGACGTGGCCGATCACGAATCCGTGGCTCCCGCCGGAGAAACGTCCGTCGGTCACCAGGGCGACCTCACCCCCGAGTCCGGCCCCGACGAGTGCAGCCGTCACGGAGAGCATCTCGGGCATGCCCGGGCCGCCCTTGGGGCCCTCATAGCGGATGACGATGACCGAGCCCGCCTCGATCTCTCCCTTCTCGAGCGCGCGGAGTGCCGCCTCCTCCCGGTCGAAGACGCGAGCGGGGCCCGAGAAGTGGGTCCCCTCTTTCCCCGTGATCTTGGCCACTGCTCCCGCGGGCGCCAGCGAGCCACGGAGAATACGAAGGTGCCCGGTCGGCTTCAGCGGGGACGACAGCGGTCGAATCACCGACTGCTCGTCCGCGAGTGCCCCCACCCCCGCCAGGTTCTCGGCGAGCGTGCGGCCCGTCACGGTGAGCGTACTCGTGTCGATCAACCCTTCCCGCTCGAGGAGCCGCAGCACGCCCGGAACGCCGCCGACCTCGTGGAGGTCCTCCATCAGGTGACGTCCGCTCGGCTTCAGATCCGCGAGGTAGGGCGTCCGTCGGGAAACCGCCGAGAAGTCGTCGAGGGTCAGTTCGACGCGGGCCGCGTGCGCGATCGCGAGGAGGTGTAGTACGGCATTGGTCGACCCACCGAGCACCGTGACGAGTGTGATGGCGTTCTCGAACGCCTCGCGGGTCATGATCTGCCGCGGTCGAAGATCGAGTTCGAGCAGACGATGCACCGCCGCCCCCACGGCGTCACACTCGGCGAGCTTGTCGCCACCGACGGCGGGATTGGACGACGATCCGGGCAGGGTCATCCCGAGGGCCTCGGCCGCCGCGGCCATCGTGTTCGCCGTGTACATGCCGCCGCACGCGCCCGCACCCGGGCACGCATTCGCGATCACCTCGTCGTAGCGGGCCTCATCGATCCGCCCCGCGATGAGTTCGCCGTAGCTCTCGAACGCACTGACGATGTCGAGGCGATCGTCTCCGAGCCGACCGGAGGCGATCGTGCCGCCGTACACCATGAGGCCGGGTCGATCGAGTCGGGCCAGTGCCATCAGCGACCCGGGCATGTTCTTGTCGCAGCCCGGTACCGTCACGACGGCGTCGTACCACTGGGCTCCGACGACGGTCTCGATCGAGTCGGCGATCAGGTCACGGGACGGCAGCGAGAAGCTCATGCCGTCCGTGCCCATCGAGATCCCGTCGCTAACCCCGATGGTGTTGAAGCGCATCGGGACCAGCTCGGATCCGCGCACGCCCTCCGCGATCCGCTCGGACAGGTCGAGCAGGTGCATGTTGCACGGATTGCCTTCCCACCACATCGAGGCGATCCCGACCTGAGGCTTGTCCAACTCCTCAGCCGACAGGCCGGTCGCGAGGAGCATGGCCCGCGCGCTCGCGCGCGCTCGGTCAGCCGTGAGGCGAGACGAGTGGCGGTTGAGTGTAGGGAGAGGCCGACTCAACTCAGGCGCTACTCGGCCGGCGGAAGGACCCGCACGACCTCCAGCGTCGTCCCTTGCTGGCAGATGCTCGTTTCCACGTACCGGGCTTCCACGGCCGTCGAGTCTCCTGGGGCCAACGCTCCCACGTCCCCGATCAGGGTGTAGAGGAAGTCGTCTCCATCCCGCATCGCGAGGCACTCCACCCCTTCATCCGTGATCTGGCCCGTACGCTTCAGCACGCCGTCTGCGCGGGTCACGTGGAAGGGCTCCGAGAGCCCGATCGGCGCAAAAATCGCGTCGAAGGCGACGAGCAGCACGGCCCGATCCCACGGTGCCGTCTCCGGGATCGTGATCGTGCCGGAGACCTCGCCCCACATCCCCTGTTCCGCCTCGTGCAGCGCTTCGAAACCGGTCCGCGTCGCCCCTACGCCGAGATGAACCTTCGCCTGAAGAGGCAGGTTCTCGGTGAAGACCGTGACCTCCGTACCGGGCGGGCCCGACATCGGTGAGACCTGCTGGATCATGCGCAGCGAGTCCGGCGCGACACGGCGCTGAGCGTCGGCATCGGCGGGAATCGCGAGCACACACGCGATCGCCATCAGCGCGACGATCGAGCTGGAACAACGGTGGGGGTACGTCATGGAGCCTCCGGGTCGAGGAGCCATGATCGGACGGGCGGCGGCGTCACGAAAGGGGGCCCGCCCGACGGCGCGCACGGCCGGCTAGGCGTTCCTCCAGTCCAACCCGACGAGCTCGCGCACCTCGCGCATCGTCTCCTGCGCTCGACCTCGCGCCTTCTCCGCACCGGCGGCCATGATCTCACGCACCACCTCGGGCTTCGCCATGAGTTCCTTCCTCCGCTCACGGGCCTCGCCGAAGTACCCATCCAAGATCTCGATCAGAGATTCCTTGGCTCGTTTGAAGCCGAATCCACCCTTGAGATACGACTCGCGAATCGAGGCGACGGTGACGTCGTCCCCGACGAGTCGGATGAGCGCGAAGACATGGTCGTTGTCCGGGTCCATCGGCTCGGCCAACGGCGTCGACGCCGTCGGAATCGACATGACTTTCTTCCGGAGGACGTCCGGCTCCTCGAAGATCGCGATCGTGTTGTCGTAGCTCTTGCTCATCTTCTGACCGTCGAGCCCGGGCACGACCGCTACGTCGTCGAGGATCCAACCCCTCGGCGGCACGAAGTACGGCGTCTCACTCGAGTACCGATGGTTGAAGCGGTTCGCGATCCGGTTCGCGATCTCGATGTTCTGGGACTGATCCTTGCCGACAGGAACGACCGACCCGCGGTAGATCAGGATGTCCGCGGCCTGAAGCACCGGGTAGTACAAGAGACCGGCGTTGGGTGTCTGCCCACGAGCCTTGGCATCCTTGTACGACACACCGCGCTCGAGGTCACCGGCGGCCAAGCAGTTCGAGAAGATCCACGTCAGCTCGGTCACCTCGGGCACGTCGCTCTGGACGAAGAGGGACGCCTTGTCGGGGTCCAGTCCGAGCGCGAGGAAGTCGACCGCGATCCGAAAGGTGTTCTCGCGAAGCTCCTCGGGAGCCGGAGCCATCGTCAACGCGTGGTAGTCGACGATGAAGTAGAACGCCTCTGCGGCATCCTGTAGCTCGATGTACTGCCGGATCGCGCCGAAGTAGTTGCCGTAATGGAGGATGCCCGTGGGCTTGATCCCCGACGAGATGATGTCGTGGGACTCGAGGGGCTTCAGGTCGGACACGTGCAGGGCTCCCGTCGTAGTGCAGATCGGGCATAGTCTAACCGTGGCCCAATCAGCGATCTACGTCCGTATCGGGTCGTCTGGCTAGCTGCCGTCCTCGTAGTACGTGAGAAGGCGACCGACGAGCTGGTCCAGCACGCCGAAGGCATCACCTCCACCCGCGTTCGTCACGGCGATCACGGCGAAGTCGCGCTCCGGAGCGACCCAGGCGACGCTGCTGTTGAGTGTGTTGCTGCCCTGATGAGTCAGGGTGCGACCGTTCGCCCACGACCGCGATGTCACGATCCAGCCGTACCCGTACGATTCGCCATTGCCGAGGTCGACCGCCCCGCCCATGGCGGTCTGCCCCTGAGCGGCCCCGATCACGCTCGAGGTGCCTTGGTCTGCGCGGAGCATCTCCTGGATGATTTTCGCCCAATCGGCCAAACGGATGTGCATCCGACCAGCGGCCGACAACCACGGCGGATTGTCACATGCTTCACACGCGACCCACGACGACCCGCTCCACGAATGCGGGACCGGGTTGTCACTCGCGCCGACCTGCGTCTGGGGTCCCCACCCGAAGTCCGTTACTCCGATCGGGCCGAAGAGCTCGTCCACGAGAGCATCCTCGTAGGTGCTCCCCCATGCGCGCTCCAGCATCGCGCCCGCCATCGCGTATCCCAGGTTCGAGTAGTGGTAGGTCTGGCGGGTCGCAGCAGGCACCGATGTTTCGAACGCCCATTCCGCCACCCCGTTCCGCTGCTCCTGGGGGTCCAGCGTCGGGAGTACGACGCCGGAGGGGTTTCGAGGTAGCCCGGACTGGTTCGTGCAGACGTCCCGCAACGTCACATCCTGATACTCCGGTTTGACCGTGAGCTCCGGGAAGAGGGTGGGCACGGTCGTATCCCATCCGATGACTCCATCGTCGACGGCGATCGCGCACAGGAAACCGGTCACGGCTTTCAGGTTCGAGCCGATGTGCCAACGGTCGTCGAGTGCGACCGCGGGGCCACCGATGCGCCGTTCGCCGGCCACGCCGATCGCCACCAGGCCGTCGATCGTGACCAGGGCTCCACCCATCGCGGGAAGTCCCTCGCTGGACACGAGCTGCTGGACGAAGGCCGTCATGTCGGCGACCTCGACGGTGACCGACACCGTGGCGGAGGCCGAGCCCGACGAAGCGGTCAGCGTGGCCGACCCGGGCAAGAGGGCCGTGATGGTGCCGCCCGACGACACGGTCGCCACCGAGGCGTCCGAGGAGCTCCACGTCACGGTCCCGGACACCCCGCCCCCGGAAGCGTTTCGAAGCGTCGTCGTCACCGTCGTCCGCTGACGCGCATCGAGCGTGACGGTCGCTTCCGAGACCTCGACACTCGTCACCACGTTGTCGACGGGATCGGAGTCGGGGCTCGTGACCTCGGAGCTACCACACGCGGCGAGCAGCAGAGCGGAACACAGGTACACGAGCGCGTACCAGCGAGTCGGACGTTCGGCGGTCATGGCAGGCGGGTATCGAGGGGAAAGACGTACCAACGTACAGCCCCGGCGGGGAGACGACAGCAACGGGAAACGCCGCGCCCGGACGAGACTGCGGCCTCGGCTCCATTGACGCTCCGAACTCCCCGGTCGACGTTGCCGCCGCACCCTCCTCGTACCCGAGTCGACCCGCATGACCGCACACCCGCCCGTCGCCGCCCGACTCCGGGAGGGCCAGCTCAAGAAGTCTCCGATCCGGGAGATCATGAAGCTCGCCGATCGCCGGAACATCGTCGCCATGGGGCTCGACCCGGACGACGTCGTGTCCTTCGCCGGGGGGTGGGTCAACCACGAGGCGCCGACTCGGCTTCGGGAGCAGTACTCCGCCGTCGCGGACGACGCCTCGCTCTTCCACGAGCTCGGCGCCTACTCGCCGACGCGCGGGCTCCCCGCACTGCGCGAGCAGCTGCTCGCCGTGGATCGGGCGTTTTACGGAACGGATGGACTCGACGATGAGCATCTGCTCGTGGGGCAATCCTCGACCCAGCTCACGCACACCCTCTTCACGACCCTCCTCGACCCCGGAGATCGGGTCGTCCTCTTCGATCCCTCGTACGCGAACTACGGCCCACAGTTGAACCTCGGGCCGGAGGGGGTCGAGATCGTGTGGCTGCCGGTCTTCGACGCGGATGCGTGGGCCTTCATGCCCGATCCGGACGTGGTCATCGCGGCTTTTGAGAAGGTGTTGGCCGAGCACCGACCGAAGGCGCTTCTCTTCTCCTCGCCCGACAACCCAACCAGTCAGCTGATCCCGGACGGCGTGTTCACCAGCCTCCTCCACGCCGCGGAACAAGCCGGGTGCTTCGTCGTCGTCGACTTCGCCTACCGGGCGCAGTGCTTCCTCGACCAGTCCCCGGCACACTTCAGTGCATCCCCCTCGGCCCACCCGAACCTCATCCGGCTCCACTCGAACTCGAAGTGGTGTCGAGGGCTAGGGCGCCGACTCGGTTGGATCGAGGCCGCGCCGCACGTGGTCGACGCCCTCGAGGTCGTGCAGCAGAGCACGGCGCTCTGCCCGGACACGGTCCACCAATACGCGTTGGCCGCCTACCTCGAGGGATCCCTCGGAGACGGCTCCCTGGCCCGATACATGGCCGACACGTCGGCGCTGTACGAGCGGGCGGGGCGTCACACGATCGAGTGCATCGACCGCTATCTGGGGTGGCCACGCCTGGAGCCCGCCGGTGGGCTCTACACGGTGGCCGACGTGGGACGGGACGGCGACGAATTCGTCCGGGAAGTCCTGCCGAAAACCGGTGTGATCTTCGTCCCTGGGAGCGGATTCGGCCCCGCGCTCACGAACGGTGTGCGTATATCGTACGGGCCCCTCGTGAACGACCTCGACCGCATCGACGATGGATTTCGACGGGTCGGAGAGACGCTCTCCGGCTGACGGTATTTCGTTCGATCAGTTGGCGGTCTGATCGAACATCCAGCCCATCACCCACCACCGGTCCCCATCGTGCAGGAGGGTGATGCTGTTCACGCCCGTGTCGAACACCTCGCCGTCGGGCTCGCGCGACGACGCGTAGTGACTCCAGACGTGGACCATGTCTCCGGACCGCTGGATTCTCCGCTCCGTCTCCCACTCGTAGAACGGCTGAGCGCGGGGTCCACCGTCCCCGTGGTACTCGGCGAGCGTCATCACGTTGACGGTCTTCGATCCGTCCGCGGACGTGTTCGCGATCGCCACCCAAGCCTCGGGGTGGTGAAGGGACTGATCGCGGGCGACGTCGGGCGCCTCTCCGGCCGGGCCGGAGATGACGTCGTAGTACGCGGCGATGACTCCATCGATCGTCGAAACATCCTCCGACCGAGGCAACTGAGCATGGAGGGAGCCGGCCGCCACCGCGAGCACGAGGGTCGCAGTGAATCCGCTACGCAGCGCGATCACGAGATCGGCCTCCTCGGCCGCGGTGGTGCAATGATGATGGAGAAGCCGGCCTCCCGAACCATCTCGTTGAAGGCGTCCAGACGCGGGCCGAGCAGTTCATCGTTCGTCGCCTGGTGCACCGACCACCGAGCCCCGAGATCCTGAAGCACATCCGTCGACCCCATGCTCACGCCGGCGTCGGCACCGTCGGAGTTCCCGTGCAAGAAGACGTATTGGAACTTCAACCGGCTCGGAAAGTTGATCACCGTCTGACCATCGACCGTCCGGCGCTGGTAGAGCGAGTCCGCGACGGTCTCGAGATCCGTCGACAGAGACGTCCCTTCATCGGTGACGTCCTGAGGTGCGTCGTCGCCAAGGCGTTCCAGGAGCTCGTCGATTTGGCCCCGAACGTCGTTGTTGCGTGCGACGGCGTTGTGAATCGCCGCCAACTCGGCGGCGACGCTCGCCACGAAGGCGTCCTGCTCGACATACTCCGCCATCGTCGCATCGGCCCTCGGATCCATGCGAACCTCTAGGGGCTGAGTCATCGACCATTCGCCGATGGTCAGGCGGACCTGGTACGACCCCGGGATGACTCGTCGTCCCGCGAGCGAACCGAAGACGTACGCACCCGGAATGTTCGGAATCGCCTCGTGCCGAAGGTTCCACTCGATCCGGTTCATACCCGGCGCGACGGAGATCGCCCGTCCACCCGGGGACAGTTCCTCGTCGGGCGCCGTGGACAGCGTCCGGATGAGATCACCGGCCGCCGAGAGGAAGTCGAGCGTCACCGACTCCCCCTCCGCCGGCTCGGCGCCGAGCACGAAGTCGACGACGGCTCCGCTCGGACCGTTCCGGCCCTCGCCACCTCCGCCGAATCCGCCGCCGCCAGCCAGTCGGTACGCGTGCCGGGGTGCGTAGAGGTGGTGCTGGCCCTCCGCGACGTCCATCGCCTGCTGGAGGGGCGAGAGGTCGTCGAGGATCCAGAAGCCCCGACCCGACGTCGCCACGATGAGGTCGTTTTCGCGTTCTTGGAGCTGCAGGTCGTTGATGGGCGTGTTCGGGAGGTTGAGCTGGAGCGACTGCCATCGCTCGCCCGCGTTGAAGGAGACGTAGATCCCCGTCTCGGTCCCCGCGTACAGAAGACCGCGCCTCCGGTGGTCCTCACGCACGACGTGCAGCCACGCCTCCTCGTCGAAGCCCTCGGAGATCTGCTCCCAGCTGTCGCCGTAGTCGTACGTCACGTACGCCAGGGGAGTGAAGTCGTTGAACTTGTAGCGGGTGAGCGCAGCGTAGGCGGTACCGGGGTCGTGCGGCGAGACCGAGATCTCGTTCACGATGACTTCGCCCCAATCGTCCGGCGTCACGTTCTGCCACGTCGCCCCGGCGTCGCGGGTGATGTGCACCAGACCGTCATCGGATCCGGTCCACATCGTGCCGGCGTCGTGTGGCGACTCGGTGAAGGCGTAGAGCGTTCCGTAGATCTCGCCTCCGGCCCCCTCATTCGTGATGGGGCCACCACCGTATCCCTGCTTCTCGTCCTCGTCCCGAGTCAGGTCGGGGCTGATCTCCTCCCACGTCATGCCGCGATCTCTCGACCGCACGATGTGGTTGGAGGCGTGGTAGATCGTGTTGGGGTCGTCGGACGACACGACGATCGGCGCAGACCAGTTGTACCGGTACTTCATCTCGCGGCTCTGGAGTGCAGCAGGCATGACCGGATACGCGGCGACGTCACGCGACGACGACGTTTGATGGTCGTACTCCCCGATGATGCCCATGTAGCACCCGGCGTACACGAAGCGCGGATCATCCGGGTCGAAGGCGGGACGAGCCGTCTCACAACCGCTGATCGAGTACCAGTCCTTCCACGTCACTCCACCCGAGCCTCGGCTCGAGATGGCGATGGCGGAGTTGTCCTGTTGGCCGCCGTAGATGTGGTACGGGAAGCGATTGTCGACCGCCGCGCGGTAGAACTGCGCGGTCGATTGGTTCTGCTGCGTGGACCACGAACGGCCGGCATTGAAGGAGACGTTCGCCCCGCCGTCGTTCGAGTTGATCATGACCTCGTTGTCGTGGGGACTGATCCACATGTCATGGTTGTCCCCGTGCGGCACCGGGACGTTGGTGAAGGTCCGCCCGCCGTCGATCGACCGCATCATCGGCGCGTTGAGGACGTACACGGTCTCCTGGTCGACGGGGTCCGCGTAGACGTTGATGTAGTACCAGGCACGCGCACGAAGCGTCCAACTATCGGACACGAGCTGCCACGACGCCCCGGCGTCGTCCGAGCGGAAGAGTCCGCCGCCCGGATCGGCCTCGACGAGCGCTAAGAGTCGGTCGGGATTCGCGCGCGACACATCGATGGCGGTTTTCCCCATCATCTCGGGAAGGCCGTTGTTGATCTCCGTCCACGTGTCTCCACCGTCGGTGGACTTCCAGAAGCCACTCCCTTCCCCGCCGCTCACCACCTGCCACGGGAGCCGGCGGTGATCCCAGAACGACGCATACAGGATGCGGGGGTTCGTCATGTCCATCGCCAACTCGGACGCACCCGAATCCTCGTCGATGTAGAGGATGAGCTCCCACGTCTCGCCACCGTCCTCGGAGCGGTAGATCCCACGCTCCGGGTTCGCGCCGTAGGGAGCGCCCTGGGCCGCCACGTAGACGAGGTCGGGGTTGGTCGGGTGAACGCGAATTCGGGCTATCGACCGGGTGCGATCGAGGCCCAGGTGCGTCCACGTGCGCCCCGCGTCCGTCGAGCGATACACGCCGTCGCCGTGCGACGTCATGACGCCCCGGACGGCGTGCTCGCCCATCCCGACGTACACGACGTTCGGGTCGGACTCGGCGACCGCGATCGCGCCGACGGACGACGTGCCCAACTGGCCGTCCGTGATGTTCGACCACGTCGTGCCCGCGTCGGTCGTCTTCCACACGCCACCCCCGACGGTGCCCATGTAGTACGTCAGGGGATCACCGACGACGCCCGTCGAAGCGACGGAGCGGCCGCCCCGGAAGGGGCCGATGCCCCGCCACTGCATGTCGGCGTAGAGGCCGGGATCGACGGGTGGGTCTTGGGCGACGACGTCCCCGGCCAAGCAGAGGGCCGCCAGGACGAGGGCGGTAGCGGAGTAGCGAAGTTTCATCTTGGGTCGGCTCAATTCGAGCGGGTAGCGGAAACCATCAGTCGATCTTCGAGCCCTCGAACCTCAAGGCTGGCTCTGGGGCCGGAGAAGGTGCGGCGGAGAAGATAGTCCAGGTCGCCGGAACCGATAGGCGATGCGAGGCTCACGCCCGGCGCATTGCGGCGACTTGCTCGACCACCCCGACTCGGCCGATCGTACGGGTCCACGCTTCCGCCTTGAGAGCTCCATGCGCACTCATTCACCCGCGGTCCTCCTCGCGAGCCTCTTCGCCCTCTGGGCCGCTCCCGAGACTCACGCGCAGTCGATCGACGACTCCGCTCGGCTGTCCGGGGTCGAACGCGTCCAGGTGCGCGCGGAGGCACAGTGGGACGAGATGATCACGATGTCCGCCGGGGGCGCCACGCAGGACCAATTCCGCCAGGCGCTCCAACAAACGTTCGAGGAGACGATCGCGTCGGCCGACGCCGCACCTTCGGTCGTGCCCGGCGCGGATGCGACGATCACGTGCCACGTCGACACCTTCTACGAGGCGGGCCAGATCATCTACGGCCTACGCACCCAACTCGAGCGGGTCGGCGCCGACGGGGAGTCCGTGATCGTCTGGATCAAGTCGTGGGTCGGGAACTTCAACGTCCAGCAAATGCACGTGATGTTCACCCTTGGAGAGCAGTGCGCCGAGTCCTTCCTCGAGGACTGGCGGAGCGCCAATTAGGGAGCACGCGCCTCCCCAGACGGGCAGAGGAGACGAGGTGATGGGTGGAGTGCAACGAGTATGGTTCGAGCGCGCCTTCGAGCTTGGGCTTCCTCGGAGTCATGCGCTCGAGATCGTAGAGCGGCTCCGTGGCACGCCGGCCCGATTGGAGGAGCGCCTTCACGGGGTCGGCCGGGACATTCTCCTTCGCCGGCCCGCCGTCGATGGGTCCGCGTCGTGGTCGATTCAGGAGCACGTCGGGCATTTGGTGGATCTCGAGGCACTGTGGCTCGCGAGGGTCGACGACCTCGCCGAGGGCGCCGACGTCCTCACCGAAGCCGATCTGGAGAACCGAGCCACGTGGGACGCCGGTCACAACGAACGGCCACTCGACGATGTGTTGGCCTCCTTCCGGTCGCACCGCGCCACCCTCGTATCGCGCCTGGAATCGCTCGGCGACGACGGTTGGTCCAGCACATCGCTCCACCCGCGCCTCCGTCAGCCGATGAGTGCCGTCGACCTCGCCTTCTTCGTCGCCGAGCACGACGACCACCACCTGGCGACGATCGGCCTCCTGCTCGCGTAGGATGCAGAGCGCGACGCAATGCGCACGGCGCTGCAGCGTACGTCCTCGTGGCGACCGCGAGAGGTCGCGCACCTGTCCGCTCTAGCTCACCGAATCTCCGCACCCATGTCCGCTCGTCGACCGACCGCACTGATGCGTGCTCTCGCGCTCGTTTTCGTCGCCCTTACCGGCTGCGCGGAGCCACCGGTCACAGCGATCGGGGCGCTGGAAGAGGGGCAGGCGGGTCGATGGCCGACGATGTCTCCGGAAGCCATGTCCGTGGCTTCCGGCGCGTTGGCCACCTTGGAGGCGAACATCCGGGCGGGACTCCACGGCGAGATCTCGAGCATCCTCCTCCTGCGTTCGGGGACGCTCGTATACGAGCGCTACTGGGGAAATTGGGGCCCAGACGATCTCCACCCGGTGTACTCCGTCACGAAGTCGGTTGGCTCTCTCGCCTTCGGGATCGCCCATGAGGATGGTGCGCTTCCAGAGCTCGACACCCCTCTACTGGACGTTCTCGAGGCCGCGCCGGATCTCCCGGAGCGCATGGCGAAGGAAGACATCACGCTCCGGCACGTCCTTCAGATGCGAGCCGGCTTCGCGTGGGACGAGCTATCGAGCAACTACACGGACGCGGCCAATCCAACCGCGGCCCTCGCCGGCAGCGCCGATTGGATCGAGTACGTCTTGGAGCTTCCGATGGCGGCCGAAGCCGGATCGGCGTTCTCGTACAACAGCGGCGTATCGATGCTGATGTCTGCTCTGATCGAGGAGGGCACGGGCCAGTCGACCGAGGACTTCACCGCCGAACGGTTGTTCGAGCCACTGGGGATCGATCGCTGGACGTGGACGTCCGGGCCCGACGATCTGACGAACACCGGCTGGGGCATGTGGCTGCGTCCGCGCGACATGGCGGCCCTCGGCGAGCTCGTGCGGCTCGGCGGCATGTGGGAGGGCGAGCAGCTCGTGCCCGAGGCGTGGATCTCCGACAGTCGTGAGTCGGGGAGTCTCTTCACCGACGGCACCGGATACGGCTACCAGTGGTGGCTACCCGCGCCCGATGGCGGCACTCGGCCGATGGCCGCATGGGGATATGGGAGTCAGTTCATCCTTGTGATCCCGTCGCTGGACATCGTCATGGTCACGACGGGGTCGAACTTCGGCGGCGGCGGCTGGACACCGTATCAGATGGCGGATTACGCGTACCGGGCCGTCGACCCGACGGGATGACGGCTCCGCTGCGGCTTGGCTGTGGAGCCCGGGCCGCGTAGCATCTCCCTCGCACTCGTCTCGCGGGAGGGTTGGTGGACGCGATCACCGCGACCGTCGTCGTCGCACTCCTGATGGGCTTCTTGGCGCTCGGCTATGCCGTCTTCCGGACGGCAGAGCTGGCCGAGGACCTCCGCCGAATCCGAGAGGATTTGGATCAGATCCGGCGAGACATGCGATCGCGCGACACCGTCACCGCGGAGCCATCCGCGACCTCCGCCGCGACTCAGCGCCGAGCCGCCGAGTCTACGCCGGTCCAGAGCGAGCGGACTTCGCCACCCGCCGCGGAAGCTCCAAGAACTTCTGAGGCCGTCGCAGAGCCACCGGTTCCCCACGAGCCGCCCGCCGCCGAGCCCGATGCACCGGCGGAAGAGACCGAAGAGCCGGACCAGCCGCCCGAGGACGAAGGGACCGAGGAGAAGAGGCACGAGGAGAAGAGGCACGAGGAGAAGGAACGCGACCGGCCGGCTCCGACCGCGGACGAGCTCGAAGCCATCGTCGGCACGACGTGGCTTCTGCGCATCGGACTCGGGGTGCTGGCCATCGCGCTCGCGCTCTTCGCACGCACCGTCGCGCCTCAAATGTCACCCGGGGCCAAAGTCGCCGCCGCCTACGCCGCCTCGATGGCGTTGTTCGGAGTCGGAAAGGTCTTCGAGGAGCGGCTCGAACGCTTCGCCAGGCCCGTGATGGCGGCCGGACTCTCCTTCGGTTTCTTCGTCGCATACGCCGCACACTTCGTTCCGGGGATGAGCGCGATTCCTTTGTCCGCTTCCATCGTATGGATGGCGGTCAGCATGGTCGTCGTCGTGGCCGCCGCCGAGCGTTGGGGTTCGGAGCCGACCGCCATCCTCGGGATCATCCTCGGGCACGTCGCCGCGCAGGTGAGTGCCGGCCGAGCCGACGGCTACGCCCTCGTGATGATCCTGGCGCTCGGGGCAACCGCAGTCGTGCTGCTCCTCCGACATACATGGGTCCGACTCGGGCTCCTCGCCGTCGCCGCTTCGTACGGCTCCCACGTGTTGTGGGCCATCGCGGACCGCGATCTCCCCGCGGGCCTCGGTGCGTTCTGGCTCAGCGCCGCCTTCGCCACCTCGTACTACGTGATCTTCCTCGTGGCGGACGTTCTGTGGTGGCACCGCGTCCGGCATCGGGTCGAGCCGAAGGATGCGGAACAGGCGCGATTGCTCGGGCCGGTCAACCTACTCGCCTATGTGGCGGTCACGTCCTTCCTCTATGTGGCGGCAGGCGCCCCCATCGAGTCCATCGAGTGGTACTTCCTCACGCTGGGCGCGTTGCAGGGCGCCATCGCGTACATCTACTGGGGCAGTGAGAACGAAGACGCGGCCGTGTACCCGCTCTTCGGCACCGTACTGTGGACGATCGGTATGGTGGCGGCGCTCGACGGACTGGCGCTCAACCTCGTGCTCGCCACACAGGCCCTACTCCTCACGATCGCCGCCGGACGCACGCGGATCCGCGTCCTCCGGTGGCTCTCGCACGGGATGGCGATCCTGGCCTTCGGGCACTACGTGGTCGCGCCGTGGGCGTCCGGCGCGATCGGCTCGCTCCTCGCAGGCGTCGCGATCGCCGGCACGTACCTCGCGAAAGTGGCCTTCGAAGACTCCGATGACCCGGGCTACCCCTGGTTCGGCCACGCACTCTCCCTCGCGGCAGGAGTCGTCCTGCTACGGGAGGGGTTGGTCCACATGTCAGGGTCACCGTGGGCGGGGCCGTTCTGGCTGGCGGCGGGGACCGTCGTCTGGTTGGCCGCGTGGCGACTAGGACGCTCCGCTCTCTTCGTCACGCTCGCGATCGTCGGCCTCGGCGCGATCCCTACCGCAGCATCCGGGTGGACGATCGACCTCCCGGGGACGGAGGTTCTGCTGCCCCTTGGACTCGTCGCCTGGTCTGGGCTCGCTCTTCGACGTATCGAGGCATCGGAGCGAGCGCACTTCGTCTTCGGGCTGTGCGCGACCGGAACCGCAGTGTTCGCAGGCTGCGTTGCCCTCGCGACCCACGCCCCGGGGTGGAGTCGGATGCTCGTCTGGCTGGCTCTCCCCGTGTCGCTGTGGGTCGCGTCGTCCGCGGGGCCCGCTGTCGCCGCGGCGGACGAAGCGAGGCTAGACGCCGAGGAGGACGGAGCGACGCCGACCATGGGCCGGTCCGCTCTTTCGATCGCCTCGGGCATGCTCGCGGTCGGCCTCGTGGCGAGTCTGCTGCCCACGCCCGACATCAATCCCCTCTGGGTCGGCGGGATCGCGACCGTCCTCCTGGCCGTCGGAGCCGTGCGACGAGACCCGACGCTCATGCTCGGGGTGAGCACCGTCCTGATCTTCGGGTACGGCGTCACCTTGCTCCTCCTCGCCGCCGACCCACTCGGCGTGTGGATGATGGCCGAGGCTCCGCACCCACTGATGACGCGCCTCGCTCCAGCGACCATCCTCATCACCCTCCCCCTCTTCGCCGGGCGGGTCATCGAGGGCTCGGGCGCTCCTGGCGCGACCGCACAGTCTCCCCGCGCGGTGAGCCTCTTCACGTTGGCCATCCTCACCGCGGGCCTCGCAGGCCTCGGTCTTGCGCCGCTCGGTTGGCACTTCGCGGTCATGGCGGCCGTCGGGTTGGCGTGCGCGGTCGCAGCGCGAGCCGGAGCATCCACCGCCGCCGGCGCGGCCGCCGTCATCGGCCTCGCTGCGGCCCATGGTCACTTCTTGGCGATGTTGGGGTCGGCTCCCTGGTTGAGTGATGCGTTCGTCGGCCTCGTCCTCTTCTTCGCGTTCAGTATCGCTGTCGAACGCGTGGCTCATCGCGTCGTGCGGCTCTGGGAGTGGTTCGACGGCGCGCGTACGGCCCTTCACGCGCTGGTCGTCGCGACCGCCGTGACGGGCATGGTGACGACGGCGAGCTCCCCATGGCTGGGCGACTCGTGGACCACGGCCGGGTGGTCGCTCGTGGGGGCGACCCTCATCACCGTCGGCTTCCTCGACCGCGCGGCCATCTACCGACGACTCGCCCTCGTGATCTTCGCCGTGTGTCTCGTCCGCCTCTTCGTCGTCGACACCGTCGGACTGTCGGACGCCGCACGCATCGGGGCGTTCGCCACGCTCGGCGTCATCCTCGTCGGCGCAGCGTTGCTCTACACCCGGTACACCGAACGGGTGAAGAACTGGTTGTAGCTCGCCCTACCCGACGCGCGTCGACTACTCCGCGCCCAGAACCCGCACCGGATCCACAGCCAGTGCGCGACGAGTCGGAGCCCAGCACGCGAGCACGGCCACCACGGCAAACGCGAGACAGGTACCCAGGTAGGCCGAGGCATCGAAGGGGGCGATCCCGAACAGCCGGCTCCGAAGGACCATCGAGAACAAGGCCCCACCCAGAAGACCGGACACCACCCCGACGACGACGATCGATCCGCAGAAGCGTGATACCAAACCGACGATGGAGGTGCGGCCGGCTCCCATGGCCACCCGGATCCCCAACTCTCGCTGGCGGCCCGCGATCGCGAAGCTCGTCACCCCGTACAGACCGATGGCGGCCATGCCCGTAGCGAGGCCGGAAAGCATCGCGACCAACCGTCCGAGAAGTCGGCTCTCCGCATGGTACGCGTCCATGTCGTCCGACGCGGCTCCGGTCGTCGGGATCGGCATGAGCGGGAGTGCCTCCGCCGCCACCGCGCTCGCTTCGGACACAAGCTGATCGGTGAGTGGACGGCCTCGGTAGAGGAGGGACGCATGGCTGAAGATCGGACCATCCCACGGGATGAAGATCGCGTCCCGATCGACGTCCGGCCGCGATGGGCGCCGAAGTGCGCCGGTGACTCCCACGATCTGCACGTCCTCTTCCCCGAGCATCCGCGTACTCAGCTTTTGCCCGATCGCCCGATCCGCGTCTCCGAAGAGTCGAGTCGCCAGCGACTCGGAGAGGAGCGCCACGCCGGTTCTCCACTCTTCGGGCTCGACGACGATCGGATCCCCCTTCCAATCCTTCACCCCGAGCAACTCGAAGTACCCCGCCGTCACCGTTTGAAACTCGGCCTCGACCGGATCCTGCCCCGGTAGGCCGGCCCGCCCGTACATGCCGGGGCCATGCGGACCGTAGAGAGCGGCGGCAGCCCCGCTCACTCCCGGGAGTGCACGGAGCGACTCGAGCATGTGGTGGCCCAGAGCTTCGCTCGCTTCCGTATGCTGATCGCCCGGGAACTCGACATAGACCTCTCCGACCTCGGCGACCCGCATGCCCGTGTCGACGGAGAAGAGGTTGTGCGTCGAGCGAGTGAGCAGCACGCCGCCGATCAGAAGAGTCAGAGACAGCGCGATTTGCCCCGCTGCCATCCACCAACGGAGCCGAGCCCGACTGCGGGTTTCCTTCCCACCGCTCGCTTTGAGAGCCGGGGCGAGGGAGAAACGGCCCGCCCACAGGGCCGGAAGCAAGCCGAAGAGCAGTGTCGTACCGCCAGAGAGCGCCAGCGCAAACGCTACGATACGGCCATCGAACACGAACGTCTCGAAGACCGGGACGCGAAGAATGTCGTGTGTTCGGAAGGCCCGATACACGCCGTGCGCAACTAGAACACCGGAGCCACAAGCCGCGAGCGCCAAGATCAGGCACTCGAAGAGACGGGTCCGAGCGATCCTCCCGGTCGAGGCGCCGAGCGCCCTTCGGACCGCGGTACGCCCACGCCACCGCGCGTTGCGGAAGAGCATGAGGTTCGCCGCGTTGGCACAGGTGACAATCAGGACGAGCATCACTGCGCCCGCCAAGAGCGACAGCAGCTTGACCGCTCTACCCCGCCAACCCGGGCCGGTGGTGAAGCCCATGAACAATCGCGGAGTGAGGCCTCGGAGGTAATCTCGATCGAGTTCGTACTCGTTTGCGATCCCGTTCAGCACACCCGCGACCTGAGCCTCGATGGCGTCAGGAGTCGCGTCGGGACGCGGCCGGACGACCAGCTCATCGTGCATCGTCGAGTAACGATCCAGCAGGCGTTCACGACCGAAGCCGATCAACTCGACGAGGGCGGGATATGGGTACCAGAGCTGGTGGGTCGATCTCCGAAGAGCCCCTCGAAAGCCGTACGGAGTCACCCCGACCACCTCGACCGGGACCCCATTCGCGATCAGAGTGCGCCCGACCGCGGCGCCTCCCGGCCCGAAAAGCTCGTCCCGCAGCTCAGCCGCAATGACGACGACGAGAGGATCGGCATCGAAGCCGACATCGGCAGCAGTGAGGACCCGTCCTTCCAGCGGGCGCGTACCCAACGCTTCGAAGAAGGCACCGTAGACACTACCGGCGGACACCGATCGTGGCCGTTCCCCTCCCACCGAGACGTTCACCGGCGAGTTGCCGAACGATCCGACGTGCTCCAGTAGGGTGGCCTCCTCCCGGAGTCGGTCGAAGTCCAGCGTCGCGAGCCCCTTCGGATCGACGAAACCGCTGGTCGAGGACACACCATCCGCGTCCAGTAGCGTCAGGTACCCGCCGCGATGCGGATCGATAACCCCGGGGACCGGCCTCAGTGCGAGGGTATTCGCCATGCTGAAGACTGCGATCGCCGCCCCGGCTCCAAGTGAGAGGGTCAGCACCGTCACAAGGACGAAGCCAGGTTCGCGCGCGAACATCCGCGAGGCCGCACGCAGGTCGTGCAGACCGCTCCATAAGCTCTCTCGGCGCTTGGGCCGCATCGGAGGCTCAGGCGCTCGTCTCGCGTTCACCGCCGAGCCCACGAGATCTCGAAGCGCGCAGTAGGTGGCGTACGCCGCCCCCTTCTCCTCCTGTCTGCGGTGATGAAGCTCGAGCAGATCACCGAGGATGAACTCGCGACCGGCGAGAGGGAGCAGTCGGTCCGCAAGCCAGGACAACCACGCAGGCCCGCTCATCTCAGCCCTCCTCCCGCGCCAAGTCGTCGAGGTCGTCGAGCACCGTACTCGCCATGGCCGATACGCCCGAATACCACGTGCTGAGCTCGCGGGCGCCGAGTGGGAGGATGCGGTACATCTTGCGTTTGCGGCCGCCCCGCTCGGGAGTGGAGTCGCCGATCCAACTCTCGACGTATCCCTTCGCCGCCATTCGTTCGAGCACGGTATACAACGCGCCCGGCGTCACTGCGCGCCCTACGCCCTCTTCGATCTCGACAGCGATCGCGGCCCCATACGCCTCACGACCCAAGCGGGCCAAAGCCAGCAGCACCAGCTGCTCCAAATCACCCAACGACATCACCATCCCCTCCGCTGCAGTCGATAACTACAATTAAGTTATCGACTCCGAAAGCGCAACCTCAGGTGTGTCGTGGTGCCCTCGACGCGCAGACGGGGGCTCGCCTTAGCCCCGCTCGGGAGCCGGCGGCAACGCCTCGACGACCTCGACCATACGGGCCAGCTCGTCCTCGTTCGGCATACGACCCACCGCCCCACCGAGGTTGTCGATCATGTGCTCCTCGCGGCTCGTCGCCGGGGTGACGCACGTCACGGCCGGGTGGGCCGCGGCGAACTTGAGCATGAAGCGCGCCCAGGAGTCGGCACCGAACTCGGTCGCGAAGTCCGGCACCGGGCTCTCTCCGATACGGGACCACATCCGGGACCGACCGAACGGGGCGTAGACCAAGACTCCGATGCCCATCTCTTGGGCCAACGGCAGGACCTCGTCGGCAGCACTCCGGTTGTCGACGGCGTAGTCGATCCCGATGAAGTCGAGGGGCTCGTCACGCATCACCTGCATGATGTCGCCGTACTGCCCCTTCCTCGTCGTCGTGATGCCGATGTAGCGCACGCGCCCCTCGGCCTTGAGCTCCTTCAAGATCCCGAGCTGGGTCGGCGGATCTCCCATGTTGTGGACTTGGATCAGATCGATCGTCTCGAGGCCGAAGCGCTCGAACGAGCGTTCGATCTGCGCGCGCGCCTCGTCCGCGTCGGCCGCGCCACCACCCCGCCCCGCCACGTTGACCTTGGTGGCCCAGAAGATGTCGTCCGAGAGCCCGAGGTCAGCCGCGATTCGGCCGGCGACCTCCTCGGAAGCGCCATAGCTGGGGGCGGTGTCGAAGACGGCCCCTCCGTTTCCGACCAGCGCGCCGAGCACGTCGCCGATCGCGGTCACGTCCTCACTCCGGGCCACCTGAGAGAAGGTCGCCGACGAGCCGAGGCCGATGGCCGGAATCGTCTCGCCGGTCGACGGGATCGCCCGAAGGGCGACGCCCGCGGCGTTCGCAGTCGGCGCGGCGGCGGGGGCGGCGGGGGCGGCACCGGCCGCCGAGGCGGCTTCGCCCGCTTCGCTCGCTCCCGAGCATCCCGGAAGTGCCATCGCGGCACCAGCGGCGGCGGTGACTCGGAGCCATTCGCGGCGATTCAGCATCGTCGTACCTCGGGTCGAAAGAGCGGGCTAGGTTATCGCACTGACGACAAAAGAAGGGATGAACCCGAGGAGCGCACGTGGACAAGAACGCCCGCGACTTTTTCGACCGGCTGCTGACGACGCCCGGTGTATCTGGCTACGAGCAGCCTGTGCAAGCGGTCGTACGGGAGTACGTCGCGGCCTTCGCGGACGAGGTCCACACCGATCTCCACGGGAACGTCATCGCCATCGCCAACCCGGACGGTGCGCCGCGCCTCATGCTGGACGCGCACTGCGATCAGCTGGGCATGCTCGTCTCCCACATCGACGAGAAGGGCTTCCTCTACTTCCAGACGGTCGGCGGCTGGGACGCCCAACAACTCATCGGCCAGCGAGTGCTCATCTGGTCCGCGGAGGGGCCCGTGCAGGGCGTTATCTCCCGCAAAGCGGTCCACATGTTGAGCGCCGACGAGAAGAAGAGCGCGGTCGACCCGAAGGACATGTGGATCGACATCGGCGCCAAAGACCGCGACGACGCGGAATCCGTCGTCCGCATCGCCGACGCCGTGACGGTCGAACTCGGGATGCGCACCCTACGGAACGGCCTCGCCTCGGCACCGGCAATGGACAATCGCACCGGCGTCTGGGTCGTCGTGGAAGCGATGCGCCGAGCCGTGGAGGCGGGCATCGACTGTTCGCTCTCCGTCGCCTCGACCGTCCAGGAAGAGATCGGGCTCCGCGGCGCGAGGACGGCGGCCTTCGGCATCGACCCGTACGTGGCGATCGCTGTCGACGTCACCCACGCGACGGACTGTCCGACGATCGACAAGCGCCAACGGGGTTCGATCGCGTTGGGCGATGGGCCGGTCATCGTACGTGGGCCCAACGTGAACCCTCGCGTAGGCGACCGTCTCGAGGAGGTCGCCGGAGCGCACGAGATCGCGCACCAGCGCGCAGCCTTGGGGCGCGCCGCGCCCAATGACGCGAACGCGCTCCAGCTGTCGCGGGCGGGGGTCGCGACCGGCCTGGTTCAGATTCCGAACCGATACATGCACAGCGCGGTCGAAATGGTTTCGCTGGACGACTTGGACGCCACAGCCGACCTCCTCGCCCGCTTCGCCGAGCGACTGAGCGCAGACGACGACTTCACGCCCTGAGGCGCGCGGTTACTCGTTCGACGGATTCGGCGTGAGCTCGATCACGAGTCCATCGAATCGACCCGCGCCCTGCCCACAGACGCTGGACAACCGGAGCTGCCCGGTGGCGAAGTTCGTCCGAACGGCCGCGACCGTGAGCTGCCGACAGTCCGGGTCGGACTGACCGGCCGGGGGCCCAGCCTGAAGCTCCCACGTACCCGTGGCGTCGGTCTGATCCTGGTCGCGAACGGATACGGAGAGATCGAGGGGAGAGGTGTAGCGCAGCGTGAGTTGAGCCCCGTCGAGGGCCTGCCCCTGCGTGAAGCCCTGTCCATCGGCGGCCGCGACGACCGTTCCGGAGACGACGACCACGTTTTCGGGTTCGGTCGTACCACAGCCGGCCGCAAAAGCCAGGCAGGTGAGGAGAAAAGCGTTCCGGTGCACCGTCTTCGTTCGCCTGTTCGAGTCTGTGCCGGACCCGCGTCCTGCGGGTCGTTCCATAACCTAGTACCCTGAGGCCCTATCGAGTTCACGATTCGACCCTGGAGTCCGGCCGTGTTCCGCTCATCGTACGTGTACGCCGCCTCGTTCGTGACGTCGATCGCGCTGATCACAGGGCTGAATCCGGCCGCGATCTCGGGCCAGGACAGCGCGGCCGCGGAAGGCGAAGCCCTCTTCCAGGCCCGATGCGCCGAGTGTCACAGTGACGAGCAGAGCGGGCGCACCCCGACGCGATTCTCGCTGAACTCGATGACGCCCCGAGCGATCGTCGCTGCCCTCCGGGACGGCGGGGTCATGGATCGTGAGGGAGCCTCCATGACGGACCCGGAGCGGATCACACTCGCCGAGCACCTGACCGGTCGAGCCTTCTCCGCCGAACTCGTGCCGGACGACGCCTACTGCTCGGATCGGGGCCCGGCGCCTCTCGACCTCGATCGGGTCCGCTGGATGGGGTACGGCGGAGACTTGGAGGGCACGGGCTTCCAACCCGAGGCCCGAGCGGGTCTCTCCGCCGACGAGGTCCCCGAGCTCGAGCTCCTCTGGGCGTTCGGCTTCCCCGGTGCCTCCCAAGTGCGCACGAAGCCGACGGTCGCGGGAGACGTCCTCCTCGTCGGCGATCAGTTCGGGGGAGTGTACGCCCTCGAAGCGCGGACCGGATGTGTGCGGTGGACCTTCGAAGCGGAGTCCGGCGTCCGCGGAGCGATCCCGGTGGCCGAGGACGCACAGGGACGCTCGATCGCGTACGTCGTCGACGCTCGCACGACCGCGTACGCACTCGACACCGCCACGGGTGACGTGCTCTGGAGGACACGCGTGGGGTGGCACCCGGAGTCGAACAACACGGGTTCGGCCACGGTCGCCGATGGGAAGTTGATCATACCGATCTCGACGATGGGTGAGGTCGTCGCCGCGGTCAGCCCCACGTACGAATGCTGTACCTCCTCCGGCGCCGTCGCCGCCCTCGATGTGGAGACGGGGGATCTCGCCTGGTACCATCGTGTGATCCAAGAGCCGGCGGTCGAAGCCGCCACGAACGCGGTGGGCACCCAGCTCTGGGCTCCCTCCGGAGCCCCGGTCTGGTCCAGCCCGACGGTCGATCTCGCGCGCGGGCGAGTGTACGCCGGCTCGGGTGAGAATTTGAGCCGCCCGACGAACGCCACGAGTGACGCGATCCTCTCGATCCGCCTCGACGACGGCGAACTCGACTGGGTGTTCCAGGCCACGGAGGGTGATGCCTTCACGATGGCGTGCACGACGCGGGCTCAGCAGAACTGCCCGGCGCCACCCGGCCCCGACGTCGACTTCGGCATGTCCCCGATGATCGTCGAGCGTTCGGACGGCACGGAGGTGCTCGTCGCGGGCCAGAAGTCCGGCACCGTCTGGGGTCTAGACCCCGACGACGGTGGAGCCGTGCTCTGGTCGACCCAGATCGGCAAGGGAGGAGTACTCGGCGGGATCCACTGGGGCATGGCGACCGACGGTCGCTACGCATACGCTGCGAACGCGGACCGCGGCCAAACGACGGTCGACATCAATCCCGAGATGGAGTGGTCTCCAGGCATCTTCGCGATCGACCTCTTCACCGGTGCCGTCGTGTGGGAGACACCAACCCCGGAGGGCGTGTGTAACGGTCGGCGGGGGTGCTATAGAGCGAACTCGGCCGCCCCCACGCTAATCCCAGGCGTCCTCTTCGCGGGAGGTCTAGACGGCTACATGCGGGCGTACGATACGGAAACCGGTGAGATCATCTGGGAGATGGATACCGTCCGAGATTGGGAGACGGTGAACGGTGTGCCCGCGCGCGGCGGCGCCATCGACGGGCCCGGCCCGGTGATCGCGGACGGCATCGTCTACGTGAACAGCGGTTACAGCACCTTCTCCCAGATGCCCGGAAACGTCCTGCTCGCCTTTTCCGTGCCCGATCGGTGAGCCCTCGACCTTGCTGGCCGTTCCGCACGGCCCCGGCCACATTGCCCGCCGGATCCGACCCTGCTTGGAGTACTTCCGTGACCTCGAGACCACGGCCGAAGCACCACCGTTCCACCGCCCGGGCATCCGGGATCGCCCGTTGGGGCACCGTGCCGCTCTTGGTCGCGGCGATGGCGTTGGCGATCGGCCCGGCCGACGTCGACGCGCAGTCCGGTGAGATCCCCCGACTGGCCGACGGACGCCCCGACATGAACGGGATCTGGCAGGCGCTCGGCAACGCGCACTGGGACATCGAGCCACATACGGCGAGACCTGCTCTCGCGATGCAGCCCGGTCCGGTCGTCCCCGTGCCCGCGCAAGGAGTACTGGCCATGGGCGCCGTCGGATCGGTTCCGTCCGGGTACGGCGTCGTGGACGACGGTGCGATCCCCTATACGGCCGCGGCCCTCGAACAGCGTGACGAAAACCGCGCCGAGTGGCTGGATCGCGATCCGGAGATCAAGTGCTACCTCCCGGGCGTGCCCCGGGCGACGTACATGCCCTTCCCCTTCCAGATCTTCCACAGCGAGCGCCACGTCTTCTTCGCGTACGAGTATGCGGGCGCGGTCAGGGACATCTACATGGAGGACCCCGGCGAGGCGCAGGTCGACTCGTGGATGGGCCAGTCCTACGGCCGTTGGGAGGGAGACACCTTCGTCGTTCGTGTCGACGGCTTCAACGGAGAGTCGTGGCTCGATCGGTCCGGAAATTACACCGGCTACGGGACCATCGTGACCGAGCGGTACACGATGCGCGGTCCGGACCACATCTGGTACGAAGCGCGTATCGAAAACCCCGAGACGTTCGAGCGACCCTGGTCGATCAGCATGCCCCTCTATCGGAACGTCGATCCGGACGCACGGCTCGGGCAGTTCAAGTGCGTCGAATTCGTCGAAGAGTTGATGTACGGGCAGTTCCGGAAGAACCCGATTCGAGGAGACGAGGGCCGATGACCGCGCTCCGTGGCGCCGCCACGACTCTGGCCATCGCGTTCGTCCTCTCCGCGCCCGCCGCGGCTCAGGAGCGATACGAGCCCCCGCGCCTCGCGGACGGGAGTCCTGACCTCCAAGGCAACTGGAGCAACGCGACGATGACGCCCATCGTCCGACCTCGCGGCCTCGGCCCGGTGCTCACGGCCGAGCAAGTGGCGGCGCTCGAACAGGGGCGACAGGACTTCATCGAGGCCGACCTCACCGCGAGCGACCCAGACCGAGGAGCACCCGTCGCCGGCGGCGAGTTCACGGGGGATCCGATCTGGGACGCCGCGACCGGCGGAACGGGTGGGTACAACCAGTTCTTCGTAGATGCCGGGGACGAAGTCGCGGTCATCCGCGGTGAGGCGAGGTCCTCCCTCCTCACCTACCCGGTCGATGGGCAACGACCGCCGATGACCGCGGAAGGACGGGCGCGCCAAGCCGCCATCGCCGACTTCAACCGGCAGTTCGAGCAGTACGACAACCCGGAGAACCGTCCGCTAGCCGAGCGCTGCATCATGTCGTTCGGCTCCAACGGCGGTCCGCCGATGCTGCCGAATTACTTCTACAACAACAACTACACGATCGTGCAGACACCGGATCACGTGCTGATCATGACGGAGATGGTGCACGACGCACGCGTGGTCCGACTCGGCGAGCCCAGCCCGCTCCCACACCACATGCGCCCGTGGATGGGTGACTCGTGGGGGCACTGGGCTGGGGACACGCTGGTCATCGAAACAACGAACATCCACGCGGATCAAATCCTGCTGGGGATGTCTGCGGCGGCGTTCGCGCCGTCGGAAGGGATCACCGTGACCGAACGGCTGGTCCGCGTGTCCGAAGACCACATCGAGTACACGTTCACGATTTCGGACCCCATCCTCTTCGAAGACGAGATGCGAGGAGAGGTCCCCTTCACTCGCCTCGACGGCGCGCTGTACGAGTACGCGTGCCACGAAGCCAACTACGCGATGGAAAACGTCCTCCGCGGAGCCCGCGCAGAGGAAGCCCGAGACAACGGCAACGAGCCCAACCGGAGATGATTGCCATGCGCCGCCTACCCTTTCTCTTTGCCGCCGGAGCATTCGTGCTCCTGCTGGTCGCGGTTCCGGTGGTGGCACACCACGCCTTCGGGGCCGAGTTCGACCGCGATGCACCGATACGCCTCCAGGGTGAGATCGTCCGACTCGAATGGGTGAATCCCCACACCTGGGTTCACTTGGAGGTCGAGGAGGAAGACGGCACGATGGCCGTCTGGATGGTGGAGGGCGGCACCCCGAACGTGCTCCTTCGCCGGGGCCTTCGTCGCGACTGCCTCACTCCAGGGACGGAGATCATCGTCGACGGCTACCAGGCGAAAGACCACTCGCTGAAACGAGCCAACGGACGGGACATCACCTTCACGGACGGCACGAAGATCTTCCTCGGCTCGTCGGGTACGGGCGCGCCGTACGAGAGGGAAATGCTCGCCGCCCGCCGGCAGCAGGGACGCTGCTGATGGACCGCAACCGGGCCGTGGCCACGGGGGTCGCGCTCCTCTTCGTCGGCTTCGCCGTGGGGCGAGCAACGGCCCCGGAGCCCGCCGACGCTGCGCTCCCACCCGTGGTGGCCGAGGTGATCGAGTCTCTGCCCGACGCGGACGACCGCGTCTTCGAGTTGCGGACGTACACCGCGGCGGAAGGGAAACACGAGGCACTTCTCACACGCTTCCGCGACCACACCCTCGATCTCTTCGAGAAGCATGGGATGACCAACATCGGGTACTGGACCCCTCAGGACGCCCCGGAGTCGGGCACGACACTGGTGTACGTGCTGGCCCACGCATCCCGAGAGGCCGCGACCGCAAGTTGGCGGGCGTTCGGCGCAGATCCAGAGTGGCAGACGGTGTACGCGGCCTCTCGCGAAGACGGGCCCCTGATCTCGGGACTGGAGCGCGTCTACCTCGACCCGGCCGACTTTTCGCCGATGCGTTGAACCGAGGTCAGCTGAAGCCGATCCATCGACCGGCGGCGGCCACGGTGAACCAGAGCGCGATCGACGCCAGGCCGAGGAGTCGGCTCTTCGCCGACGTATCGAGTCCCCGCAGCGCGGTCGGATTGCGGACCAGGTAGGTGAACCCGATCGCGATCGGCAGGGTGATCATCTTCACCCAGAAGGACGTGTTGTAGAAGCACTTGATCGCTTCCGACAGAAAGAGCAGCACGCCACTCGCGAGCATGACGGCCAGGCCGGCCGCGAGCCACGGACGTACGTGTCGCACCAGGGTGTCGATCGACTGATCCCCGAGGGCCAAGCCGAGCATGCGAAGGTCGACGACGAGGATCGCGCCGCCCATCAGACAGAGTGCCGTGAGGTGCACCGCTTCGATGATGGGGAACATCCAGATCGAGTTGCGGACCATCGTGCCGAGGTAGGTGGCCTCGGCGGCCTCGAAGAACCAGATCCAGCTCTCGGGAGGCATCAACGTCATGGGGACACCTCCCCGTCGGACAAGGGTCCGCCGGACAACGGCTCGCCGACGGCGGCCTCACAGTTGGAGGCCCAATTCACGAACGCGGACTGAGGCTGGATGTCGCATTGGAACCAGTTGTACGCGATCAACCGGCCCGTGAAGACGACTCCCGTCCACACGATGAGCGACACGATACCTGCCATCCGCGCCGCCCGCGGCGGAGGAGCGTGGTAGTCCCAATCATCGATCGATCGGTGGATGCGCCCGTGGAACCACCACACGTTGATCCCCGCGACCACGAGCAGCACGCATTTGATGCGGAAGAAGAGGTTGTGGTAGTAGGTGAGCGGGTTGGAGAAGAAGAGCAGCAGACCGGTGGCGACCATCAAGACGAACCCGATCCGCGTCCACAACAACAGGCGCTTCGTGAAGGCAGAGGCGGGTACCCCTCGGAAGGCGACGCCGACGAGGCGGAGGTCCATCATCACGGCCGTCCCCACGAAGAGGGCGAGCAGCAAGACATGGGACGACTCCAGGAGTGGCCACACGTAGAACGACTCCAGGAGCTGGATACTCCATGGAGTCTCTCCGAGCCACTGCAGGAAGGAGCGAATCACTCGCCCCCAGACTCCTCTTCTTCCGAACGGTCGTCATTCGGGCGGAGCGTCTCGACGGCGTAGGTGGCGTGGCACTGGGTGCACACGAAGTACATCTCCGCCCCCACGTCGAAGACCCCCTGCTCATCTCGAGCTTCCGCGACCTCGACCGCGCGCCGACCGATATCGACGAGCGCTTGGGACATCGCCATCCAAGCGCCGTCGTCGAGAGCCCGATCTCCCATCATCAAGAGGTTGCCCGACTCCGCGACCATGAAGGCCGCGTTTTCGACCGCGATCCACTCTTCCTCTGTCTCCGGACGAAGCTCGTGCTCGCCCTCCTCATCCAGGACCCATCCCACGGCCTGCCAATACACTTGGGCCGAAGGCTCGAGGACGTGGGCCATCATCTCGTGCATGTCGGCGACGGCCTCGTACGGCTCCTCGCCTGGAGCAGCCGGGGCGCACGCCGAAACGATCAGGCCGAAGGCGACGATCGTCGCGCGTTGCTTGGTGATGCGGGCATGGGGTGGGTTCATGGCGCGAAGGTATCGGTCCCCCGATCTTGCCGCACCGTCCCCGCCCGAGCTGCGAGTACGCCATGCGGTCATCGATACCGAACCCGTCCTACACCCTCCTCATCTCCCTCCTCCTGTCGGTCGGGTCTCTCGAGGCCCAGTCGATCCGGTCGGGTACGGCCGCCGAGGTTGGCCTCTCCCAGGAGGCGCTGGACCGGATCGCCCCACGGATGCAACAGATCGTGGACGCGGAGCGGACCGGGGGCATCATGACCCTCGTCGCACGTGATGGGGTCATCGCCCACTGGGCCGCCGTAGGCTGGCGCACCCTCCATGAAGACGCGTTGGAGCGCACCGACGTCTTCCGGATCTACTCGATGACGAAGCCGATCGCTTCGACCGCGGTGATGATGTTGGTCGAGGAAGGTCGAGTCGGGCTCGACCAGCCGGTCGGTGAACTCCTGCCGCGCTTTGCCGAGGTCGAGGTCTACGACGACGCGGGCCGCCGGGCGCCCACCCGACCCATCACGATCCGTGACCTGCTGCGCCACACGTCCGGCCTGACCTACGGCGTCTTCGGCAACCACCCGGTCGATCTGATGTATCGGGAGCGGCTCCAGGGACTCGGACGTGATACCGGGATGAACCTGGCCGAGACCGCGGACGCGATCGCGGAGCTCCCCCTCCTCTCGGATCCTGGGACGCAGTGGGTCTACAGCCTGTCCACCGACGTCCTGGGGCGAGTCGTCGAGGTGGCGTCCGGCATGTCCTTCGATGCCTTCCTCCGCAGCCGGATCTTCGAGCCTCTGGGCATGGACGACACGGGCTTCCACGTCGCCGAGCACAACCTCGACCGGTTCACGGGACAGTACGGCGTACGGAACGGCGCTCTCGCCGAACTCGACAGCCCGGTGGACGGAGGCTTCGTGCGTCCGCCGTCCTGGTTTTCGGGGGGCGGTGGCCTGACCTCGACCGCGATGGACTACCTCCGCTTCGCGCAGATGCTCTTAAACGACGGCGAACTCGACGGCGTGAGAATCCTCCGTTCCGAGACGGTCCAAGCGATGCGCTCGAACCAACTCCCCGAGGGCCACGGCCCGATTCCACTCGATCCGAACGCCCGATTCGGCCTCGGCTTCGCGGTCGACGTCTCCGAAGACCGGGGCGGTCTGTACTACTGGTCCGGCGTCGCGAACACGTGGTTCTGGATCGACCCGATCGAACGGATCGTCGCCCTCGTGTGGACGCAGTCGGACTACGGAAATCCTCCGATTAACCCGCTCATGCGCGGGCTCGTCTACGACGCCATCGAAGAGTCGAATCGAGTTCCGGTCGGTCGATGACGTCCGGAGCACGTTAGGCGCACTATGTTCGGGTTCTTCAGGCGACGACGGGAACGGGCGGAGCGTATCCGGGCACTGATCGACACGGATGTCGATCGTGCCGCGGAGGAGCTCAGCGCGAGCGGACACCGCCTCGACGCGGACGAGCGCGGGCACCTCGCCGGCCTCGTCCGACAGCGTCTCCAGGCTCGTGAGCACCTCGACTACCTGACGCGAGCGCTGGCCGAGCGCACGATTTCGGCCACGGCCGCGTGCGAGCTGATCGAGACGTATACCGAGGCCGGGTACCTCGACGAGCCGAACTCGTCACGGCTCCGCCGGCACGCGTTCGAGGCACACCGCCGTGAGGTCGAGGCGCTGATGATCTCTCCGAATGCGTCACCTTCGGACTACTTCACCCTCATCGACGGGTACCGATCCGCGGGATACCTCAGTACCGCCGAGCTCACGGAACTGGAGCGGATGCTCGACGTGAAGCTCAATCCTGCGATGGCCGCCAGTCGTCTCTTTGCGGAGATCCGAGTCACGCTCGACCAGGAGGTGCAGATCGAACTCCTGGATCGATACCTGAAAGAGTTCGAGGGCTTCCCCGACTACCCCGAAGCGGCCAGCCTGCTGCTCGCGCTTCGACTCGACGAGCTGTGGAAGGTCTTGCCCACTCTGCGCCACGCGAGGGAAGCCGCCGTCGCGATTCACGAGATCAACAACCTCCTCGTGGCATATCTGCCGTATACGAGCGACATCGGGGACTCGGTGCCGGTCGAGCGGCTCGTCCAGGACTTCCTCTCCCATGCATCGGACTTCAAGCCGGAGCCCGACGTGGATGGGCCGATCACGGTCCGTCACCTCCGCCGCTCGGTCGTCGTGGCGGAGAAACACGACGCTGCCGAAGGCACGCACGAATACGAACGCAATCAATTCGTCTCGATCGGGGCCAAGGGCCGCGTCGTGGCCGTGCGAGACCATCAGGTGATCGTCGCGCACGGGGTTCGGGGGCTGCCCTACTCGAAGAGCTGGGAACTGCCGGACTTTGCCGGAACGCAGTATGCGCGACTCCACCCGAAGTCTTCACTGGCCGCGTGGCGGCAGGACGAACTCGGCCTGGTGAAGCACCGGACACCGAGTCCGGTCTTCGTGCATCAGTTCAAAGAGGCCGTCCACTCGATGGAGGAGCTTCTCGAGCGACACCGGGCGGATCACTCGCTCGAGGCGCCCGCACCGTTGCCCCAACTGCCGAAGGCCGGGGACTGATCCGTCCCCGACCTTCGAAGAACACCCGCGGGACCTTCCGTCAGGACTCAGCCGGGAAGTCGACCCTCCATCTGCGCCCACTCGCCTCGGATCCGGGCCAGTGTCTCGCCGAGGAAGACGCGTTGCGCCTCTTGGTCCGCCGCAAGCGGACCGATCCAACCGCCGAGACCGCCGTATAGACGACTGATGCGGCTGTTCAGCTCCTGGGCCTGTCGGGCCACGTCACGGAGTGTGTCTTCGGTCGCGGAGTCGACGACTGAACCCGACGGCTGCCCATCGATCCTCGCCACGGCCCGCGATGCCTCGCGACTAATCGTCTGCGCTTCGACCATCTGAGCCCATACCCTCAGCTGCACCTCGGTCCACGCCGTACGCTCCTGTGCGTCCCATGTAATGCGCGGATCCTCCCACACGTCGAACGACTCGGAACCAGACTCGCCGTTCAACTCCATACGAACGGTGTACCGACCCGGCGTGACCCACGGGCCTCGCGGCGTCACGTCACCCGCGAGCACGTTGTGCCGCAGATTCCACACCGCCCGGTTCATTCCGCGCTGCGCGGTCATCGTCATCGTGGCCACGGCCGCGCCGCTCCCGTCGGACACCGTGAACGTCGCCTCCGCTCCGTCCGACCCGGACCAGAAGTCGATGATGGCTCCGGCCGGCGGATTCTCTCCCTCGAAGATCATGTTGCCCGTATGCGCCTTCTCCGCTCGGTAGCGGATCTGCTCAGCGGGCTCGACCGAGAAGAGATGGGCGGAGGAGCCGGAGATGGCGGGTGTCATCTCTTGGAGGGCATTGATCTGGTCGAGGATGTAGATCCCGCGGCCATGGGTGGCCACGACCAGATCATTGTCGCGCGGATGCACGACGAGGTCGTTCGCCGCAACGGTCGGGAGCCCACCGCGGAGCTCCACCCAATTCCGCCCCGAGTTCCACGACCAGAAGAGTCCGAGCTCCGTCCCCACGTAGAGCACGTCGGGGTTCCGGGGGTCCTCCCGCACCACGCGCACGGCCCGTTCCGGAGGCATATCACCGACGATCGACCGCCACGACTGGCCATCGTCTTCCGACATCCAGAGGTAGTTGTCGTAGTCGTCGTTTCGATAGTTGTTGGCCGCGACGTAGACTCGGCCCGGCACCGACCTCGACGCATGGACCTGGTTCACCCAGATCAGCTCCGGAAGCCCGGGCATCCCGTCGGAGACGATCTCCCACGACCGCCCGTCGTTGCGCGACACCTGAACAAGTCCGTCGTCCGTGCCGGCGTACAACGTGCCCGGAGAGAACTCGGACTCCGCGATCGCCGTGAGGGTCGGCCAATACGGAATCCCGTCGTCGAGGGACAGCACGAACGAATCGGCGGCTTGGTCCATGATGACGAGGCCACGGCGATCCGTGCCGCTCGTGAGGTCCCCCAGCGACGTCCACGTGTCGCCACGATCCGTGCTCTTGAAGAGCTCGTTCAACCCCGCGTACAACGTCTCGTTGTCGTGGGGCGAAATGATGAACGGCCCATCCCAGTTGCCCGGGGGCATCGCGTTGCCGAGCACCTGATACGGGTCCTCCAGGTCCGGCCACGTCGTCCAGTTACGCCGAGCACCGATGAAGCCTTCCGGCTGATTGGGGCGAATGTTGCGGCTGGCGCCCGTCTCCAGGTCCCACCGTGTGAGGCCGAGGTACTGGCTCTCCGAATAGAGGATGCGGTTGTCCGTCGTGTCGACCAGGCTGAGAAAGCCGTCCCCCCCGCCCCACTTGTTCCAGTCTTCGTTGAGGATGCCTTCGGAGCGGTAGGTCTGGCTCGGACCCCGCCACGAGCCGTTGTCCTGCAGCCCCCCATACACGTTGTAGGGGTGCGCCATGTCGACGGAGACCCGGTAGTACTGACTCAGCGGGAGCGCCGTGTGGTAGAGGAAGTGATCCCCACGGTCGTAGCTGATCCCGAGCCCGCCGTCGTCGAGCTTGATCACGTGTTCCGAGTCGTGGGGGTTTACCCACACGAGTCGGTCGTCTCCGTGGGTGCGGTGGTCGCGCGGAATCGTGAAGGTCACGCCCGCGTCGTCCGAGTAGCTGTACGAGTTCAGCATGTAGATACGCTGATCGTCGTTCGGGTCGACCAGGGGCTGGCTCGCGTACATCGGGCGAGGATTCCAGTCACTCTGATACGCCCAACTCTCTCCGCGGTCCTCACTCCGGTAGATCCCGGCGAGGCGCTGTTCGTAGGCGGTCGACGCGTTGAACCGCTCGCCCTGCTCCACACTCACGTAGAGGATGCGAGGGTCGGAGCGGTAGATGGTGATGCCGATCCGACCGATATCTCCTGGAGGCAGTCCGTTCTCCAACCCTGAGTTGGTCAGCCTTTCCCACGTGTCCCCGCCGTCGGTGCTCTTGTACAGGCCACTGCCCGGCCCTCCTCCGTGGAAGCCCCATGGACGTCGCTGACGCTGGTACATCGCAGCGTACAGGATGTCGGGGTTCGACGGATCCATGGCGACGTCGACGGCCCCGGTCATCGGGTCGACGAAGAGAATGCGATCCCACGTCTCCCCACCGTCCCTCGTCCGGTAGAGCCCACGGTCGGGGTTCGGCCCCCAGAGGTGACCCATCGCCGCGACATAGACGACGTCGGAGTCGTCGGGATGCATCACGATCCGGCCGATGTGGTGGCTTTCTGCGAGGCCCATGTTCGTCCACGACTCACCACCGTCCGTGGACTTGTAGACCCCGTCACCCCACGACGAGGACTGGCGGTTCGCCCGTTCACCCGTCCCGACCCACACGACGGCAGTATCCGTCTGGTGCACGGCGACGTCACCGACCGAGTGTGTACCCTCGGACTCGAAGACGGGCGTGAAGCGGATGCCATTGTCCGTCGTCTTCCATACGCCGCCCGTCGCGGACGCGAGGTAGTAGACGCGGGTGTCCATCTCCACGACAGCGATGTCGACCAGTCGCCCACTCATGTTCGCGGGCCCGATCGATCGGTGTCGAAGACCGTTCAGGTGTTCAGTGGATAGCTGTGCGGCGAGAGGGGCAGCGGCAATGAGGGCCACGGCCGAAGCGGCGAGCGAGAGTCGCGCATGCCGGGGAGCGAAGCGGCGAAGCATGGAGTCCTCTGAGTCGGACGAATTCATTGATGGGGCGTCAACCTTCGGCCTCTTCGAGGTGTCGAAGCTGTACACAGGTAAGGCCAAAGGACCGGCAATAGTGGGGGCGACCGCCTCAGGCGGCTACACCCCCTCCTTGCGGGAACTGTCCCCGACTGAAGCTTGTACTGATTCGTGATCCGTCGGTCGCCCGATCGACGCCCCAACAGTGCGCCAAAGATGAACACACGTACGACTTCGACCTCCGCGTTCACCGCCCTCGCCGTCGTCTTGGCCGGGTGCGGTGGTTCCGCCGCATCCTCGAGTATGCCCGCCCCTTCAGACGGTCCACGGATTGTCCAGCCCGGCGCTCCGGGTCAGGGTGGCCGGACCTTCTCGACCGAAGAGCTCGACAACGTGGAAGGCGTGACGCACGTCGCCGCCGACGTGCACTTCATGCAAGGCATGATCCCGCACCACCAGCAGGCGCTCCAGATGACCGCCCTGGTGCGTCAACACGCAGCGACCGACGCCGTTCGGCAGATGGCCCTTCGCATGGAAATCTCCCAGCGTGACGAGATCAAGCTGATGGAGACGTGGCTGACCGAGCGCGGCGAGTCGACCGAGATGTCGGCGGAGGCGATGGCGGCGCACAACATGACCTCGGGCACCATGGGCGGCGGCATGGATCACAGCATGCACGGCAGCGGGATGCAGATGGTCAACGGCCTCCACTACATGCCCGGCATGCTGACCACGGAGCAATTCGCGGCCCTCGAGAACGCACGAGGCGTCGAGTTCGACCGCCTCTTCCTCGAGGGGATGATCCAACACCACCAGGGCGCGATCGATATGGTCGCGACCCTCTTCAACACCTCCGGGGCTGCTCAGGAGTCGACGATCTTCAAGTTCGCCGAGGACGTCGACGCCGATCAGCAGATGGAGATCGATCGCATGCAGGGGATCCTGGACCAGCTTCGGTAGCCAGGATGCCGTGCGCGGGGGCCGAACCGTCGGCCCGTTTCATGGATGTACGATCCGCTTTCACGAGAGGTAAGGAATGAAGGACTTCGGTCAGACACGGGGGCTCTGCCTCCTCGCAGCGGTGGCGTTGGCCGCCGGTGCGTTCACCAGCACGGACGCCGTGGCTCAGCAGGCCGCCACGACGCCGGATGCACCCGCGCTCGAGTGGGATCCAAACGATCCGCGCATCGGCCTGGGCGCGGGCTGGATGGACGCCGAGTCCGCGATCAGCGGCCTCGAGCACCTCGCCGCGATTCCGCGGGCCGACGGCTTCTTCAACCCGTCGACGCCGGCCGATGGTCGGTTCTCCAACACCGATCTGGCGTTCCAGGGTGACCGCCTGATCCAGGGGAACTACAACGGCTTCCAGATCATCGACATCAGCAACCCGGGCGATCCCGTCTACGACCTCTCGGTCGTATGCCCGGGTGGTCAGGGCGACGTCTCGATCTACGGGGATCTGATCGTCATGTCGGCCCAGGAGACCCGGGGCCGTCTGGACTGCGGCATCGAGGGTGTCGCCGACTCGATCTCCTCGGAGCGGATGCGAGGTGTGCGCATCTTCGATGTGTCGGACATGAACAACCCCCGTCAGGTCGCGGCCGTGCAGTCGTGCCGTGGTTCGCACACGCACACCGTCGTCGAGCAGCCGGGCGACACCGAGAACGTCTACGTCTACATCCAGGGCACGAGCCGTGTGCGCCCCGGTGGCGAACTGCCTGGCTGCTCGGGTGGTGAGCCGGACGAAGATGAGAACACCGCGCTCTTCCGGATCGAAGTGGTGAAGGTCCCGCTGGCCAACCCGGCGGCGGCAGAGATCGTGAACATGCCCCGCATCTTCGCTGACGATCAGGGCAACATCGCCGGCCTCTGGCAGGGCGGGAACCACGGTGAGGGCACGCAGAGCTCGCGCCGGACGAACCAGTGCCACGACATCACCGCGTACCCGGGCATCGGCCTGGCGGGTGGTGCGTGCTCCGGGAACGGGATCATCCTCGACATCTCCGACGCGGAGAACCCGCGTCGGATCGCCGAGGTCGCCGACCCGAACTTCGCCTACTGGCACTCCGCCACCTTCAACAACGACGGTGACGTCGTCGTCTTCACGGACGAGTGGGGTGGTGGCTCGGCTCCGCGCTGCCGTGCGTCCGACCCGGCAACGTGGGGCGCCAACGCCATCTTCCGTATCGGCGACGATGGGCAGATGGAGCTGGCCGGCTACTACAAGCTCCCGGTCCCGCAGACCGAGACCGAGAACTGCGTCGCCCACAACGGGTCGATCATCCCGGTCCCGGGCCGCGACATCATGGCCCAAGCGTGGTACCAGGGCGGCCTGTCCTTGATGGACTTCACCGACCCGGAGAACCCATTCGAGATCGCGTTCTTCGATCGCGGTCCGCTGTCGATCGAGTCGCTCTTCACGGGCGGCTACTGGTCGACGTACTGGTACAACGGGCGTCTCTACGGTGCCGAGATCTCTCGTGGCATCGACGTCTTCCGCCTCGCGCCGAGTGAGCATCTCTCGGAGGCGGAGATCCGTGCCGCCGAGGCCGTGATGATGAACGAGTTCAACGCCCAGCTGCAGCCGCAGGTCGAATGGGAGCCGTCGGTGGACGTCGCTCAGTCGTACCTGGATCAGATGATGCGGTCCAACCGTATCCGGAACGACCGGGCGCAGGAGATTCAGAGCGCGCTGAACGGCAACGCCTCCTCCATGCAGCTCAACACGCTGGCCGCTGCAATCGAGGCCGACGTCGTCCAGATCAACGCGGGTGAGCTCGGCGGCGATGCCGAGCGCATGGACAAGCTGGCCCGTGTGCTTCGCGGGATGGCTCAGCAGTAGGACGGGACTGCGGCGAGCGCCCACGCGACCGCCACGTTCTTACACAGACGAGGGCCCGGCACCCAATGGGTGCCGGGCCCGACTCGTTTCCGGCCATTTCGCCCCGTCGGGCGGTCTCTCGGCTACGACCAACTCAGATCGTGATTCGAGATCGGTAACGACCGGATCCGCCGACCCGTCACCGCATGAATCGCGCTGCAGAGCGCTGGAATCGCGGGTGGGAGGGTCGGCTCACCGAGCCCGGTCGGATCGTTGTCCGATTCGAAGAACCGAATGTGGACTTGCGGAGCCTGGTTGATCCTGAGCAGCGGATATTCGTCGAAGTTCGCCTGCTCGACCCGGCCCCGATCGATCGTGATCTCCTGGCCGAGTGCGTGGGAGATCCCCTCGATGCACGCCCCTTGAGCGTTGTTCTCCGCATTCAGCGGATTGATGATATGGCGGCCGATGTCGATGGCAGCCCACACATCGTCGACGGTGAGTTCTCCATCCTGCGTCACCGTCGCCTGTACGACTTCAGCCACGTAGCCGCTGTGGCTGTAGTGGAAGGCGATCCCCTTCCCGGTCCCTCTCGGGAGCGAGCCGCGGTTCTCCCAATCGGCCATCGCGGCCACCTCGCGGAGGACCCGCGCCATCCGCTCCGCGTCCAGGGCGGCGCCCTCACCCGCCGCGGCGAGTAGGTCGAGTCGGAAGCGAAGGGGATCGACGCCGGACTCCGCCGCGAGCTCGTCGATGAATGACTGATACACGAAGGCCAGCGCGTTGCTGCCCGGAGCACGCAGCGCACCGGTCGGCACACCCAGCGGGACCAGGCTGGCGCCCATCTCCATGTTCGGGATGAAGGCCGCCGGGAACTCGGTGTTTCGGACCGATGCACTCGACGCGAAGCGCTCGCCGGAGCCGAACGAGACGAAGTGGTTCCGCCACGCAACGAGTCGGCCCTCCCCGTCCACCCCGCCGTCGAGCCGGTGGAAGCCACCCGGTCGGTAGAAGTCGTGGCGCATGTCGTCCTCGCGCGTCCACACGAGTTTGACCGGTGTGCCTTCCAGCTCCATCGCGAGTCGGCCCGCCTCGATCAGGTAGTCGTTCGTGAGCCGGCGACCGAAGCCGCCGCCCATACGGGTGAGGTTGATCGTGATCGCCTCTTGCTCGAGGCCCAGCGCTCCGGACATCTGCCGCAGCCCGAACTCCGGCGTTTGGGTCGGTGACCAGAGGGTGAGATGACCGTCCCGATAGACGGCGGTCGTGTTCTGCGGCTCGAGCGGAGCGTGCGCGATGAACGGGTACGAATACTCGGCACTGTGCGTGTGCATGGCCGCACCCATCGCGGCGGCGACGTCCCCGTCGGAGCGCAGCTCCAGCGTCGGATCTTGGGCGAAGAGCGCCTCGGCCTGCTCTCGGTATCCCTGGCTACTCTGGCTTGCGGTCGCCCCCTCGTCCCATTCGACCTCGAGGACGTTCTCGCGGGCCTGGTTCACCAGCCACCAGTTGTCCCCGACGATCGCGACACCGCCTAGGAGACCGGTGAGGTCGTCGCCGCCCTCGACCACGAACGCATGGTGGACCCCATGTGCTGCCCGGACGGCATCGAGGTTGGCGCTGCGGACGGAACCCCCGAAGACCGGGCACTTCTGGAAGACCGCGTACAGCATGCCGTCCACTTCGACGTCGATGCCGAAGAGTGGCTGCCCGGTGACGATCGGGTGGATGTCCACATTCCCGATCGGTTGGCCGATGATGTCGAACTCGTCGGCGGACTTCAGCGGCACCGTCTCCGGATCCGGGGGCTCGACCGTCGCCGCGGCCTCCGCCAACGAGCCGTAGCTCGCGGTGCGTCCGCTGGCCCGATGGTGGACGACACCCGCCTCCGTCTCGAGCATCGATGGATCGACGCCCCACTCGGCCGCGGCGGCCTCGATCAACATGTGGCGCGCCGAGGCGCCCACGCGCCGCATCGACATCCAGTGCATCGGGGTCGCGAGCGATCCCCCTGCGAACTGGTTCCGGTACAGCGTCGTATCGAGCGGTGCCTGCTCCACGCGAACGCTCGACCACGGGACGTCCAACTCGTCGGCGATGATCATCGGCATCATCGTCTTCACGCCCTGACCGATTTCGGGATTCTGCGACATGATGGTGACAAGACCCGTGGGGTCGATGCCGATGTGCCCGTTCAGAAAGCCTTCGGGGACCGGAAGCCGCTCGGCCGCCGCAACACCCGGAAGCTCGAAGTAGCTCGCGAGCATGAAGCCACCGCCGGCCAAGGCGGACACCCGGAGGAAGTGTCGGCGATCCATCGTCGACGTCGTCATGATCCCTCCCCGGTCCGGCCCGACTCGTCGGTGGACGCGATCTGCGCGGCAGCGCGGTGGATACCCTCGCGGATGCGCACATAGGTGCCACAGCGGCAGATGTTGCGCGCCATGGCACGGTCGATGTCTTCGTCCGTCGGCGCGGGGTTACGCTCGAGCAGCGCCGCCGCCGCCATCAGTTGCCCCGCCTGGCAGTACCCGCACTGCGGGATATCCAGGTCCCGCCATGCCTGCTGGAGAGGGTGGGACCCGTCGGGCGACAGCCCCTCGATCGTCACCACGTCGTCGCCCGCCAACGTCGAAAAGCGTACCTGGCACGAGCGTGTCGTGCGCCCATTCAGATGGACGGTGCACGCACCGCACTGAGAGACGCCGCAGCCGAACTTGGTGCCCTTGAGGCCGAGCATGTCCCGGAGCACCCAGAGAAGGGGCATGTCATCGGGCGCCTCGACCGTGCGTTCGGACCCGTTGAGCGTGAAGGTGACCTCGGCCACGTACCCCTCCTTATCGACAATCACCGACGGGGATGTCCCGTCGCAGTCGCACGATAAGGACCGAAGCCCGATCCGGGGAGGGCTTCAGTGAGGTGTGATCAGGTCGTTACACGACGCACGTTCGGACCCACGCGCGACCGATTCGAGCCTACGGCTGCAGGTCCCTCGACACCGCCTCCGCCACCAGATAGCGCGGGCTGAGCGACGCCTGCGTCGAAGGAGCGAGCACGCCCTGAGCGGATAGCTCCTCGATGTGCACGGTCGTCACGCGGTCGAGGAAGGAGGCCGATACGTCCCGGGCGCCAAGGAGGCGCAGGGCGAAGGTCGGGCGGAGTCCACGCCCGAGGGCATCCCTCATGTCGGCTTTGGTGATCGAGTCCTGATCACCACGCTGACGCGCACGGAGTACGGCCCTGTGAAGGAGCCGAGCACGCGCCGCGTCCGTCGTGACCCCGTCGATCCGCCGCAGGTCGTTCTGCTCCATCACCCACGTGAGGGAGAAGAAGAGCCACGCATACAGTCCGACCCCGAACGCGACGGCATCGAAGAGCGGCCACACGAAGAGCGGCGCCAAAATCGACGTTTGGAAGACGGCCACGGCTGCCTCACCAGCGAAGGCGGCGACGAGTTGGGGGAGGAGCCACAGCGTCGTCACCAGGGTGGCGACGGCGCCCGACCCGACTCGAGACAAGCGATAACGCGCACGAGCCTCGTCTGCCGCTTCGGCGCGGAGTGCTTCGCGCCGTTGTGCCGCGGCCAGCCCCTCGTCCGCGGGGGACGGAGTGGTCGCCCCCATGGCATCCACGATGGCGGTCACGAGCGGGGCGACGGCCTCCACCGGAACCAACATTCGGCCTCCAGCCGACTCCGTGTCGACGTCGACATCCAGCTCCGCGAGCGCCTCGACCTCAGCGAGGGCGGTCGACAGCTGTACGACCCGCTCATCCACCGCCGCCGCGTCCTCCGCGTCGTCGTCGGACAGGACTTGAAGTCGATCGTCGGACATCTCACCACCCCCTCAGCTCGTTTCCGTCGTGCATCCCTTTGACGCGCGCTACCGCGCGTGAGTTGCAGTGGACGCAACCCAGGGGTCCATCGCGGCGTCCAACGAGTATCATGCTCACGGACGACCGCCCCCCTTCGCAACGCCACGCCGGCCTCGGCGTGCTCGCCCTCTTGGCGGTGTTCGGCGCGGGGACGGTGGTGGGCACGTCAGCCCTCTCGAACGCACGCGACCACGTGGCCGACTCGATCGAGCCGGAGCTGGACGAGGCACTCGCGGTCACCGAGTCGTACGTGTCGGCCGTCCATTCCGACGATCTGGTTGTGGTCGGCCATCCCCATCTCCCGGCGCGTCTGACGGGCATCGAGGACGAACTCCTGGCGTCCCGGATGCTCTTCCACCCCGATGTCGTCGCGGAGGTCGAGCGGTGGACCGGGTACTGGTCGAGCAACCTGGCACCGTACGTGCCGCTGTATCTCTCACGCATGACCGCCTTCGAGAGCGTGGTCGATTCGACGCTCTCCTCGCGAGATCTACCCTGGTCGCTACGATTCCTCCCGGTGATCGAAAGCGGCTACAACCCTACCGCCGTCTCCTCGGCCAGCGCCGTCGGGCTATGGCAATTCATGGAACCGACGGCTCGGGACTTCGACATCGAGGTCGACGGCTACGTCGACGGCCGCCGGGATCCGTTCCTCGCCACGGATGCGGCCGTCCGGTACCTGGAGCAGCTTCACGCGGACTTCGACTCGTGGTTCCTCGCTCTCGCCGCCTACAATGCGGGGCCGGAGCGGATTCGCGGCTTGATGGAGCGGTACCTCCCGGATGAAGAACCCTCCGACGCCGTCTACTGGGCGTTGCGACCCGTCCTCCCCAAAGAGACCGCGGAATTCGTACCCAATCTGCTCGGGGCAATCATCGTCGGGTCGGCGCCGACCGAGTACGGCTACGATGCGCCCGCGCCGACGAGCTTCGCCTACGACTCGGTCCCGGTCGTGGGCTCGATCGGCTTCCGAACGATCGCCGAGGCCTCGGGCTCGACGATCGAAGACATCGCGTGGCTGAACCCACAACTCGTGCGGGAGGCGACGCCGTCCGACCGGGAGATCCTCCTCCGCCTACCGACCGGGACGGCAACGGCGTTCCGTGAATACTTCGCCAGCCGGGCCGATCGCTAGCGGCGCGCCTCGATCGCCGTACCTTCCGGCGTCGAACCGAGCTATGGGAGGATGAAGATGACGAAGTGGAGAAACGGGATCACGGGCGCGGCGCTACTCGCGATCGGGCTGACTACGGCGCCCCTCGCGGCGCAGACTCCCGAGGACCGCGCCGGCGTTGAACGCGCCGCCTTGGACTACCTCGAGGGCTTCTACGAAGGCTCCGAGGACAAGATCAGGCGCGGAGTGCACCCCGACGTGCTGAAGTTCGGATTCGCGCGCAGCGACGGGGGGTACGACCAGGTACCGATGTCGTTTGCTCAGATGATCCAATTCGCCAACAACGTGCGTGACACGGAGCAATTCCCGGCGGCCGACGCGCCCAAACGGGTCGAGCTCCTCGACGTCCTCGACCAGACGGCGGTCGCGAAGGTGTATGCCTGGTGGGGCAGCGACTACCTGTCGATGGCGAAGTACGACGGCGAGTGGAAGATCGTGCAGGTCCTCTGGCAAACGCCGCCGGCGAGCTGAGACCAGATCGTTTCATCCGCTGAGCGAGAACAACGAAACGGGCGGGTCCGAAAGGACCCACCCGTCGTTCGTTCCTCTGCCTTCGTCGCCCGTTAGGGGAACGGCCAGACGACGGTCACGTTGCCGTCGGAGATGAAGCCACCCGTGCCCGGGTTGCCCGGTGTCGGGTTCTGGACCTGGAGCACCCAAGGCTGGCCGTTACCACTGCTCACGTCCAAGTAGCGACCGTGGTCAGCACCTGGTCGAAGGTGACGTCATCGGCCAACAGACTGGGGAACTGACCGCTGCCGGACATGCGTAGCGTGAGCTGTGTATCCGCTCCGTCCATGCCCGTGAATGTCACGAGATTGATCGTGTGAACGTCCGGCTGTTCGTTCGTGTCGAGGCTGATCGGCAGTCCATCGATGGTCGACTCGTCCAGAACGAGTGTGCCCAACACCTCCAAAACAGCCCCCGCCCCCGAACGACGGATATCGCCGTCCGAGTGGTCGAAGCGACCCATCACGGTCGCCGACGTCGCAAAGTCGACCGAGCCGGAGAAGTTCCGGATGTCCACGTCCTGGAAACGCTGCGTGAACGCGCCCGGGTTGTCGAAGTTGATCGTCTGGACTCCGCTCCCGACGAACCGCACCTCGTGCGTCCCGCTACCCACGAAGGCCAATGGTCCACCCGACGCCGTGAAGTTGCCGAGCAGCTGTAGGATACCCGCCGTGAGTTGACCGTCGTGGTTGGCGCCGAGGAATTCGACGTTCCCGACGACGTTCAACGTGCCTTGGCCGTTCTGCATCTGGAAAATGCCGCCGTTGGCGACCGAGAAGTTCTGGTTCAGTAGCACCGCCGATCCCGGCATCGTCGCGGTCGCGCCATCGATCGTGAGATCGCCGTTCACCGTCCATCCCGCCGGGAGCGTGAAGTCCGCGCTGATCCGCGTGTCCCAGAGCATCGTGATCGGAACGGTCGTGGTGTTGCCGATGATGTTGAGCTCCTGCAGCTGCAGGTTGCCCTGGTTGTCGAGCGCACCGCCGACGGAGAGAACGTCATCCGTCGCAGTCACCAGCGAGTTCGCGGTCACGGTGGCCGTCCCGAGAGCGACGACGTCGGAGAGAAACTCGACACCGAACGAGTTCTCGAACGACACGTCCTGGAAGCGCTGGTCCGTAGGCGTCGGGCTATCGAAGCTCACCGTCTGGGTCGCCAAGCCCGTGAACCGGGTGATGTGGGATCCGGACGCGCCGAAGGCTTCCGACGAGCCGGTCGCATCGAAGTTGCCGTCGATCGTGAGCGCGCCCGCGGTCAGGAAACTCGGCGTCGAGCTCGAGAAGGTCGCGTTCCCGTTCGCATTCAACTGACCGTCCGAGTCGGTCATGATGAGCGAACCCCCGTTTTGGACGACGATGTCCGTCGCCGTGACCGACGCCGACCCGAGGTTGAAGTCCGCCTCGATCGTCAGGGTGTTCCCCACGAAGAAGTTGTCCTGCGTCGCGAAGTCCGCGAGTACCCAGACGTCGCCGCTGCCGACACTCGACATCACGGAGAGGTCACCCTCGATGAAGACCGCGTCCAGGAAGGCGCCATCGCTCCCGTCGTCGTAGCCCCCGGCGACTTGGAGTCCGAATCCCGTCCCGTCCACGAAGGCCCCGGCGGGGATGGTGAAGACACCCTCGACCGCGACGTCGGAGGCGAAGAAGATCGTGCCGCCGAAGTTCGCGACGGTCAGGTCGAAGAAGTGCTGATCGAAGATCCCGGGCGAGGAGAGGTTGATCGTCTGATTCCCGGTGCCATCGAGCGTGACCAAGTGGGTCGGGTCGGCCGCCATCGCGCTGGTCGAGCCGGTGGCCGTGAAGTCCCCGGCGAGCTGGATCTCACCCCCCGACAGTTGGTTGGTCTGACCACTACCGCCGAAGTTCGCGTTTCCGTCGATGTCCAGGATCGCGTTCGGATCATCCATCGTCAGCTGAGCACCGGAACCCGTGATCGTGAAGTCACCACTCACGGTCAGCGTGTTTCCACCGATCGAGAGATCGTTGTTGTTCAGCGTGACGGTGCCGATCACGTCGACCGATCCCGGGAGGTTCCACGTGGACTGCACGATGATGTCCGTGGCGATCGAGCCGGGGAAGTCGATCAGATCCCCGAGCACCTCGACCGTTTGTACGGAGAGCCCGCCCGCCGGATCATCGAGCGCACCTCCAACACCGAGCACATCGTCGGAGGCGTCTACGACGGAGCCGGACGCGATACTGGCGAGCCCTTCGGCGTAGACATCCGTGAGGAACGCGACCCCAGGACCGAAGTTCTCGAAGATCACATCGTTGAAGCGGTGCCCGACGATGCCCGGGTTGGAGAAGCTGATGTTCTGCAGGGCGGTGCCGTTGAATCGGGTCTGATGGGTTCCGAAGGCGACGAAGGCCGCAGACAGGCCGCTCGCCGTGAGGTCGCCTTCGAGGTTCAGCACACCCGCGGTGAGCCGGTTCGTGTGACTCCCACCTTGGAAGATCGCTCCCCCCGACACGTTGACGATGTCCGAAGGGTCCGTCATGCCTAGGCTGGCGTTGACACCCTGGATGTTGAGGTCGGTCACATCGAGCGAGTTACCACCGACGTCGAGCAACGCGTCATCCAGGTACAAGAGGCTCGAGACGCTGAGGTTGCCGCTGAGCACTCGATCGAACGCGATCTCGAGCGACTCGACCGAGCCTTCCAAAATGCCCCCCGGCCCCGCCACCCGAAGGTCGCCCGCGTACACTGGGCCGAACGCGTCCAAGTCCCCGAGGACCGTCCACAAACCCCCACCCAGATCCAGCTCGCCGTCCGAGGCGACCACCAACGACGCGACGGTGTAATCGGCGCCGGAGACCCCCGTCGGGATGTCGTTCGTCACTCCGATTACCACGTTCGTGGTGGCATCGGGCAGCTGCTGGGGAGACCAGTTGAGCGGGTCGTCGACACTCGTCGGATCGACGCCGACGCCACCGACCCACGTTAGTGTGATGAGCGGCGAGACGCACGGACTGGTACCTGAACCGGAGATCGTCGCGCCGTTGTCGGTGCAGCCATTCCCCGCCGTGAGGGTGCCATCGACGGTCAACGAAGCGCCGGCCTGCAAGACGACCTCGCCGGCTACATCGACGGTGGTTCCTACCGGGATGTCGAAGACCCCGGTGACCGTGAGGTCTCCGGCCACGTAGAGATCGTCCGACGCCGTGACATCGGCGCCCGCAATCGTGAGGTGCTGGAACCGAGCGCCTGTCGGGCTCGAGGTCCCGATATCGATGTTCTGCGGCCCGAGGCCGTTGAAGGTGGTGAGGTGACTGCCCGTCGCGACGAACCGGCTTCCGGAGGTCAGGATGTCACCCCCGACGAAGAGACGTCCGGCGGTGAGCAGTCCCTCGAGGTCTCCGGCCTGAACGCTGAAGTCGGTGCCGACCTGTACGATCGAGTTCGGGTCGTCCATGACCAGCGTCGCGCTGCCCGGGAAGGAGACGAGGCGCAGCTGGCCGGTGGTGTTCAACGTATTGGGTCCGACGGTCAGTGCGTCCTCGTTCACGCGAACGATCGAAGCGAAGAGGTTCCCCGAAAGGCTCCGGTCGTCGTTGGTGCCGAGTGCGTCGAAGAGACCTTCAACCGTGAACGGTCCGGGCTCGACCGAGATCACAGTCCCGTTGAAGAGCGGCCCGTCCGCCACGATGTCTCCACCGTTCACGAAGTGGGAGAAACCGCCGAGATCGATCGACGCCTCGGCGTCCGTCTCGAGGCTTTGAATCTGGAAGGACGCAATCATGACCGGATCGCCGGCCGGCACGTCGCCCACGAAAACGTCGTCGTCGATCGTCGGCACCCCAATCGGCGACCAGTTCTCATGAATGAACCAATCCGTCGGACCGGCCGGGTCTCCGCCGACCCACATCTTCCGACCAGTCGGCTGCCGCGAGACGGTCACGTCCACGGCGTCGGTCTGCGCACCGGCCGCGGCCCCGATCGTCACCGTACCCGCGGCGAGGGCTTCGACCGTGATCTGATTTCCACTCACCGACTGGATCTCGATGATCGTCGGATCGAGCGAGATCCAGGAGATCACCGGGGTTACGTCAGAGCCTTGGGGGACCGTGGCAATCGCCTCGAGCGTCGAGGTCTCCCCCACGTCGAGTTGAGTCGGGGCGTCGATGATCGTCACGGCCGTCACGGCGAGGTTGTCCAACGGGCCCGGGTAGACCTGGACCTGCTGGACATTCGGGGTGATGCCCGGCGTCACCAAGATCGGACCCAAGCGCCCGCTCCACTCCACGTTGGACCCGCTCAGTAGCTCGACGTCGACGACGACCTCTCTCGACGTCTCACCACCCATGTCGATGCCGATGTCCAACGACCACTCGGTCGCCGTCGGATCAACACTGTCGTCGAAGCTCCCGACCTCCTCGAGTGTCGTCGCGTCCCGAGCGATGATTCGGATCTGGTCGATCGGTGGCGACTCGATGTCGTCGGGCACGATCATGAAGACCGGGCTGATCAGAAGCGCGCCCGGTACGTCGGCTCCCGTCGTCAGGTCGCCCTGCGTGCAGGCGAGCACCGTGGTGGCGGCCGCGAGCACGGCGACGAGGGGACGACGGAGCGAGGGAAGGAGGGGGGATGCACGCACGTGCGACCGTCCGGCTGGGGGTTGGACCGAGTGAGGCGTACGTTCCTCTCCTTAAACTATGGGTACTCGAAGGCCGACATGCCACAACGAACCTGTACTTCGATACGTAGGATGCGGAGATGATCCTCGTGACCGGCGGCGCCGGCTTCATCGGCTCGAATCTCGTGGCCGCCTACGCGGCGGACGGCCACCCCGTGTGCATCTCGGACACGGTGGAGAAGCCGGCCAAGTTGAGGAACATCGACAAGCACGACGTCGACACGATCGTGCGTCCGGACCAACTCGAGGCCTTCCTCGAACGCCGGGGGGAGGAGATCGAGCTCGTCCTCCACATGGGCGCGATCTCTTCGACGACGGTGACCGATCTCGAACTGCTCACGGCGACCAACGTCGTCCTCTCCCAACGAATCTGGCTGTGGTGCAGCGAGCACGGCGTCCCACTCGTGTACGCCTCGTCCGGAGCCACGTACGGAGACGGATCCGAGGGCTTCGTCGACGATCAGACCGATGAGGCTCTCGCCGTCCTCCGCCCTCTGAATCCGTACGGTCGGAGCAAACACGACTTCGATCGCTGGGCCGTTGCGGAAGATGCCGCGGGTCGCACTCCGCCCGCGTGGTACGGCCTGAAGCTCTTCAACGTGTACGGGCCGAACGAGTACCACAAAGGCCACATGCAGAGCCTCGTTGCGAAGTCGTATCCCAAAGCCGTCGCCGGAGCGCGCATCCCCCTCTTCCGATCCGATCACCCGGACTATCCGGATGGCGGGCAGAAGCGCGACTTCGTGTATGTCGACGACGCGGTGTCCGTCGTGCGATGGATGGTGGACCATCGCCCTCCGAGCGGTCTCTACAACGTCGGCACCGGGCGAGCACAGAGCTGGCTCGAACTCGTGACCGCGTTGTACGCGGCCGTGGGAAATCCGCTCGAGGTCGAGTGGATCGACGTGCCCGAGGCGATCCGCCCGCACTACCAGTACTACACGCAGGCCGACCTCACGAAGCTCCGGGCCGCGGGCTACACAAAGCCCTTCCGCTCCGTCGAGGAGGGGGTCACCGAGTACGTGACACGGTACCTCGTCGCCGACGACCCCCACCTTTAGCGGTACGTCCGAGGCAGGGCCCACGTGGGCCCCGCCCCGGCTGCCGCACTAGGGCCGCATCGCTTGGACGGGATCCGCTCGGGTCGCGGCGCGCGCCGGCACGAAGGACGCGATGAGCCCGGTCAGCGCGAGCGTGAACGTGATCGACCCGTACACGACCGGATCTGCCGTCTCGACCCCGAAGGTCACCGCCCGCAGGGGGATGCTCAGACCGACACCGAGGCCGAGTCCGATCACCATGCCGATCGCGAGCTGGCCGACCCCGCGCGTCAGCACGAGTCGCAGGATTCGGTCCGGTCCGGCTCCGAGCGCCATCCGGACCCCCATCTCCTGGCGACGCTGCGTGACCGAGAACGACATGACGCCGTAGAGTCCGACCGCCGCGAGGAAGAGCGCCGAGAAGCCGAAGATCGTGAAGAGTGAGCCGAATAGACCGAACGCCCACGTGGCCTGATCGATCGCTTCGTCCAAGGGAGAGAGCTGATAGACCGGGAGGTTCGGGTCCATCTCACTCACGATCCGTCGGAAGTCCGGCGCCAACGCCGCGGGCGGCCCAGACGTCCGGACGACCGCCGACATGAAGCGAAGGTCGTACGGTCCCGCGGCCGCATAGATCTGCTCCGGGTTGATGAGGTCGTCCCCGATGCCCCCGACGCCCCCGCCGACGTACGTGTCGGGTACGATCCCCACGACCCGCATCCACGGATTGTCCGACTGGGTCGTCCCGATCTTCACGCGAAGGCCGATCGGATCCCGCTCTCCGAAGACGGTCGTCGCGAAGCTCTCGCTCACGACCGCGACTGGGTCACTGCCGTCCCACGCCTCCACGTCCCCGATGTCCCGCCCGCGGAGAATCGGGATCCCCGCAGCGTCGAAGAAGCCGGCTGTGACGACATTCCCGTTCGAGATGGGGTGGTCGCGCGGCGTGTCGTACGTGTCCCCTTCGACGGTGATCGGCCAACTCCCACCGCCCAGCCCAGGGAGGTTGTTCGCCAAGGAGGCGGTCTCGACGCCGGGAAGAGCCGCGATGCGCGACTGCAACTCCTCGAAGAAGAGGCTGCGTTCTTCCATGGTCGGATAGTCGGTCTCGAAGAGTCCGACTCGACCGACGAGGACCGATTCAGGCTCGAAACCGAGATCGAGGGTTCGGAGGTTCGCGACGCTCTTGATCATGAAACCCGCCGTCACGAGGAGCGCGCACGACACCGCCACTTCTCCCACGACGAGCATCGAGCTGAACCTCCCCAACCGCAGGGAGGACGATCCCCGCCCTTCGTCCTTGAGGATGCTGCCCATTCCGAGTCCGGACGCCCGCAAAGCGGGGTAGACCCCAGCCGCGAGCGTCGCGACCAAGGTCACCGCCGTCGCGAAGATCAGCCCGCGCGGCTCCAGCCCCATGTCGATCCAGAACGGCTTCTCGATCGACACGATCGCGGCGCCGAACGTGGTCACTCCGACCCATGCGATCGCAACACCGAGCATCCCTCCGAACAGCGCGAGTACGAGCGCCTCCGCCAGCATTTGCCGGATCACGCGTCCCCGCCCCGCTCCCATCGCGGTTCGGATGGCGACCTCTCTCGAGCGTAGGGAAGCCCGCGCCAAGAGCAGGTTGGCGACGTTGGCGCAGGCGATCAGCAAGACGCCGAACGTCGCTGCGAGCATGAGGTAGAGCACGGCCGTGATCTGCGGTGGCATGAAGCGCTCGGTGAAGGGGATCGCGTCGAACCGAGTGCCGGCGTTGTCCTCGGGGTACGCATCCGCGAGGGATTGGGCCACGGGGGCCATGGCCGCACGAGCCGACTCGACCGTTCCCCCGTCAGGGAGCCGACCGAACACGTCGACGAAGTTGGTGCGTCGCGGCCCCGTTTCCTCCTCGAACGGGAGGGGCAACCACATGTCTTCCATGAAGGGGAATTGGAAGCCCTCGGGCATGACGCCGATGATCTCGGTCGCGGCCCCGTTGGCGCGCACGATCCGTCCGATCACCTCTCGGTCCCCATCGAATCGGTTCTGCCACACGTGATAGCTGAGTACGAGGCGTGGTTCGACGTCCGGACCATCCTCCCCAGGGCCGAAGGTCCTTCCCAGTACCGGGGCCACGCCGACGACGTCGAAGGTGTTCCACGACACGAAGGCGCCTTGGAAGCGTTCCGGCGGAGCCTCGTCACCGGCCAGGTTCACCGTGCCCTGGTAGTAGGCGGCCACGGACTCGAGCCCGCTATCCTGCCGGCCCAACTCGGCGTAGTCGGCGAACGGAAAGGACCCCTGGCGGATGTTCCGTTCCTGGTTCACCTGATGGATCGACACGATCTCGTGTTGCTCCGGTACCGGGAGCCCGCGAATCACCGCACCGTAGACCGTGCTGTACATGTGGGTCGTCAAACCGACCCCGAAGGCGATCGTGACGATCGCCACCGCTGACAAGCCGGGCGTCCTCGCTAGCATGCGAAATCCGAACTTCACGTCCGCCCAAATCGAAGCCATCACCTCTCCTCCCCTTCCCTCTCGATGAAGGGCTGCGTGGAGTCCACGCCGCCATGCATATCGAGCACCCAGTGCCAGGGCGCTTCGTGAAAACCAACGGCGCGCGACCGCGACACCATCTCGCTCCGCTCGCTCGTGAAACTCCTCGTAGACGTCCCCGAGAATCGTCGCGCCCTTCACGTCGGTCGGCAGCGACGCCTCGAGTAGCGCATCCGCCCAACCCGGCGGCTCTGCCGGGGGAGGCCGATCAGGCATCCAACACACCCTCGATGCCGCTCCACAGTCGGAGCAGGGTCTGCCGCGTCTGTTTGAGCTCGGCCAAGCCGGCGGGTGTTACAGCGAAGTGCCGTTGGGGCATCCGACTCCGCGCCTCGGTCGCCTCGCGCAGCTCCCAGGTGAGAAAGCCCTTGTCCTCGAGCCGGTCCAGCGTCGTGTAGAAGGCTCCCTTCGACACGCTTCGGCCGGCCTCTTCTTCCAGCGCTCTCCGGACGGCGTAGCCATTCGCGCGACTCCCGCTTCGGAGAATCGCCAAGAGCACGAGCTGCTCGAACTCACCCAGGTATCGTTTTGGAGGCACTCGGCCCTCCTGTCGGATCGTGCCCCTCGCGAGGCGTTCCTCGGACGTCGAATCGGAAGCGGTCTACGATGTAGACCACCCCTACGGTCTACGATGTAGACCGGTTTCAACGCAAGGGGGCACAACCGAAACGACCCCCCGCCGGAAGGGGCGAGGGGTCGCTTGTGGGGCGGCGATACGACGCCGGGTCGGGGTCGGATCAGCGCTCGTTCCCGACCACGGAACGGACGCCGGTGCCGAAGGGAGAGCCCTCGATGCCGCGCAGCGTCACCCCGTGCGCCCGGCCGTCCACATCGAATTCGAAGGCGACACCGGTCTCGACGTTGAAGATCTTCCCATCCCGGTACAGCCCGGCGTGGAAGCGGTCGTGCCCCGCCGGAATCATGTCGAACTCGAGCTCGTCGCCCGGGTGGAAGGGGAAGGACATCCAGCCCCGGAGCATGCCGTCTTCGGCCTCCGTGACGCGCATCTGAGCTTCGACCGGCCAACCCACGCCGGGCACGATCGTGAGGTCGTACGAGCCGAGATATCCGTGCCGCTGCTCGGCGGTCAGGATCACCGGCTTGCTCGGTTCGACCAGCACCTGCATCGGGGTCCGCGTCTCACCCCAGTGCATTTGAAGGACCGCGGCGTCCCCGGAGACCGAAGGGAACGACCAGGTGAGCATCTCGACGTGCTCTCCCTGCTCCGGAGTGAGCTCGATCTGGTAGTCGCCCAACGCCGGATCTGGCTTCTGGAAGTGGAAGAACTCCGTCTCGGCGTTCAGCGTCATCGTCCACGCGTCCTCGCGCGGAGTCATCCACACCGAGTAGGCGCCCGCCGCCACGTCGACCCCGTTGATCCGGATATCCTTGTCCGTCTCCAGCGTCGTCGCCCAGTTCGCGCCCGGCGTCCAGACGACGTCGAGTGGCACCACGTCGCCGAAGAGTTCGCGGCCCCGAGCGCTGGGGCGGGAGTAATCGATCGTAATCGTCGTGCCGTCCAGCGTCTGCGTGACGGAGCCTCTCTCGCTGGCGCGGATCTGAGCGTCGGCGTGTGCTGGAGCACCGGCCACCAAGGCAACCACCGCTGCGGCGCCGATGAGCGTTCTATGTGTCATGGTGTTCATCCTCGAGGGATCCTGTTTGATGGGTGCGAGCCACTCAGCCGAACCGGCTGTCGATGGCTTCTCGGATTTCTTGGAGGGAGCGTCCTTCTGCGTGGAGCTGAACGGCCAGCCGGCCTTCGCCCGAGCAGATGACGCAGAATTGGGCCATGCCGATGCCCTCGTAGCAGGAGAGCAACGAGCGCATCTCCGGCATCGCGCCACAGCCGCAGTGACAACCGAGGCCGTCTACGATGTGAGGGATCTCTCGGACCCCATCGAAGAGCTCGACCATGTCCTCACGGACCTGGTCCGATGCCAACACCTTCGAGCCGTCCACCCCGGGACGAGGCTCCGGGTGGGAGAATCGGCGGACTCGTGCCGCCGATGCCTCGAGGGCCCCGATGCCGGCACCGACGACGGCGAGCGAAAAGGCTCTCAAGAAGCGTCGGCGACTCGTTGTGTTGCGGTCCTGGGCCAGCATCTCATTCCCTGATCGTTGTGCGTCAGCGGCTCTGTGTCACCGCCTTCGATCTGAGGAACCGGAGAATCGGACGAATCGGCTCAGCCGGAACTTGCTCCGTCCAAATCGCATAACTATTCTGACGGAGAATAAATCACGGACCTCGACTCGACCCCGAGATGACCGCACCACTTTCCGACCTCGAAGTCCTCGCTCTGGCCTCCGTGATGCGCCTGGGCGACGAGGCCTATGGCGTCGCGATCAAGAATGACATCGCAGACCGGACTGGTCGCGATGTATCGATCGGCAGCCTGTACAAAGCGCTCGCGCGACTCGAGGGCCGAGGATACGTGACCGCGTTCACAGGGGCGCCGACGGCCGTCCGTGGGGGACGAGCCAAGAAGCACGTCCGCATCGAGGCCGAGGGTCGGGCCGCGCTCGAAGCCGCGCTGCAGTCGCTCGCTCGGATGGTCGACGGCCTCGACCTGAAGTGGAAGCCCTCGTGACGCGCGCGCCTCGATGGCTCCGGTTCGCGCTGGCCGTTCTGGCGCCACCGGACGATCGCGAGCACGTGCTCGGCGACCTCGATGAAGGCTTCGCGGCACGTCGGAAAGAGGTCGGGGCGGTGGGGGCACACACATGGGCGGTGAGAGAGGTCGCGCGCTCGGCGTGGCCGCTGTTGACGGTACCTGGACGATGGGAGGGGTGGACGATGACAGGGTTGATTCAAGATGTGCGCAGCGGACTTAGGATCTTCCGACACGCGCCCGGCTTCGCCGCAGTCGTGGTGGCGACGCTCGCGATCGGTGTCGGTGGCGCGGCCGCGGTCTTCAGCGTCGTACAAGGCGTGCTCCTGAGCCCCCTCTCCTTCGACGACCCCGACCGTGTCGTCATGATGTGGGGGCAGTCCCAGGAGTATCCCCGCACGCCCCTGACGGTCGGCGACTACAACGTCCTCGCCGACGAAGTGGAGGCTTTCGCACACGTCGGTGCGAGCTGGAGCAATCGGGCTCTGATTCTCGGAGAAGGCGAGGCCGAACAGGTCAGCGTGGGCTGGGTGACTCCCGACTACTTCGACGTCGTCGGGGTGACGCCGGTCTTGGGGCGGACGATCGAAGCTCTGGAAGAGGACGTGGCCATGATCTCCCACGGCCTGTGGGTCCGTCGATACGGGGCCGACCCGTCCGTCTTAGGAAGAACGCTCGACCTCTCGGGTGACGCCTTCGAGATCGTGGGCGTACTCCCCGAAGGCGAGGACCCCAACCTGACGACGTTCGCCGGCGCCCGGGCGGCTCACGAGGTTTGGCGCCTCCAACCGCCGGGGTGGACGCAGGGAGACGACCGCTCCGTCGGGTGGCTACGCGGATCGGCGCGCCTGAGCGACGGAGTCACGCTCGAGCAAGCGCAGCAGGAAGTCGATGCCCTCTTCGCTCAGGTCAACGCGACGGTGACCGAGCGAGACGGCGGAACCGACCTCCAGGTGAACCTCATCGAGGCGCGGACCGATCTGGTCGGTTCGGTCTCCCGCACCCTCTGGGTCCTGCTGGCCGCAGTGTTGGGTGTGCTCCTCATCGCGGCTTCGAACGTCGCGCACCTGATGCTCGCCCGCGGCGAAGCCAGGACCGCCGAGATCGCCGTACGGACCGCTCTCGGCGGGACCCGAGGCCGCCTGGTCCGCCAGTTGCTCATCGAGGGTGCGGTGCTCGCGTCTGCCGGCGCCGTAGCCGGTTTGGCGATCGCCGCTTTGGGGGTGCGCCTGATGCTCGGCTTCGCCCCGGCGTCGCTGCCGCGCACATCCGACATCGCGTTGGACGGTGAAGTCGTCCTCTTCGCACTCGCCGTCACCCTCTCCGCGGCCTTGGTCTTCGCCGTCGTCCCAGCCCTCCGGAACTCCCGTTCGGACCTGACCGAGTCGCTCCGCGATCGCAGTGCGACGATGGATCCCCGACGGCAGAGGTTCAGCCGCGGACTCATCGTCGGCGAGGTCGCGCTCTCCCTCGCGCTCGTCACGTGCACGGGCCTACTGATCCGCTCGGTAGGATCCCTCGAAGAGGTCGACCTCGGGTACGACCGCGCCGGCGTCGTGACGTTCTCGCTCGAAGCTCCGTCGTGGGGAGATTCGAACGAGGAGGCTGCCGCGACGATGAGCGCGTACCTCGACGAGATGACGTCGATCCCCGGCGTCCGGACGGCGGGCTTCACCAACCGCATCCCGCTGGCCGGTGGTCTCTTCACGGGCACGTTCCGTTCCGACGACATGGTCGCCGCGGACGCAGAACCGGCCCAGGCCGCGGTGCGCTACGTCTCTCCGGACTACCTCGACGCGTTGGGCACCCCGCTGGTCTCGGGCCGAGGCTTCCGTTCCGACGACGGCACCGACCGGGTCATCATCGACCAGCGAAGTGCGGAACTCGCCTTCCCGGGTCAGAACCCGATCGGGCGGATGGTGGAGCTCTCGGCGATCGGATCGGATCCCCGACTCGCCGAGGTGATCGGCGTCGTCGCGGCGACCCGTCATCACGGCGTCCGGGAGGAGCCTGTCGAGACGCTCTACTTCCCGATGTTCGCCGCCGCGAACGAACAGAACTTTCGATCGATGGCTGTACGCGTCGCGGGAGACCCGGCGTCGTTCGTCGAGCCGCTTCGGCAGGCGGCCAGGCGTGTGAGCGGGGACGCCGTTGTGGCCCGCGTCCAAACCATGGCCGAACTCTTCGAGCGAGACGTCTCGTCGACGAGGTTCGCCTCGCTCCTCCTCGCACTCTTCGGCGTCGTGGCCGTCGTGCTGGCCGTCGTGGGCCTTCATGGGGTCATGGCGTTCTCGGTTCGGCGACGAGCCCGAGAGATCGGCATCCGCGTCGTGCTCGGGGCCGCACACGGAACTCTGCTCCGCTCCTCCGTGCGCTCCGGCGCCACCCTGGTCGCGATCGGCATCGTGGTGGGGACCGGGCTCTCCTTCTTCGCCGGTCGCCTGATCGGCTCGTTGCTCTATGGGGTCGACCCGAGCGATCTGTCCACCGTAGCCGCTGCGGCAGCTCTCGTCGGCGTGACGGGGCTGCTCGGTGCCTACGTCCCCGCACGGCTGATCCTCGGGGTCGATCCGGCGGTCACCCTCCGGAACGAGTAGGATCGGCGCGCTCCGGGCTACTCCGCTCGGAGCGCGCTCGAGGGATCCAACCGTCCGAGCCGTCGGGTCGGGAGCCAGGTGGCCACGACGATGATCGCGACGGTTAACGTCACCGCACCCGCCCATACGATCGGCCGATAGAGATCGAGCCCGAGCTGCCGCGCGATCGGAGAGGCGAGGATTCCGGCTGCTCCGACCCACCCGGCCGCAGCCCCCGGCATGCCTACAGTCAGCCCGTCGCGGACGAAGCCCTGCACCACGGTGGCGACGGGCGCCCCGATCGCGACGCGCAAGCCGATCTCGCGTCGCCGGCGCGTCACCTCGTAGGCCACGACGCCGTACAGGCCGATCGCGCACGCGAGGAGGGTGAGGGCAGCGAAGCCGGCGAGAAAGGCGAAAGTGACGCGCGTGGGCGTGACCTGCTCCGCGATCCACGACTCCATGGTGCGTACCGAGTAGACCGGGATGTGGTCGTCGACCGCCTGAACTGCGGATCGCACCTCATCCGCCAGCCTCTCTGTGTCGTGCGACGCGTAGACGACCACGTCGACGTCCCGCGACGCCTCCTGCCGATAGGGGACGTAGATCGCCCCTCTGGCCTTCAGCCGCAGGTTGTCGTGTCGCACCGTGCGGACGACCCCAACCACTTCGGCCACGACCGCGGCGCCGTCGAGCGGGAGGCCGATCGAGCGACCGACGACGCCTTCATCGGTCCACCCCGCCGTGGCGCGCAAGCGTCGAGCCATCGTCTCGTCGAGGACGACGACCCGTCTCGCCTCGGTCAGGTCCTCTTCTCGGGAGAAGGTGCGCCCCTCGACCAGATCGATCCCCAGAGCTCCGAAGTACCCCGACGTGGTCACCCGGAAGTCGGCCATCTCCGTCCATGCGGACGGGGGTTCGCCGGCCGCACCCCACGGCTGCTCCCACCGTCGCCCCGACAGCGGAAGGGCGCCCACGATCCCGACAGAGACGACGCCGGGCAGCGTCGACAACTCATCCTCGACGCGTCGCATCAACCTCGCGCGGTCTCCGGGACCACCGAACCGATCGGGGGCTCGCAGAGATGCGCTGAAGGCGAGGACCCCTGCCGGGCGGAAGCCTGGATCGACGCGCCCCAGCTCATGAGCCGAGTGGAGCAAGAAGCCGGCGAGCACCACCAGAGCCGCGGAACAGCCGACCTGCACGGCGACGAAGACTCGGCGGGTGCGAGAGGTGCCCGCACTTCTCGCCGTGGATGCGACGTCCGCGCGCCCGAGAACCCGTTCCCCGATCGACGGAAGCGCCGCGACGACGGTGGCGACGAATCCGGCCAAAACGACCGGCACCGCCGGAAGCGCGGCGGGCTCGTGGATCGCTACGCCGAGGAGACCCGGAGCGCGAGCCGTCAGCACCGCGGCCAATGCCCAACCTGCCGAGAGAGCGGCGACGCCCGCGAGCAGACCGAGCACACCGGCCTCGATCAGGAGGAGGCGGGTCAGCTGTGTCTTCGTCGCACCGAGCGCCACGCGAAGCGCGAGCTCGTCCCGACGCCGAGCTCCGCGCGCGAGCCAAAGCCCGGACAGGTTCAAGAGCGAAACCGTCAGGAGGGCGAAGGCGCCCAGCCCGATGCCGAAGAGGAGCGGGCGGATGTGGGCCGTAGCCCCGGAGATCAACGGAGCGACAGACGGGGCGTCCACGAGCGACCGGCCGGTCCCCGCGACCACATCCGGCCAGAGTCGATCCACCTCCCGTTGTACATCGGCGACCTCGGCGCCACGCGACAGCCGGGCTACGACGACCCCGCGGTCGTCCGAGTCTTGGTCAGCCAGCCGCCCGTCTTCACGGACGAGGCGTTCGAGGGGATCCGGAATCGCGGCCCACAGATCCGCTTCCCCGGACACGCCGGCGTCGGGCGGAAGTGGGATGCGGAAGCCCGCGGGTGCGACCCCCACGACCCGAACGCGTTCGCCATCGACCCGCACGAAGGAGCCGACTACATCGGGGGCCGAGGCGTACCCATCTGCCCAGAGCGAATGGGAGAGCCAGACTTGCGACTCGGGTGGCGCCGACGCCGAAGTGCCGTCCACCCCGAGGATGAGCATCAGCTCCGGCGTCACGTGACCCACGCGCACGTGGTCCACCCCACCACCGTCGGGAGCTTCGAGCACGCCGTCCGTCACCCGATGCAGGAAGCCGACGGAGCGTACCGTTCGCGCCGATCTCGCCCAACCGGCGGCAATGTCCGCGGGCACGCGAGCGCGCTCGCCGTTTGGCCGAACGCCCCAAACGCCCACCAACTCGCCGGGAGCCTCGATGTAGCTCGGCGATCCGAGCAGATCACGAGCGAGAGACACGATCGCCGCGTTCACGCCGACGCCGCCCGCCACGAGCACGATCGCGACCGTCGAGAAGCCACGAGCCCGAAGCAGTGAACGGCCGGAACGAAGGACATCCGCGCGCCAACCGCCGCTGAGGCCGGGGAGCGAAGCCGCGACGTCTTTGGCACGCAGACCGAGGCCACCGCTCACCACCCGAAGGCACTCGCCCACGAGCCAGCGAAGACTCAGCCGACCCGAGGCATGTCGCTCGTCCGCGTCGGCGAGCACCACGCGGAGGATCTCACCGGCGTACTCCCGGCGAGCGGCCCTCGGCCAGGCGAAGAGCGCGGCTCCGATCCACCGCTCGATTCGCCGCCGGAACTTCGGAGACATCGAGGAGCTCACGAGCCACCTTCGACGAGGTTCTTCTGCCCTGCGAAGTGCAGGACCTCACGCAGGCGTTGAGCTTCCGCTCGGGCGACCGCCGTCCCGAGGGCCGTCAGCTGGTACACGCGACGCCGTTCGTCCGAAGAGTCCGACGTTGGACGAACCTCGACCTCACCGACGAGTCCGCTGTCCTGAAGCCGGGCCAACGCGGCGTACACCGTGCCGGTACGCAGCGCGTCCCGACCGATCCGAACGCGCAGCTCCTTCAGCAACGCATACCCGTGAAGGGGCTTCCCGCTGAGCACCACGAGCAAGTTGAACGCCAGATCGGTCAGCGGCAAAAGCGAGTTCGGGTCACGACCCTCCATCCCCATGGCACCCCCTATACTCGTAACAAGTACACCCGCTGCGAGCATAGCGAAGATCGTTTCGCAGAACAACCTGAACGAACGACCGGAGGCCTGTTACCCTTCCAGCGATGCGTACTGCACAGCTTCTCTATTCCCGGGTCGGACCCACGGCAGCCGGCTGCCTCGTCGCAGCCGTGCTTTCGGCCACCCCTCTACTGGCCCAGGTCGACATCGAAGCGCTTCGCGCCACGGATCCGCCCCCGGGCCGCTCCGGGTCCTTCGGCGGAGACGTGTCGATTCGAACCGGGAACGTCGACTTCATTGCCGTCGACCTCCGGGCCCGCCTCTACGACGTCTCGGAGACCGAGACGCGTCTCTTGATCGGAAACGGTGGTCTGGGTTTCCTCGATCGGAGTCGGTTCGCCTCGTCCGGGCTCCTCCACTACCGGCACGCGTACACGACGGTCTCGGATCGCTACGTACCCGAGTGGTACGGGCAGTTGAACTACGACCGAGCCCAGCGTCTCACCTTCCGAGCCCTCGGCGGAGCCGGACTACGCACCGGCTTCGCTCAGGGAGAATGGGGTGAGTTCGGAGCGGGATCCGGGTTGATCCTCGAAGTCGAACGCCTCTCGTTGTCGGAGACGGAGACCCACCCGACGAACACCCTCGAGGTGCGCGGATCGAGCTTCCTGACGTTGCGTGTCGTACCGACCGAGAACCTCGTCGTCACCTCGACGACGTACATCCAGCCGGCGCTTCGAACGCTGAGCGACTACCGGGCGCTCGAGAAGCTTCGGGTCGCAGCGACGATTTCCGAGACGCTGGCCCTGACGGTCAGCTTCGACCTCCGCTATGACAGCCGACCCCCGGAGGAGATCTCGGCCCTCGATACGAGGCTGCGGACCGGAGTGACGTACTCGTACTGACCCCCGGTCGGGCCTCCTACTCCGACTTGAGCACCTCCGCCGGCGGGGTGCGACCGGCGCGGGCCGCGGGGATCCACGCCGCCACGACGGCAGCAGCGGACAAGAGAAGGACCGGCGCCACGAAGGCAGACGGTGCGAGGGCCGAGACCCCGACGAGTAGAGACTCGAGGAAGCGTGTCGACCAGAGCGCTCCGAGGAGACCCACGCCGATACCGATCAGCGCGAGGGTCAGCCCGGAGTGGACCACACGAAGCACGACACTCGTCGGTTCGGCACCGAGCGCGAGGCGCACCCCGATCTCCCGCCGATTTCGCGCGACGTGTTGTGCAAGGATCGCGTAGATCCCGACCGCGCCGAGGCCCGTTGCGAGCGTCGCCAGCAGTGTAAGGAGGCCCATCATGACCCAGGCGGTCGAGTAGGCACCGCGCACGACGTCCTCCATCCCCGAAACCGTACGGACCGGAATCAGCGGATCGACGTCGTCGATGGCGCGACGCACCGCCCCCTCCAGCGTCGGTACATCGTCCGACGCCCGGAGCACCAACGTGACGTCGCGGGAGGGACTCTCCGCCAGCGCCACGTACAACGCGGGACCGATCGGGCCATCGATGGCGCCCGAGCGCACGTCGGGAACGACGCCGACGACGGGCGCCCACGAATCCCATGCATGCGGATCGATCGCGATCATCTGCCCCACCGCCGACCCGTTCGGCCACAACATCCGCGCGAGCGTCTCGTTGACCACGATGGCGCTCGGCGCATCGAGCGACTGCTCCTCCGAGCCGAGCACCCGCCCCTCCGATGCGTCTACTCCCAACGTCGCGAAGAAGCCCGGGTCCACCATGTGCATGGGCGCACGAATCGCTTCACGAGGGTCGACGGGAGCCGACCTCAAGTTGATCGGCGTCGGCGGGGCGTCCTGCCGTAGGGGGAGCCACCCGGTCATCCCCGCAGCGGATACCGAGGGGATCGCCTCGACCCGCTCCAGAAGCCGTCCGTAGAGTTCTCGAGCCACCGTCGGAGACGAGACACGGTCCTGCGGCGTGGACAGCTCGACCGTGACGATGTCTTGCGGGTCGAAGCCCAAGGGGACCCTGCGGAGGTTGTCGACCGTCGCGACGAGGAGCGCGGACGACACGATCAGGAGGGTCGCCAACGCAGCTTGGAGCGTGACGAGGGAGCGTTGGGCTCTCGAGGAGCGACCACGTGCGATGGCGCTCCCCCTCCGGCCCTGGCGCAGGAAATGCGCAACCGGAACACCGTTGAGGAGAACCCAGGCTCCCGCGGCCGCAACCCCAGCGAAGGCGAGCACGTTGGCGGACAGGACGTCCGACCTCGCCACGACGGGCGACTCGACGAAGAGCCGTGTGACCCAGTCGCTACCGAGTGCTCCGGCGACGAGGCCAACTCCGAGGGCCAAGCCGGTGAGCACGAACCCTTCGACCAAGAGCTGACGGACCAGACGGCCTCGCGACGCTCCCAACGACACGCGAACCGCCAGTTCGCCCCTTCGGTCGAGGGATCGACCGAGCAGCATGCTCCCGACGTTCAACGCCGTAACCAGCATGAGCATCGCCGTCCCACCCAACAGGAGGAGGAGCGGTGTGCCGACGATTCGACGCTGCGCCTCGTCCGCCCTCGTGACGTGCGCGCGCCCCTCCGCATACCCCTCCGGGTAGAACATCGGGAAGAGGGACGAGAGGGTGTGAGTGAAGGCCATCAGGTCGTCGTGGGCGCGCCCGAGGTCGGCATCGTCTCGACGGACCCCGATGACGGTGTAGCTCGACGCCTTCCAGTAGTCGTCGTCCCGGGGATCGGGCACGATCGGAGCCCAGAGCTGCGTGCGGCCGCCCGGGGCTCTTCCCGACGGCCCCTGAATCCCCACGACCGTGGCGGGTCGACCACCGATCGTGACCCGACGACCGAGGATATCGGGATCCGCACCGAACGATTCCCGCCAGACACCATCACCCAACACCACGACGGGCTCCGCGCCGAAGGCTCCATCGTCGGGCACCAACCCCCGCCCGAGAACGGGCTGAACGGCCAGCTCGCTAAAGAGCGTCGAGGTCATCAACACCCCGCTCACACTCCGGCTCGTCCCGTCCGGGAGCTCTACTGCGAATGCCAACTCGACGTAGCCGCCGAGCGATCGGTAGGCGTCCTGTTGCTCCGCGTACATCTCGAGCTGGCCCAAGGAGAAGCGATCGTCCGGCCAGACAGCCGTCGCTCGATCAGAGTCCGCCCACCAGCTCGTGTTCGCGAGTGTGCCGTCGACCACCGAGAAGACCGCGACGTTGGCGCCGAGGCCGAGGCCCAGGATTCCGACGACCGCAGCCGTGAATGCGGGACGTCGGGCGATGCTCCGGGCGGACCAGCGGAGGTCCATCCCCACGTCGGACCCTCCGCCCGTGAGGTCCGATGGGCGGCGTACCGCCCGATAGGCGACGATCGACGCAGCCTGGCCCGAATACCAGACGAGGGCACGCACTCGAGAGCGCTGCGCCTTACGGTCAAACGCTTCACGGAGGTCACCCACGGCCCCATCGCCCGAGAGTCCGGAGGGAAGGGCCCAGCGCACCAGCGCTTCGAGCCATCTCGGCGGAGGAGAGGGCCTCATCCGCCGAGCGCCTCCTCGATGCCCGTCCAGAGCGCCATCAGGCGGTGACGGGAACGGGTCAGCAGGGCCTGCCCTTCCGGCGTCACGGAGACGTAGCGCCTCGGCCGTCCACCGCGGGCGCCATCGCGCTCACCCGGAGCCGACGAAATCAGTCCCTTCTTCTCGAGCCGGTCGAGCGTCGTGTACAGTGCTCCGCTCGACGGAGAGCGTCCGGCGACCCGCTCCAACTCCTCGCGGATCGCGAGGCCGTACGCGCCATCACCGAGTCGGACGACCGATAGGAGCACCATCTGCTCGAACTCCCCCAAATAGTCCTGGCTCATCGCTCCCCTCTGGCCGCTGCATCGCCGAAGGTCTGCGAGCCCGGACAGCGCCGCATCTCCCGGTGCAACCACGAGATCGAGAGCGCGCAGTCATACGCCAACGACGACCCGAGGATCAGGAAGCCCTTCCCCTCCGGATCCCAACGATCGAAGAGCGACAGGTCGCGGATGTGCACACGGACGTCCGTCGCCTCTCCCGAGGCCCACTCGATGGTGGAGGAGCCCTGCTCACCCAACGGAATGCCGAGCGCGTCGCCGACGGCCGGACTGCCGACCACCCGGCCGGTGCCCGTGTCGATCATGGCTGGGAACGAGCGACCCACGAGGTCGACGTCGAGCCCGAGCATGATGCCGTGATAAACGCGCAGCCGGGTCGGATCTCCCAACTCGACACCATCCCACTCGACGGCGCGCCCGACCGTCTGGAGAACGACGCGGTCGTTCAGCGGGTCGATCAACAGGTCGAACTCGTTCAGGGTGTTCGCCCCGACGATGCCGACGATCATGCCTCCGTCGGGATTTAGCTCGGCATTCGACACGGTCGCGTAGTGATCCATGTTCAGCTCGACGTCGCCGAGCCAGAAGTCGCCGTCTGCACCGTGGTTGTCGATGAACGCCTGGTTCAGCACCGTCACCGCATTCCCGGTGCTCAGGATGAAGTCGACCTCGACCCCGTGCCCGATCTCTACCGGCACGAGGATACGATCGTCCTCGATCCGCATCGGAATCTCCATCGACTCCGCATCCTGCGCCGCGCTCGGCGTCACCACGACCGCGCTCGAAACGACAGCGGCAGCCACCCATCGGCCCACGTGAACCCGATTCCGCTTCAGACCTCGCATCGACCCCTCCCTAGAATCCGTCATACTCACATTGTGATGCTCACAATGTAGGAATAGTTGCACGAGGTCAACGGGACTCCGAGCCTCGGGTGTGTCGAGCATCGAGGGCGTGGCCGCGTCGGGCCGCCTCGCCCAGGTTGCACGGATGATCGCGACCATTGAAGTCCCGACCCCGGGACGTGGGTTGTTCGAGGTGACTGCGGAGCTGCAGCGTGTCGTCACCGAGAAGGGAGTCGAAGACGGACTCTGCACCGTCATGATCCAACACACCTCGGCCAGTTTGACGATTCAGGAGAACGCCGACCCGAGCGCCCGGCGAGACCTGGAACGGTGGATCGAGCGCCACGTCCCGGAGGGTGATCCGCACTTCACCCATACCCTCGAAGGTCCGGACGACATGCCCGCACACATCCGCGCGGCGCTCACCTCAACGACACTCTCCATCCCGATCGTCGGCCGCCGCCTCGCGCTCGGTACGTGGCAGGGCATCTACGTGTGGGAGCACCGCAGCCGCCCGCACCGCCGCCGGTGCGTGATCCACATCGGCCCTTGAGAGCGGCCTAGCCCAGTCTCTCCGCGAGGTCGGGCACGATGACGCCGAGCTGCCCCTCCACCTTCACCGCGGCGACCTCATCCGCCCGCGTCGGCCCGAGGTTCACCACGGCCACAGGCATCTCACGCTCGTTCGCGCCGTAGACGAAACGGCGCCCCGAAAAAACGGTGAGCGAAGAGCCGAGGATGAGGAGGACATCCGCTGCGTCGAGGAGAGACCACGCCTCGTCGACACGCGGCTTCGGCACGTTCTCCCCGAAGAAGACGACATCGGGCTTCAGGATACCACCGCAGATCCGGCATCCGGGCACCACGAAGTCGTCGTACGGGTCACCGACGAGTTCGGCGTCGCCGTCAGGAGCCGATTCGATGCGCGCATCGTCCGCCTCGCGGGCTTCCAGCCAGTCGGCGTTCAACGCGGCCAGGTCCTCCTGCATGTCGACCCGGGTCCGCCGGTCCTCGCATTCGAGACAGACGACGTGCGCCAGATTGCCGTGGAGCTCGATGACCCGGTGGCTCCCGGCCGCTTGATGGAGGCCGTCCACGTTTTGGGTAATAACGCCATTCACGTGACCGGCCGACTCGAGCGCGGCGAGCGCGAAGTGAGCGGGGTTCGGATCCGCCTTCTTCACACGGCTCCACCCCACGACGCTACGTGCCCAGTACCGCCTTCGAGACGCGTCGGATCGGACGAAGTCGTTGTACTGCACGGGCGACCGAACCCGAAGCCGCCCTTCCGGACCGCGGTAGTCGGGGATGCCCGACTCGGTGCTCATCCCCGCCCCGGCGAGCGCCACCGCACGCCGGCCCCTCATCAGGGATTCGAGCGCGTCGAGGGCGGCCGGGTCGAGTAGGCCGTCCGCGGGGCCAGCTCCGTGCGTGGGATCGAGCGTCATGCATAACGAAGGCCCGACTCGCCTCCGCGATCAAGGTGACTCCCCCTCCGATGCCGGACCCGGTTGCAAGAGTTCGCCGACACCGGAGGAGGAGCCCCTACCTCAGAGCTGTAGCGCTACGTCCAGCCGCTCGAGGTCGTTGATCACCGTCCACTCTCCTCCGCCGGCCTCGACCCGCTCCTGCCACGCGGCGAGCCGCGCCGCGTACTCACGCGGATCGATGTTGTCGGACCCGAGCTTGGTGACGTTCAGGGCGATCACGTGCACCCCGGCCATCTCGATCGGGAAGTCACGGATGTGGCCTTCCGGCAGATCTTCCTCCATGTCGGAGAAGATCAGCACTGTTTTCACGCCCGGCCCCACCTCGTTCAACCACTCGATCGCCTGCAGCACACCACCGGTGATGTCGGTGTGCGCGGCCGTGCCGACCGTGTCCGCGAACGTCGTCACCGTCTCGACGAAGAGACGCTTCTGATCGTTCGCCACGGACGGCCGAGTGTCGAAGGTCACGCGGGTGAGGATGTCCTTCTCGCTGAAGCTCCCTCCATCGATCCGAGCGACTCCGAACGAGTCACCCGGGTCCAGCGTACCGAGGAGGTAGTTGATCACGGACTGAGCCCGCCCCAACTCCCCGGCGTAGGTGCCGGACGTATCGAGCAGGAGGAAGACCCCGGTGCCCGGTTCGGGTGCATCGCACCCGCTCAAGGCGAGTGCCGTCGTCAGAGCCAGAGCCGAGCCCCGAACCCGTCGGATCGCACTCCGGGCGTCCCAACTCACGACGCCCCGGCGAGCGAGGCGTCGAGGAGGACCGTCGGCCGGGCGGGGCTTCGTGACCCCGCCCGACTCGATGTTCGAACGTCGAATGTTCATCGCAGCCCCCTATGCCGTGGTCCGTTTCGGAGACACCATCTCCACGACGTTCTGCCCCTGGCGGGACTCTCGAACCGCCTCTTCGATACGGAGCGGCAGGAAGATCACCACGTCGTAGAGGTTCTTGGCCCACTTGCCCGCGTGGTCGGCCGCGAAGCCGAAGAGGCCCACACCGAAGGCAAGCGCGCGCAGGAGTCCGACCATCACCTGACCACCGACGGCACGCGACGCGTGCACGAACGACTCCAGGGGGATCGCGACGAAGGTCAGTGCGAAGGGCAGGATGAAGCCCATGACCATCTGCCCGACCGCCGGAATCCACATGAACTCCGCACGCTCGACCGAACCACCGGCGAGCGTTTGGGTCAGCGCAGCCCGGTCGGCCGCCAGCGTATCCCGCATGTAGGCGAGGGACGACTCGATCCCGGCCAGGATGAGCAACAGGGTAAACGCCGCCCATGCCATACGCCTACGGGTCGGACCGTCGAGACGCCCGATCACCGGGAAGAGGCGCGTGATGCGGAGCGCCTCCATCAGGAAGAGACCCATCGTGATCTCGATTAGGATGATCACCAGGGCCGCGACATCGGAGGTCGGCATCGAACCGAGACGGCTCGTCGCGCCGACCATCTCGGACATCGGAAGCGCGATCAGCTGGAAGTTGATGAAGCCTCCGAGGAGCGCCACAACCAAAACCAAGCCCGCGATGATGAACTGCGTCATCGCCGACGAGGCCAGCTGCCGCTCGGCCACATCACTCTTCGCCGCGATCCCGCGGTACTTCTCCATCAGGTCGTCGAGGTGCCTCGAGCGCTCGAAAATCCCTTCGACCGACTTCTCGACGCGCGTGAGCGTCTGGTCCATCGAACGCCACGCCGGGACCATCTTCGAAAGCGTCTCGTGCCGCTGACGACTGCTCGTCCGGTACTCGTCCATAGCCTCAGAATGGGCATCCTCGATCCCGACGCGGAGCGCGTCGACCGCCTTCGCCGCCACCGTCGGGTTTCCCGTTCGACCGGCGAGTTCGCCCGCGGCTGCGAGCGTCGACGCCCACGACTCAGGCTCCGGAGGCGTATCCGTCGCCTTCCGGTAGTCCTCGTCGATTCGTGTCACTTGGTCGGCGAGTTGCCGATGGAGCGCAGGGTATGCAGAAAGGTCCCGCTCGACCGCTGTAGAGATCCGAGCGAACTCCTGCTCGATCTGCCGCTCGGTGTCCTCCAGCCCGGAGGCGAGGAGTACCTCACGGTTCCGATCGGCGAGGCGACCTTGCAGCCTCGTGATCGCTTCGGCGGTGAGCTTACATCCCTTGTTGATGGCGAGTGCGAGACCCTGGATCATCCGGTGAGCCGGTGCCCGAGCTCCGTACATCGCCAAGACGATCGCTGTGAGCGCGACCGCCATCGATAGGCCGGGTTGTTCCGGCCAGAGAATCAGTACTTCAGGCATCGTTCATCTCTCCACTACGTGGGTGAGGTTCGATGCCCGGGGGGGACTGCCATCCCGCAGAAGACGTCGTGACGACCGTCGGGCGGGAAAGTCGGCAGGCTCTGTGCCACCGGCCGACCTGGGGTGTTACACGAGGGCTAAGGTGCAGCCGGGTAACGCGTTGCGGGTTCGGTCAAAGTGGCCGGATTTTGGGAACAGATGGTTAGGGATGGTTTGACCCTCGAACGGGGCTTAGCTCGGCGTCAGCTCACCCCTCTTGCGGGGACCCGAAGTGGGCGAACAGCTGACAAGATTTCGGCGCCCCCCAAAAGACCGCCCCATCAACACTGAGACGGTCGGATCAGAGGTTGGTGTTAGTCTCTCGACCCTGATCGACCGAGGCTGATGTCGGGGAGACGCAGCGAACGGCGGCGCGCCATGGCTGTGCTCTTCTTGGCTTCAGAACCGTGTAGGCGTACACGTTACTGCCAGCCCAGTTGTGGGTCCCCTCTCCAACAAACTTGGAGGCTTTTGTTTTAGGGCGCGCCCCGCCTCTGCGCATGGATTTCAGCCAGCGGGCTGGAAGCGATGTCGCGGTTGTCCCGCCACGGCTTAAAGGCAACGCAGACTCACATCCATGGCCGCCCGCCACTCCGCGAGCCATTCGAGATCCTCTCGACGGAAATCCAGGGCAGGGCCACTGGCGCCAGATACCTCGACGACCACGACCAGCTCCGCCTCCCAACGCGCTGAGATCGAATCAAGCACCGATCCGCTCGCTGGCAGTCGTGCGCGAAGCCAGTCCATCTGCGCGGTTAGCTCAATCAACTCACTCGGCGGCGACAGACGCCAGGCGCTCGTGCGGTTGGTCCTGGGTCCTCTCCCGATCAAGGCCCCTACCCGGAAGACCTCCGTCGGCTCGACTTCGAGCGAACTCGACACCTCATCCGGATCGCAGATGAAATCTGCGATGATGAGCGCTATCGAAGTGGTGTTCTGCATCAACGGCTCCCGCCCAGATCTCGAATGTTATACCCCGTCGGCTCATGCTCTGCGCTAGCGTCTCTCAGTGGCCCAACGACGATGTCGCCACTCTTCTTGTCGACTCGAACCTGGTACTTACTCGCCCCGCGTCCACTCCCTGTCTTTAGATGCTCGATACTTGGGATCCCGTCTTCCTTGATCAGATCCTTGAGGTCCTTGACTTCACCCTTGCTAAGGTCCCTAAGGTCCGGTGCTTCTCCTTCTGCGTCCTCATTGAAGAGGTTCCAGCCAGCTGCGTCCAGGGCCCAGCCGGCTGCTACGCCCAGGCCGATTCCAATTGCACCGCCCACCAAGAGGCCGCCAGCGGATCCCAACGGCCCGACAGAACTGCCAATCTGGAGGCCCAATAGGGCTGTCCTAGCTACCAATGTGCAACACGCGCTCAGGCCGAATGGATCGGAGAAGTTTATGGGGTCGCCGTGGGTATATCCGTAGGTATTCAGCCCGCCCGCGATGCCGATGGGATCCGTCTGTGTGAACTGCCCGGTCACGCCGTCGTAGTAGCGGTTCCGTCGATACATGAGCCCGGTCGCGTCTTGGTGATCCATCGCCAGCGACCCGTACCAGTGCTGCGTGTTCTTGCTCTTGTTGTTCGTGAACGTGATGTAGTTGCCCGCTGGCCACGCGATCGACGGTAGCCCCGCCCCACCACTCGGTGTCTGCGTCGTGTAGTCCCCATCCTCGTCCGTACTGAACGCGAACAGTCCGCGCCAGTTCTGGTGAAGCACCACCACCTCACCGTTGCGCATCATCGCCAGCGGTGCGTCGATGTCCCCGCCATGCACGTAGCCGATCGCTCCCGCATGGTCCCCAGCCGTCGGGTTCTGCGCGTCCCCCTGATCGTCCTGCTTCACCTCCCACAACAACTGGTTGCCGTCCCACACATACCGCTCGATCGAGCTGTGACATCTCGCCGTCATGTCGCAGTGCGGGTCGTCCTGACGACTCATCTTCACCACCCGACGACCCAACCCGTCGTACCAGTACTCCTCCCACACGCCCCACTTCCCTGCCACGATGTCCGGTCCGATCGGCGCGATCGTATCATGCACCACCGAGTCCCGGTTCACCTGATACGCTCGCATGTGACCGTCCGCTCCGAAGAACGCCCGAGTCTCCTCGCGGTGCGTGTTCGTCTTGATCGCTAGGACTGGGACCTGAGCGTTGTACCACCACACCGGCTGCTCCTTACGTGATCGCGTCCGGTTCCCGATCGAGTCGTACCAGAAGTCCGTCCACCCCTCGTCCCAACCCAACGGCACCTGTGAGTACGTCTCGCTCGCGAACACCTCGTCCGTCGCCGTGATCCGGCCGTGCGCGTCGAACGTGTTCTCATACGCCGTCGAGTCGTCGCTCACCTCGCCCCCGATCGACGACGATCTCAACTGAGAACCGAACGGGTCCATCACGAAGTTCTCCGTCGTCTGCGGGCCCTCCCACGCCTGCGTGAAGTTCTTCTTCACCGCTCCACTGCCCGTGTAGAACACGTCCGTGTTCCAGCTCCCGTCCACCGTCTCGATCAACCCGCTGTCCAGGTGACCCAGCGTCGCCTCGATCACCGTGTCGTTCACCAGTCGCACGTAGTGCGACGTCAGTCGATCACCTGCGTCGTAGCCCCAGTACGAGCCCCCGTTCACTCCTGCTCCTGGGAACGTCCGTCGTGTGATCCGGTTCCCGTTGTCGTACGTGTAGCCGTAGCTATCACCCAACGGGCCCGTGATCGTCTCGATCCGTCCTCGACTGTCGTACGCGTACGTCGTGTAGTCCGTCCCGTAGCTCAGCCAATCCGGATGCTCCAACCCCACCCGTCTTCGATCTCGGTCGTAGCTGTACGACAGGTTGTACACGTGACGACTGAAGTCCGTCGTGTCCGACCACTTCGCGATCGCCTGCTGTTCCGTTGCAATCAGACCGTCCAGCGTGTACGTCCGCGTGATCTCCGTGAACCGGTTGTTGATCGTCAACGCGTTGCCCATCGCGTCGTACGTGTACTCGATCGTATCCGCCGGTATCACGTAGTCCGGGTAGTAGTACGGCAGTGAGTCCAGCTCTCCCGCGATCGTTCCGAACGTCATCGACGGGATGATCCGACGCGTCAGACGACCCAGCGTGTCGTACTGCATCGTCACCTCGTCGGTCCGCGCGAAGTCCCGTCGTGTTCGGATCTGCGTCACTCGACCCGCTAGGTCGTACTCCATCGAGTCCAGCTTCGACGCCGACTGCTGAGCCACCACTCGTCCCAGTCCGTCGTACGACCACGTCTCGTATCCCGCACTCATCGAGTCCTGGGCCGCCGTCGTCGTGTCCCCGTACGCACGTCGTTGCGTCGGCCGTCCGATCGAGTCGTACGTCGTGTGCACGCGCGTCCAGTTGTCGTCGATCGAGTTCGTCGTCTCCTCCACCAACACTCGACCCATCACGTCGTACGTCACCGCCGACGTCTTCGTATCCGTCCCGTCGATCGGGGTCTCGGTCTCTGTGATCCGACCCAGGTAGTCCCGTGTGTACGTCGTCGTGTGATCCAGAGGACTCGTCACACTCGCCAGGTTACCCAGGCTGTCGTACGCCAGCGTGTCTCGGTTGTCCAGCGGGTCCATCACACGGATCACCAACCCGTTCGAATCGTACAGGTACTCCATCGGCTCTCCGCCTACGACCTTCTCGCTCAGCCGGTTCCCGTCGCTGTCGTACGTGTACGCGGTCCTCACTCCCTCCGCCGTGATCACGCTGTCCGGCTGGAGGTGTGTCGTGTTCCACACGTAACGCGTCACCCCGCCCGTCGAGTGGTCCGTCACTTCGTCTACAAGACCCAGTGACGTGTACTCCGTCGTCACCTCTCGACCGTTCGGGTAACGGACCCTCGTCGGGAGGCCTGGGAAGCCTCCGTCCTCACGGTCGATCCACGTCTCGTTGCCGTCTGCGTCCCGGATCCCGCGGACTGCGCCCCAGCCCGTCGTATAGAAGGACGTTGTGTCCACGGTACCGACCAGATGGCCATCAAGCCTGGAGATCACCTCGTCGCTCGCCTTGGGCCCCTTCCAACCCGAATTGTTCTCAGTCCCTCTGCGGGAGGCCTCCAAGTAGTACACATTGCTCGTCGGCACTCCGGGAGCGCGCACTTCGACCCGCCCCGCAACTGGTCCGCTGTAGAATGCGGTGGTGCTATCGCCAGCCGGCCCCGTGACCGTATTGATCGGCCCCCAGCTAACCGAAAACCGTGTGACTTCGTCCGTCGGCGAACGGATCGAGTCGATGATCGGCACCCACGTCTGCCATCTACTGTAGACGGTGTAGGTGTCCCATCCCGACCCGTCGGCCTGCTTTACGCGAATCGCGGTCAGGCCTCCGTGGGTCGAGTCGTAGTCGAGCTCATAGATCGACTCCGTACCACCCCCAGGCGTCGGAAGCTCAACCGAGGTGAGCCGTACCCAACTCGCGATCGTCTGGTAATTGAAGTGCGTCTCGTTGCCGTTCGCATCGACGGTCTTGCTGTGGTATCCCCACTGTGTGAAGTGGACCTCCCCACCGCCCAGCACGCGCCGCACATAGTCGTTGCCGCTCTGTACGATCGTATCCGGAACAGCACGCGTTTGTTTGATCCACTTCGATCCACTCTTGAGGTAGACGGCTCCTCCGGTATCGCCAGCCTGCCAAACGATCGTGTCTCCCTCGAACTTCAGCTGCTCGAGGCCAGCAACCCACCAGCCGCGACCATACCGGCGAGCCGACGACAGGCTTACGAACTCGGTGGACGCGGTGATCGTCTCGTCGAGCGTCGTCCCGTTGTATGTCTTGATCTCGACATCGTAGTCCACGACCGCAGCCCGTTCGGGCACATCCTGCCCACTCCAGTAGAATCCAATCCGCGTCCTCGTACCGGGCTCGTAGTTCGCCGAGGTGTACGAGACCGTCTTCACGGTGTTGTCCTCGATCATGTACGTCGCATCAATCCGTGTGGGCTCAGTGACGCCCTCCGGGATGACGAAGTCTGCGCCGGTGTAGTCCCATCGATGCACCAAGTCCGAGCTGTTGATGAGAGCGAACTGGTGAGCGCGGTTCATGCGCGTCACCGGCGTGACCGGATACACGACCTGGAAGTCTCCGCACACAATCGCTGCCGACCCCACAGCGATGTTCGGACAGTCCGCGCGATTCAGCTCGTACCCATGCGTCGCGTCATCGAGCAAGAGTTGGATGTCACTACTCGACACCACTTCCATATCCGCGGACGCACCAATCGAGTTGTCTGCGACCTGAGTCGCGGTCAGGGTCACCGCGCTCGTGTTGCCCTCTACACCGGAGTCATACTCCACAACGATCGACACCGGAGTATCTCCGATGGATCGTGTCGTCCCGCCGATGACACTGCAGTCGTTGACGTTGGAGCCTCCGGGGCAACTCACGCTCAGAGTGTAGTTCTGAGCACTCTGGCCGGGCGCCCGAACGTCGAAGGTGTCGCGAGCGTTGGTTTTGTTGGCGACCCAGTAGACCGGACTCCGCTGGGGAACCACGTTCACGCCCGCGTACGCGTCTACCGTTACGGAACCCGTGTCAGCGTGGGAGGCCACTCCCGTTGTCGCGGTCAGGACGATGTCATGATCCGTCAGCACCGCACCCGCCGACAGCGCGACTTTGATCGGCTTGGTCTGCCTGCTGGTGAAGCTGGTAGGCGATGGCGGTGTGCAGCTCTCTCCCCCCCAGCTGCACGTGAAGCTGATCGTCTTCTGGGCGTAGTACTCGTTCTTCACGTTGAACTCGGCCGTGTCGGTTTCCGAGTACTGCAGCACGCTAGACGGGATGCTCAGAGTCGTCACGGTGACGCCGCGTGAGACCGAGACGTTCGCCGTTCCCGATGTCGAGTTGCTGCCGGCCGCTTGGGACTCGAGTGTGATCGATTGACTCGGTAGCGTCCCGCCTGCCGAAAAGGTGACGACGATGTCCTTGTACTGGTTCGGCTCTAGGATCCAGCTACTCGGACTGACGCTCGTGCACGACGCTCCACCCGTGACGGTCACGCAGCTGAAGTTGAACTCGGCGCCGAACTCGTCGGTCCCTGCATCGGCAGTCGCGCGGAACGTGATCTGATGGCCAGTCGTGCCCTCGATCACGGTCCCAGGCAATTGCTGCACGGTGATCGTGGCCGTGTCGGCGATGATGCGACCCGCTCGTAGGCCGGTGTAGCCTACGAACAGCATTGAGCTCAGCACCACCACGGTGCGCTTCCACTTCCACGACATCCTCTGACTCCGAGATCGAGACCATCATTCGTTGATGGTCTGATCTCAGGTCAGAATCCGTGCCGCCAAGGCGCCGGACGCTTAGGCCGCTTCGTAGGGCCGGATCCCTGGGAATCACACCCCAGTCGATCCCCTAAGTCCCAACTTTTCCTACCTAGCTCGGGATCTCCGGCAACGTGTGAATCGATAACCCGCACGACGCAAGCACCGTCCGCAGTTGCTATGGCGATCGGCGAGTCACACCTCTTCCCAGGGCCAAAAGAAGCACCGCGGCCGCAGCACTGTTCATAACGGCCCCGTTCTCGAGCAACTCGGAGAAGTCGATGGTCGCCAACACCCCCAGACACGTCACCGGAAGGAGGGCGTAGAGGAGCCTGTGACCCGCTGAACGCATCACCGCTCGCCCCTGCAATGCGACGGCAGCGACTCCGAGGAACACCGCGACGAGCACTTGCCCACCACGCACCTTCGGAGACGAACCCTCCAGCAACCACACGGCCTCAATCACTGCCGCGGCCAAGAGCAACGCGGCAGCGTTGCCTGTCCATTTTTCGGGTTGAACATCACGCATGGAACCCCTCCTAACCGCCTCCGCCGCTCCCAGCTGCCCCGACTACTCCGCCTGCAACCATACCAGAAAGTAGTGCTTCCTCATCCAGCCGACGCAATCGGTCAGCAACGTCTGCCCTCTGCGAGACACTGAGGTTGATCCGGTCGGTGCTGAGACGATCGAGAGTACGACGCAAACCACTCCCCATCGACGTGGCTTCCACCAAGTTCCCGGCGGCTCCGCCACCGATACCCAATGCGGCATCGATCGCCACACCACCGGCCGTGATCTCACGGCCCGTCGCCACGTCTTTCGCTACACCCTCCGCAGCACTGACGACCACCGAAGCGATGGTCTTGGCGGCGGCACCTAGCGCCGCGGTAGTCGCCGCGGCCCCCGCCGCCCCACCTGCCGCCCCCGCGATGGCGATCGCGGGTCCATTGAACTCACCAGTGAGGAGCTGAGCACCGGCCTCCACGCCCATTCCCGCAATCGCCCCCAGAAGGGCGCCGACGCACCACGGGCATACAGGCGTGAGCCCCATGGGATCACTGTAGTTGACGGGATCTCCACCACCGTAGCCGTAGGTGTTGAGCCCACCTGCGATCCCGATCGGATCCGTCTGCGTGAACTGCCCACTCTGCGGGTCGTAGTAGCGGTTCCTCCGATACGACAGCCCCGTAGCGTCCCGCTGATCCAACACCAGTGACCCGTACCAGTACGGTGTCAGGTGTGTCTTGTAGTTGAAGAACGTCGCCCCGTTACCCGCAGGCCACGGAACCGATGGGCAGCCCCCGTACGGCAACGGCGTACACGTGGTGTAGTCCCCGTCCGTGTCCGTACTGAACGCATACGTCCCCCGCCACGACTGGTGCAGTACGATCGCACTGCCCCCTCGCATCATCGCCAGCGGTGCGTCGATGTCTCCACCGTGCACGTAGCCGATCGTGCCCTGGTACGTCCCCGCGTTCGGCTTCTTCGTGTTCCCCGTACCGTCCTGCTTCAGCTCCCACAGCACCTGGTTCCCGTCGTACACGTACCGCTCAATCGTACTCCGGCACCGGTTCGTGATCTCACAGTGCGGCGCGTCCTGGCGGCTACGCTTCAGCACCCGACGACCCAGTCCGTCGTACCAGTACTCCTCGTACGCGCCCCAACTACCCTCGATCACGTCCGCCTGGATCGTGTCGTGCACGACCGAGTCCCGGTTCACCTGGTAGACCATCATCCGATTGTCTGCCGAGTAGAACGCCCGTGACTCCTCCCGGTACGTCACGTCCTCGATCGCGGACAGCAAAGGAGCGGAACCCTGGTAGGTCCAGGTGTGCCTCCGTTGGTCCGTGTACTCCCGGTTCCCACTCGCGTCGAGCTGATGGCTCGTCGTACCCGCCACCCAGTTGTTCGCCGGACTCGACTGCTGATCGCTCGCCCACTCCTCTTCGACCGAGACGATGCTGCCGAACGAGTTCAGCGTGTTCTTGAACGCCACCGAGTCCGCTCCCAGCTCCCCACCCAGCGACACGTTCCGCAGCTGAGCACCGAACGGGTCCATCACGAACTCTTCGAACTTCCAGTCCCCTTCCCAGGCCAGACCCACCGACTGCGATACCGCGCCGAGCCCCGTGTACTCCATCGTGCTCGTCGCATCACCACCGATCGACTTCACCGTACCGTTGTCGTTCCGCGTCATCGTCGCTTCCAGCACCGTGTCGTTCACGATCCGGATCCGATGAGACAGCAGCTGGTTGTCGTCGTTGTACGTCCAGAACGACCCGCCGTTGGTCCCCGCTCCAGGGAACTCGCGTCGTTCGATCCGGTTCGCGTTGTCGTAGTGGTACGTATAGCTGTCGCCGAGTGGGCCCGTGATCGTCTCGATCCGCCCCTGACTGTCGAACTCGTGTTCCGTCCAGTCCGTCCCGCTACTCAGCCAGTCCGGGTGTCCGAGTGCGACGCGCCTGCGATCCTGGTCGTAGACGTACGTCAGCTCGTAGACGTGGTTCGTCATCACCGTCGAACCCCAGTTCCGGATCGCCTGCTTGTCCGTAGCGATCAGACCGTCCGGCGTGTACGTCCGCGTGATCTCCGCGTAGTCGTTGTTGATAGTCAGCGGCTGACCCATCGCGTCGTACGTGTAGGTCACCGTGTCCGCCGAGATCGTCAGGCCGTTCGAGTACTTCGGTAACGTGTCGACGGTCCCGATGATCCGGGCGTACGTCACCGACGGGGTCACCCGTTCTGTCATGCGACCCAGCACGTCGTACTCCATGCTGATCGTGTGACCGCGATCCGTATACAGCTCCGTCACGTTCCCGGCCAGGTCGTACGCCATCGAGTCTGTCTTCTCGCCCGATCGGTGTCGGATCACTCGACCCAGTGCGTCGTACAGCCACTCCTCGGACCCCGCGGTCATCGAGTCTTGGGCGGCCGTCGTGGTGTCACCGAACACGGCCGTCTTGGTGCGCCGACCGTACGTGTCGTACTCGGTGTGCACACGTGTCCAGTGATCGTCGACTTCGTTCGTCGTTTCCTGCATCAGTACGCGACCCATGTCGTCGTACGTCGTCTCGCTGATCCGATCGTCTGCCCCATCGATCGGCGTGTACGTCCGCGTCACTCGACCCCGGTAGTCCCGTTCGAAGCGCGTCGTCACGTCCTCAGCCGACTTCTGGGACTTCAGGTTCCCCAGAGAGTCGTATGCCAGCGTATCTCGGTGGCTCAAGCCGTCACGGATCCGGATCAGGAGTCCGTCCGAGTCGTACAGGTACGACGTCGGTTGACCGCCCACGACCTTCTCGCTCAGACGGTTCCCATCGCTGTCGTACGTGAACACCTGGGTCACACCTTCCGGGCTCCAGATCGTGTCCGGCTTCAGGTGCGTCGTGTTCCACGAGTACCGCGTCGTCGAACCCGTAGACCGATCCGTCGTCGACGACATCAGACCCAGGGACGTGTACTCCGTCTCTACTTCGCGTCCGTTCGGGTAGCGAACACGCGTCGGGAGACCCGGGAAGTCCTCATCCTCACGGTCGATCCATGTCTCGTTGCCCAGCGCATCCACCACTCCCCGAACGGTGTTCCAGCCCGTCGTGTACAATCGAGTGGTATCAGCGGACCCCGCGAGCGGGCCGTCGAATCGACTGAAGAGTTCCGCGACGGGAGCCGGGGCCAACGTGCCCGAGGTCGACGAGCCGATACGAGACGCATCGCGATAGTACGTGGACGAAACCAGCGAGCCGTTTCGATAGTGGACCTGAGCCGCGGAGTTGCCGTTGTAGAGGACGTGTGTCGTATCGAACGCGGGCCCGATCACCCGATTGATGGGGCCCCAACTGACGTCGAACCGCGTCGTTTCACCGGTTGGCGTGGTGATCGAGTCGATGACAGGGACCCACGACAACCACCTACTATGGACGGTGTACGTGTCCCATCCAGAGCCGTCGTCGTCCTTCACTTTGATCGACGTCATTCCCCCGTTGGTCGCATCATACGTCAGCTCGTAGATGCTCTCCGTGCCTCCGGCCGGAGTCGGCGCTTCGACGGAGGTCAGTCGGGTCCAGCCCGCAATCGACGAGTAGTTGAAGTGCGTCTCGTTGTCGTTCCGATCGATCGTCTTGTGCTGGTATCCGTAGGAGGTGTACTGCACCTCCCCACCGCCGGGTATCCGACGGACGTAGAGGCTCCCTGTCTTCACGATCGTATCTGGAACCGAGCGCGTCTGTTTGATCCAGTTCGACCCGCTCTTGAGGTACACCGCGCCACCGGTGTCTCCGCCCGTCCACACGATGGTGTCACCGCGGAACGCCAACTGTTCGAGGCCGGCGATCCACCAAGCGCGTCCATATCGTCGGGCCGAGGAGAGGCTGAGGAATTTGCTCGACGCCGTAACCGTTTGGTCCAAGGACGTCCCGACATAGGTCCTCAATTCGACGTCGTAGCTCGGTACCGACATACCATCCGGGACGCTACTCCACGCCCAGTAGAAGGAGAGGCGAGTGTTCTCCCCTGGGGCGTAGTTCCCGTCGCGGTACCAATGACGTTTGATCACAGAGTCGTTGACGATCCAGGTCGCCTCGATGCTGTCCGGCTCGGCGACACCCGCTGGAAGCACGAAGTTCGCGCCCGTGAAATCCCAGGCTGCGGTCAGATCCGTGTTGTGGATCAGGCCGAGTTGGAAGGACCGGTTCATCCGGGTCACCGGTGTGATCGGGTACGTGACCTGGAAGTCACCACACACGATCGCAGCCCGTCCCGCGGAAACATTGGCGCACTCTCCCCGATCGATTTCTAGCCCGTGCGTGGCGTCATCCAGCGACAAGAGAACCCCACTCGCCGCCACGACCTCGAGCTCCCCCGACGTCGTCACTGCCGAGTTCGCCGACAGCGTAGCCGTCAGCGTGATCGAACTCGTGTCGTTGTTCGCACCTGCCGTGTACTGAATCGGCACCGTCACCGGCGTGTCCCCGATGCTCTTCGTCGTCCCACCCAACACCGAGCAGCTCCGCACACTCGTCCCACCCGGGCAGCTCACGCTCAGGTTGAAGTTCTGGGCCGTCTGACCCGGGAACCGCACCTCGAACGTGTCCGTGTGCACCACATTCGGCTTCGCATACACGGGGTTCCGCTGACCCAGCGCGTTCACTGACAGGAAGTCCGTCACCGTGACGGAGGCCTGATCCGAGTCCGACGCCCCACCGCTCGTCGCCGTGAGCTTCAGCGTGTGTGTCGCCGGAATATCTCCCGGGACGAACGGGACCTTGATCGTCTTCGTCTGACCGCCTGCGATACTCGTGTTCGACGGGTTCGTGCAGCTCTCCCCGCCCCACTCACAGGTGAACGAGTACGTCTTCGAGCTCCCCGTCTCGTTCTTCACCGAGAAGCTCGCCGTGTCGGTCGTCGAGTACTGGAGCACCTGAGACGGAACGCCACTCGCGGTCACCGTCACCGCCGACGTCACCGTCACCCAGCGGTTCCCGGTGTCGATGAAGCCCGTGAAGGCGCCCTCGGCTCGCATCGTGACGTTCGCCGTGCCTGTCTGGCTGCCGGCGTTGTACGTCACCGTCACGTTCGTCGACTGACCGGGATCCATGAACTTGCTGCTCGGCGACACGGAGCAGCTCCCGCCCAGGTTGGCGGTGCACGTGAAGTCGAATTCGTCCGACTCCCACTCGTCGTCGTTCTCGTAGTCGACGGTGAACGACAGGCTATGTCCGCTCGTCCCCGAGACGACGCTCCCGCCGGATCCACCGTTCGGCGTCACATCGACGCTCCCGCCGATCATTCGGGCTACAGCCGTTCCGGTGACTCCAAGCCCGAGGAGCAGCACCACCACCAACAAGCGGATCCGCGTCGACGACATCTTCTGACTCCAGCTACAGTGACCTTCATGTGATCACCTGAAGTCAGTTCAGAGCCCGTGCCGTGCCGGCGGCTTCGCGGAAAACGCCAGCTGCACTAGCGATTCGCGATCTGGGGTTGGAGCCGACGTCCTAGATGTCCCGACGCGTAGCGACGCCTACGAGACGCCCGGGACACATCCTTGTCGCCGCCAAGTGTGGCCACCGGCGCTGACGAGAACGGTCGTAGTGGCCCCGGGCTCTCTCGAGTCCCGGGGCCACCGTCATCGAGTCGCTAGGCCAGCCACTCGCATTCGGCGAACCCACAATGGGTGTCCGAACACGACTGCACGCCTTGGTGTTGAACCTCGCTGCAGAACTCTCCGATGCTGCAAGCACAGCAGTGCCCCCCAGCGCCGCCTGCCGCCTCGCACGCACCGAAGTACGCGCTTGCCGGGACAGGCTGGAACGCCAGTAGGCTGAGCGAGAACACGGCCAACCCTACCGCCATCAGCCATCCCATCTTCTTCCGTACGTTCATGACACTCCTCTCGTCTGAACTACGTCAAGTGACAGCCGACCGTAGCATACGCGCAGTCGCGCCCACAACGACACTTCCGCGACTCTGGGCCCCGAAGCCTCAATACCAGGACCGCCCCGCGCAGCGATTCGCGAGCGCCCGGTGCGCTGTGCGAGGTCTAGGCCTAAGGGGTGATCGAGAAGCGACCCACGTACGGCACGTCGAACTCATCCGTCCACGTACCCCACACCCACCCGCCGTCCGCGGCCTGGAACCGCACACCGTCGGGCTCTTCCACGACGATGAGCGGGCTGCCCGTTCGATCGAGGACGATCCAGTGATCTCCGTTCTGTGGAGTCGTTCGCAGCCACAGGTGCCCGAGCGAGGAGACGAAGACATCCGTGATGGGTGGCCAGTGTCTGGGAAGGTCTAGACCGTCGCGGACCGCGTCTTCGAGGTCCCGCGGTACGGGGTCTCCCCTTTGACGAGCAGCCAGGTACGGCTCCTCGGCGAGTTCGACACCCTCCGCGACGAGCCGCCGTCGCACATCATTCGCGAGGACCTGCGTTTCGTGCGGCACCGTGTAGCGACGGGCCGGCCGGCCACTCGAATCGAACCACTCCACATCGACGCCCGAGCTCCGATCGTCCTCCCACCGAACGACGGCGAAGCCACGCCCATGTGGGTCGATCGCGAGGATGGGAGGTCTGCGGATCGGCGTATACGCGAAGTAGCCTATCTCACGAACGACCATTCCCTCGGGTGTCACTCGAGTCGCCACGGTGTCCAACGTCCCGTTCGTTCTCGAGCCGAACACGACCGGTACAGTGCTCCGTTCGCCAGCCCCAACGACTCCCGCGTCGGGGGACGCAACGAAGCCACCTCCCTCTAGGAATGAGGTGATGCCCTGGGGACCGGTGAAACGCTCCGCGTACTCAACCGAAGCCGCGACGGTCTCGAGGAGAGTACCGTCGACATCGAAGAATGACGCTCGAGGCGGAGACCAGTCTCGCAACCAGAGCGTATCGGCGAACATCCCCACACCCACGACGCCCGTGAACTCGCCAGGGCCCTGGCCTTGCCGACCGATTTGCCTGACGAACCGCCCCGCACCGTCGACCACCACGACGAACGGTTCGCCCGGACTTCGAAGAACCGCCGCACCATCCCCCAGCGGTACGACGCGAGGCGGTCGACTGAACGCCTGCCACTCCGCCACGTCGATACCACCAAGCACCAGATCCCGTTCAGGAACAACTACCGGGACGTCTTGCGCGGCCCCGGGGAGAGCACCCGAGCTCGCCAGTACGACCACCAACGCGGACGTCCTGGCGAGCCGGAGCGCAAAGACCCGTCGAATCCGCCGGGTCAACTGAGCCCGCCTAGTTGAGCCACTCGCACTCCTTGGGTGAACACCAACCTGTTCCGCATCGCTGGACTCCCTGGTGCTGCACGGCTTCACAGGCTCCGTCGGGACACGCGCAGCAGTTGCCACCCGGCCCGCCGGCTACCTCACACCCGCTGTAGGCCGTGGCCGGCACCGGCTGCACGAACAGAAGACTCGCGCACAGAAGCGCCGTGCCGGCCGCCCCTATCGCGCTCGCGATCGCAGTTTTCATCGTCTCTCCTAGTTGCAATTTACCCGCAATTCTGCCCGCGGCCAGCTATGCCAGTGACTCGCACTCGGCCGTCCCGCACGTCGTTGCGTTGCAGCTCTGGATGCCTTGGTGCTCGACGGTCCTGCAGAACTCACCGGCACTACATGCGCAGCACCAGTCGTTCTCAGCGGGGGCCTCGCACGAGGAGAAGTAGGCGCTGGCCGGTACCGGCTGGAACGCCAACAGGCTCAACGCAAAGACGGCCATCCCCGCCGCCAACAACTGTCCCACCTTCTTCTGCATCTTCATGATGTCCTCCTCCTGGATGCGGCGATTTCCTCTCGCCCACCGCGTTGCGAGTCGCGACCGCTCGCGGTCGCCCTCCGAAGCGCGCTTCGAGGCTCTCCCATCTAGGGGTCGAGCCAGTACGCCTTCGGCATGCCTGCATGAACCCCAACTGGATCTTCGCTCTCGACCTCGAGATAGAGCGGCGTAATGCGGCGAGGCACTTGGCGGAGCGCGGTTTCATCGGCACGCAGATCCAGCACCGGAAGGTCCGCCCCGATTTCCGCGAGCCATTCCCGCACCTTTTGCGGGTCGTCCACGAACGAAGCCACGATGAACTCTCGTGAGGTACCGTAGACTCCGAGTGTGTCGATCGCTGCTTTGCACGCTGCACAGGTCACATCGACGATCATGTAGACGCGTTGTTCCGCCGCGCCCGATCCATAGACATGGCCGGCCGCGAGGTCCTCTCGGACCTGTCGGAGCACATTTTCTTCGTAGGCCAGCTCAAAGGCGCGCTTCTCACTCAGCTCCCGGGAGAGTTCCAACCCCTCCATGGCCGTGGCGCGAAGCCGTGTCGTCTGCACGAGCGCTACGGCGAGAGCGATCATGGCCGCCACCACCCAGACTCTCATGGTGCCTGCTCTCCCTGGGCTAGACGCTCCGTGCGCAGCTCAAACCGCGCGAGCGCGAGCCCTCCGTCGTGCCGTACGAGCGCAAACCCCACACCATCGCGGCTCACGCCGAGCTCTCGGGTGAAGTCGACATCGGCGGCGGTGGTAAGGTCGAATCGACCCAGAAGCGCACCATCGAAGGAGATCCAATCGAGCACCCCCTCCTTGACGATCTCCCCGCTTAGGGTCTCGTGGTGGATCGTGCGATGAGCGAGTCCAGCTCCCTCTCCGCACCCGAGGCCAAACGACCCTTGTTGAGGAGCGAGGAGGCCATTCGGGCGTCCCCCAGCGAAGAGCGGGACATCGTGGCGATAGACGCTTCGACCCGCGCGTTCTCGTACTCCGGGCTCGATTACGTAGACTTCGTGCGCCCAACGATTCAGCGCCAATACGCGAGCTGTGCCCTTCGGGGCTTGCTCGACGCACACCTCGACGCCAAACGGGAACATGAGGTCATCTCTCAGCCCGACTTCGGGGAGCGCCAGGAAGGCGTCTTGAACCTCTCCGTCCCTTCGGTCGCGGCGTTGTACGAGCCGGGGGTCAGCGTGGACACGCTCCTCGCTGATGGGCTCAAAGGCCGTGATCACAGAGGTAGCCGCATCGACAGGGTAGACCGCGCTGAACACGCCGCCGGGCTCGGACTGGGGGACTTCGAGACGCGAGCCCTCAGCTCCGGCGCTGTCGAACGTCCTGATTTCGCCGGACCACTGATCGTAGACCCCTAGCGTCTGACCGTCGATCCAAAACAGATCGCTGATCCCTCGGCCTCCCTCCCCACAGGCATCGATCCGCACGTCCGGCGCATCCATGCCCTCGGGGATAAGGAGGACCGTACACGACGACGAGTGTCCCATCGCCACAACCCCGTCTCCCGAGACCGCGAGCTGCGACACACGCGCGAGCGGTGACCCCGCTGGATAGGAGGCGACCAAGTCTACCGTCGGAAACGCGACGGGCGTCACGCCGCTCGAAAGATCCGCTACCTCCTCGAAGGGCAACGGGCCGATGAACACTGAGCTGTCTGCAGGCCTACATGCGGTCGCGGTCGTGACCAACACGGCCAGCGCCGCCCCCGTCACCTGCCCAAGCCTGCTGCGATTTCTCACTCGCCTCATACTTCCCCCTTTTGTCTTCGTCTCCCACCGTAGCTTATCCGCATATGCGTCGACACGTCGTTCCCGCGACTCCGCCGACATTTCCCGCAACGACTTACGCCACGCCTCGCAAACGCCGCAGCCACAGATCGAAGTCATTCACAATGACCCTCTCCGCACCCTCGAACGGCCGTCCAACCAGGCGCCGCGACACCCGATCGAGCCGCCGTGTGGGACATCGCGCCCCAAGGCCTCGAACCGAGCCAGATCGGGTTGCGCGAACGAGAGCCACCCAATCCAGCATCCGCTTCAGCGAACACCCGGGGAACGCCTGGGACCAGTGGTAGTGGAGGGTCGATTCGGGGACCCCCAAGGCTGCCGCGAGAGACCTCGCTGTGGAGGGACCGGCCTCCCCGATGAGTATTCGCCGAAGCGCCGACTCAATCACTGGCGAGAGCTCTCCGGAACTCGTCAGGACGGAGTACGCGCGGGCCAGAGGGTCGGAGTGCACAGCCTCGAGAACACTGCGACGAAGAGGGAGACGGGACTCGTGGTCCCATACGATCCACGTCAGGCCGGGACTGGCCATGAACGCCAACCTGCGAGCGCTTTCAGCGGACAACGATGCAATCAAGACGATCGGATGAGTGGGGGCGCGTCGTCGCACTCCGTCGATCAGGGCCAGTCCCCCATCGATGTCGCCCCCGACGCAGGCCAGCGTCGCGACTGCCGATTCTAGTCGACGGAGCAGTTCATCCCGGTCTCGCACTGTAGCGAGGGCGAATTCGTCACCGAGACACTGGACTGACGCTAGCCCGGACGGATCGTGGACGAGGATCATGTGCCACCTCCTGCTGATTCCGCGTACCGTATTGAAGCACCCACAGGAATCGTGCCAAGCAAAGTAGCGTGTTAACTGCGACTTGCGTTGAGATGTTCTCATGCATCCCACTCGCTCTTCTTATTCGCGAGACGTAGCGCACGGACCTCGTCTGAAGACACCTAGGCGCCTCACGACGTGACAAGGCCGCCTCACGGTTGAGGCGGCCCTGCACTAGCCGGCGTCTTCCGAGGATTCAGCCCTTGGGCTCACCCTCGGCGGTACTGAGATGCTGCGAGCGGTCAGGCGAGCCACTCGCATTCAGTCAGACCGCACGTGTTCGACGAGCACGACTGGACGCCCTGATGCTGCACTTCGGCACAGAATTCACCCGTTTCACAAGCACAGCAGTTGCCGTTTGGGCCACCGGCCGCTTCGCAGCTGCCGAAGTAGGCACTCGCTGGCACCGGCTGGAAGGCCAGCAGGCTCAGCGAGAACACCGCGAGCCCCACGGCCAACAACCACCCCATCTTCTTCCGTACGTTCATGATCCTCTCCCGTTGGCGGCAGATCGAAGGTTGTGGCGTGCACCGTAGGTTAGACGCGACGAAGCGACAATCTCACTTCCGCGAGTTTCGTGGCCGTTGCCGCAGGAGGTGCAAGTCCTGAAGGGGCATCATATATCTTGACATGAAGATACTTGATGTCGAGAATTATGCATGCACGCACACGACCTGATCGACCGCCTCAGGGCGGAGTGGAAGACCGAACGGCCGGAGCTCGACACCTCGTCGATGGAGGTCGTCGGAAGACTCCTGATTCTCGGCGAGCACCTCCGCCGCGAAGCGGACGCGGCCCTGGAGCCCCTAGAGCTCGGCTACTCGGAGTTCGGAGTCCTCGCGACGCTTCAGCGGAGCGGTCCCCCCTATCGGCTCCGCCCGGCCACCCTACTCCAGACGGTGCTCCTCAACTCGGGATCGATGACGGCCTGCCTCGATCGTCTCGAGCGCCGCGGGCTCGTTGAGCGATCGCCCGACCCCGATGATCGGCGGGCACGTTTGGTTCACCTCCTCCCTCCGGGCACGGAGCTCGTCACCGAGGCACTGGAGCTGCGCGTGGCCGCCGCTGTGTCGTTCCTCCGCGTGCTGTCGGACCAGGAGTCCGATCGACTGATCCCCTTGTTGAAGAAGCTGGTGCTCACGCATCGGCCGATGGAGATATCCGAATGAGTATGATCCGACGCCGGCTCAGTGTAGGCCTAGCCGTCTGTGTAGTCTGCACCGGGTGCGAAGACTCTTATTCTCATCCGCCCGTCACTCTATCCGCGTCGTCGATGAGCCTCGCGCTCGTCGATGGCGACTCTCTCACGTATGACGCGGGCTGGATGTCTGTGCCCATGAATCGGGCGGCGGATTCGACCGGATCGATCGAGGTCGAGTTTCATCGCTTCTATGCAGCCGAGCGGGTAGAAACGACGCCACCTGTCTTCATGCTCGACGGGGGCCCCGGAGGAGATGGCCTCGCGCCACTTCTGGAGCGAGCTGGCTTCTACGAGGCCCAGCTGGAGGCGTTCGCCGAACACTCCGACCTCGTCTTCCCCGGCCAGCGGGGATTCGGGCGGTCGCAGCCGACACGTTGCGAGTGGGGTCCAGAGCTCTCGAACGCCGAGGCGCAGTCGCCGGATGTGCGACGGAGCGCGCTGCGAGACGCGATGAACGCGTGTCGAGCCCAGTACGAAGACCAAGGCGTAGACCTCGAAGGCTTCGATGTCATACAAGCTGCCCACGATGTAGCCGACCTCGCCCGCGCTCTCGGCTACGACGAGATCCAGCTCGTTGGCTCCAGCTTTGGGTCGCACTGGGCGATGGCTGTGATGAGGCTCTATCCCGACTTGGTCACCCGGGCCACGCTATCGGCTATCGAGGGGCCGGATCACACCTTCGACACGTCCTCCGACGTCGCGGCGTCTCTCGGCCGTATCGCTGAGGCGGCCGAGGCATCCGGTATCTGGGACCTTCCTCCTGAAGGGATCTTTGCCGCCCACGAATCGCGCCTCGCCTCGCTCGCGGGGGCTCCGCTCAGCGTCGTTGCCCCAGACCTCGACACCGAGGACCCAGTCGACGTCTCGCTCACATCCGCCGAAGTCCGTGGGCTCATCTGGGGATACTCAACCGGCACGCAGTTCCCTCCACAGATCGGTCGGTGGCCAAACGAGGTGGTCGAACTGCTAAGCGGAGACTTTGCCGGAGCGGCCTCCGAACTCCTCTGGATCTGGCGGAACGTCCGCGTTCGGGACGCCGCGTACTATCAGTACGAGTGTGTCTCGGGAGCCAGCCCTACCCGGCTCGCGCGCCTCGAATCCGATCCGAGAAACGAGCTCGTGGGCCAGGTCAGCGCGGAGAATGTCGAGCAGTGTGCACTGTGGGGTGTCGAACAGAACCCGTGGTTCGGGGAGCCCTTCACCACGTCCATCCCATCGCTACTGGTGCACGGGACGTGGGACACGTCCACGCCGATCGAGAATCTCTTCGAGATGCAGGAGAGCTTTGCGGAGCAGCGTACGGTCGTGGTCGAGCAGGGGTCGCACGGGGCGTTTTTGCAGGCGTTGGACGTGCCTGAGTTCAGAGCGGGTCTGTCGGGTTGGCTGCGAGATGGGGATTGGTCGGGGGTGCCGGAGCGAGTGGGGGTGGAGGGGGCGCGGTGGGTGCGGCGGTGACACTTGAACGCCCCCGCGGCCCGCATCGTGGCGTCGCTTTGCCTGCCTGACTTTCGACAGTTGTGCGTCACCGGACGTTGGTCGACCGCCCGAGGTACACGAACTTGCTGCTCGGCGACCGAGCAGCTCCCGCAAAGGTCGGCTATGCTCGCGAAGTCGAGGTCGTCTGACTCCCACTCGTCGTCGCCCCTTCCTTCGGCGCCCCCCTGATCACCCGAGCGACAACCGCTCCAGAGACGCCCAGCCCGAAAAGCGGCACCATCAACAAGCGGATCCGAGTCCACCACTAACTTCAGCCGAGTCCCCCTACTTGAAGTCAGCTCCGATTCCGTGCGGTAGCGCCAATCTCACGACGGCACAGGCGAAATCGGCTCATGCTGGAGGGAGACATTTTGAATGTGCCACCGGTGGAACTAGGCGGGGAATCAGGCCGTGGAGACACGTTGGACCTCAGTCTCAGTCAATCCCCGTCGAATTTGAGATAGCGATGGACACCGCGCTCGACCTCACGCGCCATCTTGGTGACTTTCGCAACTAGCGCCCGAGCTTCGGGGTCGACTGCTCTGGCCGAGAGCCTGTCCCATTCCGGAATGAAGTCCTCCATCTGCGGCCGGTTGAACATCGTGAGGCCGAACCAGTCGATGTGACGCAGCATAGGGCAATCCCTCTGCGAGTCCTCTAAGAGGCCGTGAAGGTGGTTCCGAGGGTCGTGAGCCGCATCAAGGCGCCGCCCTCTCTCGTCAACGAGGCTTACCGATAGTCCCATGGGTCTACTTCCTCCCCGGCACTCCTGGGAACGCAGTTACAAGATTGTCGTCAGCATCTGTGATCACCGAGTATATCGAAGTCGGGTTCCCTGTTGCCGCATCGGTTCCTATCGCGCGCCCGGCGTCAATCGTCCGAACGTAGTTGTTCCCAACTGCCTGCGCCGACCGCGGAGTGCCCGCCGCGTCCAATATGAGTCCGAGTACGTCTTCCCCAGCATTGAACACGGACTTCGCCGGAGTGACTTCAGAGCCGCCAGGCATATGCCTTCGAGCGACATGGAACACACCGTCCGCCGTCAAACTAATCTTGTCGAGGGCTCTGGAGGCCTTGAGATAAAGGTGTCCGGGCCCCGGCGCCAAAGACCCCACCGCAGTGGCATGGAGCGACTCGAATCCCTCAGCCGAACTGCGATCGAATGCCTTAGTTGTTTGGTAGACGTCATAGGCCGCGCTGGCCAATTCGAAGGCAACGACAAGACACGGGATGCACCACGGCGCGAGCCCCATCGGGTCCGAGAAATTGATCGGATCACCCGCTGCGAATCCGTAGGTATTCAGCCCACCCGCGATCCCAATCGGATCGACCGCCGTAAACTGGCCCGATTCCGGGTCGTAATAGCGGTTCCGCCGGTAGGACATCCCCGTCTCGTCCCTCTGATCCAGCGCGAGCGATCCATACCACGAGTGGGTCTTGGCGTCATTCTCTTGCCGATACGCCGAGAAGCTTCCACCGGGCCACGGGAAGTAGTCACAGCCGATGTGATTGTTCGGCACGCACGTTGTGAACCCGCCCGACGAGTTCGTGCTAAAGGCATACAATCCACGATTCGTGGAGTGCATCATGTGCGCAGTGCCGTTGCGCATCATCCCTAGCGGCGCATCGATCCCTGCTCCGTGGACATACCCGATCTCTCCTGTGTAGCTGCTCGGCGAAGGGTTCTTGATGTCGCTGGAGCCGGATAGACGGAGTTCCCAGAGAATTTGCTCACCGTCCCACACAAACCGCTCAATGGACGAGTAGCAGCGGTCGGTCACCGTGCAGATCGGACTATCCTGGCGTGACCGCTTCAAGATTCGACGACCCAAGCCGTCGTACCAGTACTCCTCGAAGACACCCCAGTCGCCTTCGATCTCACCGGAGGCGATGTGCGTGTAGTCAATCGAGTCTCGATTGACCTGGTGGAACATCAGCTTGTTATCCGCTGAGTAGATGCTCCCGGCCTCCTCACGGAAGGTGACCTCGAGGTCGCCCTGCGGAGGGTTCTGTGCAGGGATATCCCACTGCGACCGCTCCTGCCAGCTGTAGTAACGGTTCCCGTCGTCGTCGTAGAAGTAGTAGTTCCACCCGTTGTCGTTCGACCAACCCGACGGGGGCGTACTCGGATACGAGCGAGCCCACACTTCGTCCGTGTCCGTGATCCGACCGCTGACCGGGTCGTACGTGTTCTCGAAGCGAGTCGAGTCACCCGGCGCATCCGGGACGTTCGAGCGATAGAGCTGGTGCCCGAAGCCGTTTACCGTGAACCGCTCATGCGTGAGCGGACCCTGCCATGCGGGCGAGAGCGAGGTGTGCAGCTGGCCGAGCCCCGTGTAGAAGAAGCTCCCCCCGCCCTGCTGCCCCGTGCTCTTGAGCAGCCCGTTCTTTTGGTACGTCATGCTGACGTCGAGCGTGGAGTCCGACGCCACCCCTACCGATACCACGTGTCGGGTCACGCGACCTTCGCTGTCGTACGCCCACATCGTGCCACCGCCGGCACCGGGGAAGGTCCGCTTAGTTACCTGGTCATTCAGGTTGTACGTGTAGCCGTACGTGTCACCCAAGGGACCGGTGATCGACGAGATCCGCCCCTGCACGTCGTACGAGTACGTGGTTTGATCTGTCCCTGGGCTCAGCCACGTCGGGTGCGTGAGCTGAATACGCCGACGATCTCGATCATAGACATAGGAGAGGTCGTAGACGTGGGTGCTGAACGACCCGCTGTTGTAGTTCTTGATGGCCTGTTGTTCGGAGTTCAGCTGGCCGTCGAGCGTGTAGGTGCGGGTGACTCGAGCCCATCGATTGTCGATGTCCGTGGGGAGGTCCGAGTCCGGCTCGTACTCGTACGTGATCGTATCGGCTGGGGCAGAATTGCCGATCGAGTAGTACGGGATCGTCCGAATCGTCGTGCTGAACGACGGCTTCGGAGCTGAGGGGACGAAGACCGTGTCGGGTCGGCCGAGGATATCGTACACCGTCTCGATCTTCTGACCGCGGTCGTTGATGCGTTCGATCACTCGACCGGCCAAGTCGTAGACCAACGAGTCTTTCACACCCGCGGTGACTTCAGTGGTGACTCGGCTTAGCGCATCGTAGGTCCAGCGTGACGCACCGAGGGTCCACGTCGAGGTGCCGTCCCCGGAGACCGACCACACCGAGTCCTGCCTACCAAAGGCGTCATACGCCGTGTTGGCGATCAGCCAGTGTCCATCGAGGTCGCTCGACTTTTTGGTACGCGTGACTCGCCCCATTACGTCGTAGGTGACAGAGTCCCACATCCGGTAGGTCAGATCGACCGGTGAGATCTTGACCGTGACACGGCCCAGAGCGTCACGCGTGTATGTCGTCTTGTTGTTCTGTGGCGACCAGTGCTCCGACAGGTTCCCGTCAGAGTCGTAGACGAGGGAGTCGCGCTGGCTTAGTCCATCGTAAATCCGATGAACTTGCCCATCCGAGTTGTACCAGAAGTTCGTGATGCCCCCGGTCCCCACCCGCTGGCTCAACATGTTGCCGTTCGAGTCGTAGGCGAAGACGGTCGTCACCCCCTCAGGCGACACGATCGTGTCCGGTCGGTTCACCGACTCTTTCCATCGGTAGTCGGTCAGCCCTCCGGTAGACCGATCCAGCGTATAGTCCAGGAAGCCCTCACTAGTGTAGGCAGACTCAACGACATGCCCGTTCGGGTAGCGCACGCGGGTCTCGAGACCTGGGAAATCGGGATCCTCGCGATCAATCCAGGTCTCCCTACCCAGTGCGTCTCGGACGCCCCGGACAGCGCCAAATCCCTCGGTGTAGAACGCCGTCGTGTCTGCACTCCCAGACAACGGGCCATCGAAGCGTGAGAACCAGCCATCGTGCACCGACTGAGGCCCCTTCCACCCGGATGCATTACGGCCAATGACCTCGGCAGGTCGGAAGGTCATCGTCGTGGTCGTGACGCCGCCGGTATCGAGAGCTACGGAGTACGCCTTGAGCCCCTGTTGGTACGTCATCGACGCACGGACTCCTGTCGGGTCGGTGATGGTCTCGAGCCGACCGTGCGACCAGGTGAACGAGACCTTGGTGCCGTCCGGCGCGACGATCGAATCGACGTTGACGCCTTGGTTGCTGTATTGCCGGGCGTGTATGTCGAACCGGTCCCACCCACCCGAGCCGTCCAAGACGGACACACCGACCATTCCGCCGCCGTTTGGAATGCCGACGGCGTCATAGTGCAGCTTGTAGATCGTGTCGTTGCCCGTCGGGGTCGGCGCCCGAACCGAGGTCAGTCGCGTCCACCCTCCGATGGCTTGGTAGTCGAACAGAGTCTCGTTGCCGTTCCGGTCGACGGCCTTGGTCTCGAACCCGTATGAGCTGTAGTGAACCTCTCCCCCTCCGAGGGCTTCTCGGATGTAGTTGCTACCGCTCTGCACGATCGTGTCGGGCGCACTTCGAGACTGCTTGATCCACTTGGATCCGCTCTTGAGGTAAACGGCTGCACTGGCGTCGGGACCGATCCAGTGGATCGAGTCTCCTCGGAGCGTGATCTTCTCGAGGCCGGCAATCCACCACGCCCGGTTGTACCGGCGGTGCGTGTCGATGGTCAGCGCCCGCCCCTCTGCGGTCGTGGCAGCCTGCGCCGAGCCGCCGGACCAAGGCTGTAGAGTGACCGTGTATCGGAAGATCTTGGGCCCGCGCTGACTCCAGTCGCTCCAATTGAAGGCGATTCGGGTCTTCACGCCGGGTTCGTACACGCCGGACTTGTACCAAAGGGTCTGCTCGTGCTCTCCGTCCACCTCGAGCGTGGCCTTGATGCTATCCGGCTCGGTCACGCCCGAAGGCAGTACGAAGTTGGCTCCGATAAAGCCCTCCGGCCCACGCATCGAGTTGTTGTGAATGAGGGCCAGCTGATGCGTCCGATTCATGCGGTTCACCGGCGTGATCGGATAGACGTACTGGTAGTCTCCGCAGACGATGGAGCCAGGTCCGGCGGACACGTTGAGGCAGGCGGACCGGTCGAGATCCATCTCAGGATTTGCGTCCGTCACACTCAGCAAGACCCCGCTCGCCGCCACGACCTCGAGCTCCCCCGAGGTCGTCACTGCCGAGTTCGCCGACAGCGTAGCCGTCAGAGTGATCGAACTCGTGTCATTGTTCGCACCTGCCGTGTACTGGATCGGCACCGTCACAGGCGTGTCCCCGATGCTCTTCGTGGTCCCACCCAACACCGAGCAGCTCCGCACACTCGTCCCACCCGGGCAGCTCACGCTCAGGTTGAAGTTCTGGGCCGTCTGACCCGGGAAGCGCACCTCGAACGTGTCCGTGTGCACCACATTCGGCTTCGCGTACACGGACTTCCTGTCGGTGAACGCACTAGGGCAGCGGAACCCCGTGTACGAGAAGCCGAATGTGTTGCAAACGGACACGTTCGAGGTGCGCTTCCCGGGTCAGACGGCCCAGAACTTCAACCTGAGCGTGAGCTGCCCGG
>JBCCEZ010000005.1:0-134212 GCA_039030015.1 Gemmatimonadota bacterium | reverse complement strand
GAGCCCACCCCGGACCGGGCCGCGAACACACTCGCGGGAGCGAAGGCGCGAGGGTGGTCGATCGGTCTCCTCTCCGAGATCGCGACGTCGGGTGTCGGACGAGACAGCGATGTGATCGTCGTCGATCGGGTGGGGTTGCTCGCCACTTTGTACGGGGTATCGGACATCGCGTACGTGGGCGGAGGGTTCAGGGAAACAGGTGTTCACTCGGTGCTCGAGCCGGCTGTCGCCCGGTGCCCCGCGGTGTTTGGCCCGAACCACGCCAATTCGACGGCCGCGCACGAACTACTTGCGGAAGACGGCGCAAAGCTTGCATCAAATGTTTCCGAGTTGGGGGACTTGGTCACGTCGTGGTTCGAGGACGATGCGCTTCGCGCTCGAATCGCTCGGTGTGCGCGGCAGTACGTCGATGCACACCGGGGTGCCGCCGAGACTACGGCTGGCCTCCTCCACGACCTGATCCGATCCCATCGATGAACGTACCCGAAATCACTCCAGCCGAACTCGACGAGCGCATCAAGAGCGGAGACGTGCCCCTCTTGGTGGATGTTCGCGAGCCCTTCGAGGTCGAGATCGCCGACCTGCCCGCACACGGTCAGGTACGCATTCCGACCGGGGAATTCGGCGCACGGTTCTCCGAGATCGATCCGGAGGCCGACGTCGTCATCTATTGCCGGAGTGGTGCGAGGAGCGCGTGGGCCGTGGCCATCCTGATGCAGCAGGGCTACGAGCGCGTGACGAACCTCCAGGGTGGTGTGCTCGGCTGGCGAGAGGACGTCGATCCCACCCTGACGGCCTACTAGGACCCGATGACCCAACGCTGCCTCCTCGTCGTCGCCGTACTCGCGCTCGGCACCTCCGCATGTGACGTGCCTTCTGGAGAGGGGCGTGCCCGAGCACCGTGGCCGCCGGAGCCGATGGCCGACGCCGGCATCATGACGGAGATCGACGTGTCGGTGCCCGCAGAGCCAGAGGTGGAGCGTGCGGATGAGTCGGCGGCGGTAGTCGCCGCGACGAACGTGGCTCAGCCCATCTCGGCCGTGTCTCGCCCGGCGATGGACATGGATGCCACGGGCCCGATGATCCACACTCGGCCCGTCCGTACGACCGACGTGGCCGATGAGTCGCGATTCGACGGCGCCCGTTTTGCCCGCCCGGAGCACGTCCGGGGCCTCTACATCAATGCGTGGGCCGCGGGCTCGTCCGAGCGGATGGACGAGTTGATCCGGGTCGCTCGGGAGACCGAAGTGAACGCGTTCGTCCTCGATATCAAGGACGCTACGGGCTTCCTGAGCCACGACACGAAGGTGCCGACCGCCCTCGACATCGGCGCGGACGGGCAGCGCCGGATCCGCGACCTCCCGGCTCTACTCGATCGGTTGGAAGCGGAAGGGATCTACCCGATCGCGAGGATCGTGGTCGTGAAGGATCCGCTCCTGATTCAGGCGCGGCCCGAGCTCGCCATCCAGGACACGGCGGGCGGGGTTTGGGTCGACTCGAAAGAGATTATCTGGCTGAACCCGTATCAGCGCGGCGTGTGGGACTACCATCTGGAACTCGCTCGTGAGGTCGCAGAGCTCGGGTTCCCCGAGATCCAATGGGACTATATCCGGTTCCCGGATGCCCCGGCAGACGACATGGCGCGCGCTCGGTTCCCGGGTGGCGACGGCATCGAGCGGGCTCATGCGATCCGGGGCTTCCTCGCGCACGCCGAGCAGGGCCTGGCCGATCTTCCGGTACGATCGACCGCCGACGTCTTCGGCGTGACGACGTCGTTCACCCGGGACGTCGGGATCGGACAGTTGTGGGAGGAGTTCATCGACGTCGTCGACGTCGCGCTCCCGATGATCTATCCGTCGCACTATTGGCCACACAGCTTCGGCTACGAAGAGCCGAACGCGCGCCCGTACGAGATCGTGTACGCGGCGCTCGACGCCGCACTGGATCGCTCCGCAGCGGTCGAAGGTGCCGGGATCACGCGCCCCTGGCTGCAGGACTTCACGCTGGGGCCGCCGACGTACGGTGGCCCAGAGGTTCGTGCCCAGATCCAGGCTGTGTACGACGTAGGGCTGACGGAGTGGGTGTTGTGGAACCCGTCCTCCAAGTATTCGGTCTCCGCTTTGGAGCCTGCACATGGCTTCGAAGTCGACCCGCTCATTCGGGTCGCGGGGACCCTTGCTCCGACGTCCCGGCGCTTCGTCGTGATGGACTCCATCGCGTCTCTACCCGCACCACCTCAGTGGCTCGTCGGTGAGTTCGAGGACGACTACGGGATCCGCTACTCGATCTCGAAGAACTCGTGGGTGCAGGGCAACGAGACGGAGTATCGGGTTGCGCAGTGGGATCCCGAGCGGCGAGAGGTGCTCGTTCGTAGCTCCGGAGACGGAGAGGACGCAGGCGCGTGGGCCCGCATCGACTGGGTCGAGCTCGAGGACGACGGCTCCGGCTTCACCTGGGCGTTTTGCTACAGCGCCTTCGACGGGGACAGTGAGGCCGCGGCAAGAGCGGCGCCTTCTGCCGATCGGATCCGGCCTGCCTCGGGCTGTGGCGGGTATCCGTTCAGTCGGATGCGATCCTTAGCCGCCGACGGGAGCTGACGCGAACTGAAGTTCGTGAAGCCGGGCGTAGAGCCCTTCCTGCTCCAGTAGCGCCTGGTGGTCCCCCTCTTCCTCGACCTGTCCGTGGTGCATGACGAGGATGCGGTCGGCGTTCTGAATCGTCGACAAGCGGTGCGCGATGACGACCGACGTTCTCCCGTCGAGAAGCTCGTCTGTCGCTTCCTCGATCCGGGCTTCGATTTCTGAGTCGACGGATGATGTCGCCTCGTCGAGCACCAGGACCTGCGGGTCGAAGGCCAGGGCTCGCGCGAAGCTGACGAGCTGTCGCTCTCCCACCGACAGGGAAGCACCGCGCTCCCCGAGGGGCTGATCGTACCCGGACTCGAGTCGCTCGATGAAGGACGACGCTCCGACGCGCTCCGCGGCCCGCTCGATACGAGCGTCGTCGATCTCGGGGGATCCCAACCGAATGTTGTATGCGACGTCTTGGCTGAAGAGGAAGACGTCCTGCAGCACGAGCCCGATACGTCGTCGGAGCTCACGAAGGCCGACCTCGGCAATGGGCACGCCATCGAAGAGGATGCGACCTCGTTGCACGTCGTAGAAGCGCATCAGGAGGTTGATCAGTGTGGTCTTGCCCGCTCCGGTGTGACCGACGATCGCCACCTTTTCTCCCGGCGCGACCGTGAAGCTGACGTCCCGCAACACCCAGTCGGGGTTTCCGTCTTCGTCGTCGCCGTAGGCAAACCACACGTTCTCGAAGGTGATCTCCCCCTTTCCGTCGGCGGGGAGGTCGCGCGGCTGCGTTGGCTCACCCACCACGATCTCTTCGTCGAGCAGCTTGAACACCCGCTCGGACGAGGCCATCGCGGCTTGCAGCAGGTTGTACTTCTCCGAGAGGTCCTGGATCGGCCGGAAGAAGCGGCGCGTGTAGAGTAGGAATGCCGTGACCGTCCCGACGGTCGTCACCTCCGCGAGAATCCTCGCTCCCCCGTACCAGATCACGAGCGCCAGACCGATCGCGGTGAAGAACTGGATGACCGGGAAGAAGAGGGCGTAGTAGGTGATCGAGCGAAGGTGGGCTTGGAGATGGCTCTCGTTCAGCTCACCCAGCCGCTCGGCGTCCGCCTCCTCGCGATTGAAAAGCTGCACCACCCGGATCCCCGTGATGTGCTCCTGCAGGAAGGCGTTGATCCGGGCGATACGTACGCGGATGTCGCGGTATGCGGTGCGGATCCTGGCGCGGAAGAGGAAGGCGGCGAAGAAAACGAAGGGAAGCACGGAGAAGGTCACGAGGGCGAGTCGCCAGTCCATCCACAGCATGGCGCCGAAGATGAACACGAGCGTGAAGACGTCTCCGAAGACCGTGACGAGCCCCGAGCTGAAGAGATTGTTCAGCGTCTCCACATCGTTCGTGATGCGGGTCATGAGCCGACCGATCGGATTCCGATCGTAAAAGCGGAGATCGAGCTGTTGCAGCTTGGCGAAGATCTCGGTTCGGAGGTCGTACATGACCGACTGGCCGAGCCACGTCGTGATCAGGGCACGCGCGTACTCCAGTCCGAATCCGACGACCACGGTCCCGAGGTAGACCCAGATCAGGAAGGCGAGCAGTCCTCGATCCGCGCCTTCGATGGCGCGATCGATCACCTGCTGGGTGATGAAGGGACCGGCGGCTGCGACTGCGGACCCGAGCAACAGGACGGCCAGTGTTAGCCCGACGTGCTTCCAATACGGTGCCAGGTACTGGATGAGACGCCTCATGAGTTTGGCGTCGTAGGCCTTCCCTAGGGCCTCTTCTTCTTGGAGGTCGGCTGCGTCGGCCATGTCGAAGGGAGAGGAGGGGGCGTCGAACCGAACGTGGAGTCTGTCCGGCTGTCTGGCTACCCAGGGGCCTCAGCCCAGGTCCATCCAGATCAGCAGAGTCGAGGAGCGAGCTCCAATGCCGCGGGGCTCCGGCGCCTCGTGCTTACGGATCGGCCCCGACGAGGCTGCGAGGCGTTCGGTTCGTCGGGTTCGCCGAGCCATCGATCGATCTCCGCGATGCGCTCCAACGCCTCGGGGATGCCCACCAACATCCCTCCGGCGGGCCGCACCATCTCATACAGCCCCCGGGCCTTCCGGAGACTGTCCGATCCGTCCGTCCCCGAGATCGTCGCGTCGAGTCCGTCGAGATACAGCACCTCGGCCATGAGCCAGCACCGAGCGACGTCGACCTCTCCGCCCTGTGTGATGAGCAGGTGGAGGGTGCCGAAGTCGAAGCCGCGCAGGAGGTCGATGTCGAACCCGGCCTGACCGCTCACCCGTTCGAGATCCCCTCGGAGGTCGTCGCCTTCCTGGTTCAGGACTCGGCGCCGTAGCTCGGCGAGCGCGGCGCCGAGCTGTTCGATGATGCGGAGGATGTAGTCGCGTTGAGCCATGGTGCGGGGGTTCCGGGGACGTCGGCGAGGTCCGGTTCGTACGTGGAGCACCGTGGTGTCGTTCCCGGTCGCTATATAAGTTCGGCTATATATGAATTGATATAGCGAGGGTGAGATGATCGACGCGGTGTTGGGCGGTGCACGCTGGGTGCACATCGTCGCGGGTGGGATCGGGTTGTTGATGTTCTGGATTCCCGTCTTTTCGAAGAAGGGCGGGTCGGCGCACCGACGCTTCGGCCAGGGCTTCAAGTGGAGCGCGTACGTGTCGGTCGGCGCAGCCGGGGCCATCATCGCGGTCCGCTGGATCGAAGCCACCACACTGGGCATCACCCCGCGCGACGATGTCGATCAGTACGGATTCCTCGTCTTTCTCGGGTACCTCGCCTTCGTTACGCTCGTGATCGTGAGACACGGTGTGGGGGTCCTCGACCACAAGGCGGACCTCACGGGGATGGACCGCCCGTTGGATCGCGGCTTGGCGTGGGGTTCGATTGCGGCGAGTCTCGCGCTCCTCGGGTACGCGCTGTACTACCAGCCGGCGATGCGGTGGGCCCTGATCGGTCTGTCGCCGGTTGGGGTGATCGTCGGGAAAGGCATCGTGGACGCGATCTCCGGGCGCCTCGAGGGACGAGGGACGTGGCTGACCGAACACCTCGGCGCGATGCTTGGCGCAGGGATCGCCTTCCATACCGCATTCGGTGTCTTCGGCTCGGCCCGTCTCATCGACTTCGAGAGTGGCAGTCTGCTGTCGATCGCGCCGTGGATCCTCCCAACCCTCGTGGGTGTGCCGGCCAGTGCGCTCCTGACGCGGAAGTACCTCCCCAAGCGCAAGGCAGCGAGCGGATGAGTCTCCCTCACGTCGTACTCGGCCTCCTCGTCGAGCCGGCCAGCGGCTACGACCTGAAGAAGTCCTTCGAGGCGACGATCAGCCACTTTTGGTCCGCCGAGCTGGCGCAGATCTATCCTGTACTGAGCCGGCTCGAAGACCGAGGGCTTCTGCACTCGACCCGGGAGGAGTCCGAGCGGGGGCCACCGCGAAAGGTCTATCGGCGCACGGAAGACGGCGTCCGCGAGCTCCAAGAGTGGATCGAGTCCGGGCCGGCCGAGCTGCGGGAGCGACTCGGATTCCTCGCCCAAGTTTTCTTCATGGATACCATCCCGTTGGAGGGGAGGCTCGCCTTCATGGGTCGGCTCGAGGCGAGGTACCGGGCGAAGGTCGCCGCCCTCGAGGAGATCGAGCAGGGATGGCGCGCGGACGACCCGCGGTACCCGGATGATCTTCCCGATGAAGACTTCCACGCGCATCTGACGTTGAAGCTCGGGCTGGCCAAGTACCGCGTGATCGCGGACTGGTGCGCGGACGCGATGACGGCCATGGAGAGGCGGGCGAAGAGATCGCGTTGACCTTGCGCTCTTCGCTGTTGTGATTATCCTGAGCATATGCTCACAATGATCATACGCGAGGGAGCCCGATGACGGTCGTGGACGACTGCCTGCCTTTGAAGCCCGTCGACTTCCACATCCTGTGGGTTCTGGCCGAGGGTGAGCTCCACGGATACGGGATCGTGAAGGAGATCGAGACCCGGTCCGGTGGCCGGATCCGACTGGAGCCGGGGAACCTCTACCGGTACGTCCGCCGTCTGGTGACCGCCGGACTCGTGCGCCCGGCTGAACGCAGGCCCGCCGACGGGGAAGAGCGGCGACGGTACTACGGGGTGACGGCGGATGGGAAAGCCGTGCTGGCCGCGGAAGTCGCGCGGATGCGCGAACTCGCCGCCGCCGCGGAACGCGCGCTCGCGGGCTGATGTCGAGCTCTCGACGGTCCAACCGTTTCTTTACGGCGCTGCTCCGAGCGTACCCGCCATCCTTCCGTGCGGAGTACGGTCTCGACGCCGCGGAGCTCTTCGCGGATCGCCTGCGGGATGCGCGCACCCGCGGTCCGATCGCCGTGGCGTGGCTCTGGGCCAAGACCGTCCCGCACATGCTGATCCACGGATGGCTCGAGCGGCGTGCGCACGCGGATGGTTCAGCGCGTGAGATCTTCCGCTCCGCTCTCCGGAGCGCGATTCGGGCACCAGGGCTCACCGCGACGATCGTGCTGACTCTCGGTGTGGGGATCGGTGCGACTGTGGGTCTGTACGCGGTCCTACGCGCGGTCTTGCTCACACCGCTGCCGTACCCGGACGCCTCCGAGCTCGTGCAGATGTGGGAGACCAACCCGAGCGTCGATCAACGGCTTCACGGCCCGTCTCCCTGGAACTTCGTCGACTGGGAGAGAGAGAGTCGTTCCTTCGAGCACGTCGCGGCCTGGTATCTGACGTCCGGCACGTATCGCACGGAGGCGTGGGTCGAGGAGCTTCGTTCCGCCCAGGTCACCGCGGACTTCTTCCGCACGATGGGTGTCGAGCCCATGCTCGGACGGGACTTCGCTCGCGACGAAGTCCAAGGCTACGGCCCGGTCATGCTCAGCCATGGCGTGTGGCTCCGACTCTTCGCCGGCGATCCGACGGTGGTGGGGCGGACGATCATCGCGGACGGAAACAGCTACGAGATCGTAGGCGTCATGCCCCCGGACTTCACCTTTCCGGACCCATCGGTCGAAACATGGGTCGCCTGGGATCTCCGTGACGTCTACGAAGACAATCCGGACGCTCGGACCTGGCGCTTCCTCGGTGGCATCGGTCGGCGGGCCGACGGAGTATCGACCGAGTCCGCCGAGGAGGAGCTCCAGGCGGTGGCGGCCGGTCTCGCTGGTGCGTACCCGAGGCTGAACGCGGGGTGGAGCGCCGAGGTCACGGAGCTGCACGAAGACGTGGTCGGCGATGTCCGGGCCACCCTTTGGCTCGCGTTCGCGTCGGTCCTGATCATCCTCATGATCGCGTGCGCGAACGTCACGAACCTGCTTCTCGCCCGCGTCCCGGCGCGTCTTCGAGACCTATCGGTTCGAACGGCGCTCGGCGCATCGCGCGTGAGGATCGGTTCCGAGCTGTTGATGGAGCATACGCTGCTCGGGCTGCTTGCCGGCGCCGTCGGACTGTGTTTCGGACGTACTTTCATCGGCTTGCTGACGTGGTTCGACGCAGGAAGGATCCCACGTCTGGAGGAGGTGTCTCTGGCGCCCGGCGTCTTCGCGTTCACGGCGGTGGTGGCGGTGTGCACCAGCGTGATCTTCGGGTCTGCCCCTCTCGCCATGCTGCTTCGTCAGGCGTCGGCTCCCGCGCGCGCTTCCAAGCGGACGACGGCGGGGAAGGGCCACGTGCGGACGCGGGAGACGTTCGTCGCGGCGCAGCTCGCCTTCGCGCTGGTCCTTTTGGTCGGCGCGGGCGTCTTCTCGCAGAGCCTACTGCGTCTCGCGTCGGTCGATCCCGGTTTCCATCCGGAGTCCGTCGCCGCATTCCGCCTGTCGTTGGATCCGGAGGAGGGGACGTCGGAGGAGATCGTCACGTACTACGCGGGGCTTCTCGACGCTCTGGCGTCTGTGCGCGGAGTCGAGCGGGTCGGTGCGGCGCAAACCCTCGCACTGAACCCGATCGGGAACGACTTCCGAAGACCGTTCCGTCCGTTGGGATCGTCCCTCGCGTCCTCCGAAGCGTCCACCGTTCAGATGCGGATCGTTACCGACGGATATATGGAGACCCTCGGTATGCGCTTCTTGAGCGGGGAGGTGATGCCGCCTCGCGCCGCCCTCGACGACCCTCTGGTCGCGGTCGTGAACGAGACGTTGGCCCGGGAGCTCTTCCCGGGAGGGAGCGCCGTCGGCCAATCCTTCGAGCTCGACTTCCGTGGTGGCTGGCAGCCCTATCGGATCACGGGCGTCGTCGCTGATGTGCGTCACTACGGTCTGCGCGCCGATGTCGCCCCAGAGGTGTTCCTGGCGCACGGGCAGATGCCGTATCTGGCCATGAACGTGGTGGTGAAGACGGCGGGCGAGCCCGAGGCCTTCTTCGGACCGCTCAAGGATGCAGTGCTCGGTCACCTACCGATGCAGCCGGCCCACGACTTCGTCTCGATGGAAGAGCTCGTCCGGGCCTCGACCGCGGAAGAGCGATTCCTGGCCGTGCTGCTGCGCGTCTTCTCCGCGGTGGGACTCTTGCTCAGCGTGACCGGAGTCTACGGCGTGATCGCGTATACGGTCGGACACCGCCGCCGAGAGATCGGTGTTCGGATGGCCCTCGGGGCAGACCCCGAGTCGGTCGTGCGGTCCGTGTGTGTCGGTGCCGCCCGGATCGGCGGGATCGGGGTGGTCGTCGGCCTAGTCGGTGTTGTGGTGCTCGGGCGGATCGTGGAGGGTCTGCTCTTCGGCGTGTCGGGGTCCGACCCGCTGACGGTCACCTCGGTGGTGGTGCTTCTGCTCTCGCTCGCGACCGTGGCGGCCTGGCTGCCGGCCCGGCGTGCTGCGCGCGTCCCACCGTCCGTGGTCCTCGGAGCCGACTAGCCGCCCGCCTCTCGATCCTCCAAGACACGCGCGACGTCGGACCAACCCTTCCCTTCGGCGCGCAACGCGACCAGCGCATGGTAGAGCAGGTCCGCGACTTCTTCCGTCGCCCGATCGGCGTCCGACGTCGCGAGGGCGCCGACGAGTTCTGCCCCCTCTTCGCCGAGCTTCTTCAGGCGCAGGTTGGCGTCCTCCAGGAGGCGAGTCGTGTAGCTGCCCTCGGGGCGAGACTCGTTGCGGGCCGCCAACGTCCGGTCCAGTCGGTCGAGCACGGCGGGCAGCGGATTCCCCGAGCCGAAGCAGGTGGAGTCGCCCGTGTGACAGGCGGGGCCGTTCGGGAGGACGCGCGCGAGGATGGCGTCGCGGTCGCAGTCGAGCTGGAGTGACACGAGCTCCATCGTGTTCCCGCTCGTTTCACCCTTCTGCCAGAGCTCGGACCGCGAGCGTGACCAGAAGGTGAGCAGCCCCGTGGACAACGTTGTCGCGAGTGCCTCTCGGTTGGCCCAGCCGAGCATGAGCACGCGCCCGGTCCGGTCGTCTTGTGCGATCACGGGGGCTAAGCCGCGCTCATCGAACACCACGTCGTCTAGACCCTGTTCGTCCTTCAGCGCACGGTCGGCTTCTGTCGTCATACGTTCTCTCCGACGTGAAACGGTCGGATCGCTATGCCCGCGTCCGACAACTCATCCTTCAGGGCTTCCACCGTCGTGATTCCGTCGTGCAGAATACCCGCCACGAGGGCCGCCGAGGCTCCGTGGTCGAAGGCCGCGGCCAGGTGAGCCGCTTCGCCGGCCCCGCCTGACGCGATGACCGGAACAGGGACCGCGTCGGCGACCGCTTGGGTGAGCTCGAGAGCGTATCCGGTGCGCGCCCCGTCCTGATCGATGGCCGTGAGGAGGATCTCTCCGGCCCCCCGCTCGACACAGGTCTTGGCCCAGGCGACCGCCTCGAGGCCGGTAGGTGTAGATCCACCGTGTGTGTAGCACATCCAGCGCCCGTCCTCCTTGGCGGCATCGATGCTCGCGACGACACACTGACTGCCATAGCGCGTGGCGCCATCCGTGAGGATCGACGGATCGCGAACGGCCGCGCTGTTCACGCTCACCTTGTCCGCCCCCGCGCGGAGCAGCGGCCCGATGTCCGAGGCGGAGCGCACGCCTCCACCCACCGTGAGGGGGATGAAGAGGGCCTCCGCGGTTCGCTGGACCACATCGAGCAAGGTTCCTCGGTCCTCCTTGGATGCGGACACGTCGAGGTAGACGATCTCATCCGCGCCCTCTGCTTCGTACCGACGCGCGAGTTCGACTGGGTCGCCCACGTCTCGCAGGTCTTGGAATCGGGTGCCCTTCACGACACGGCCGGCGTCCACATCCAAGCAGACGATCACACGTGGGCGGAGCATCAGCGGTCCTCTTCGCTCGAGAGCTCGACGGCTCCCTTCGTGCTGAAGACGTCGGCTCGTTCTACGAGGGCGTCCCGTAGGGCGAGGCCCGCGGCCTTCACGGCGGCTTCGACGATGTGGTGACGGTCGTCGCCACGGATCACCTTCACGTGGAGCGTGGCGCCGAAGTTCGTCGCGAAGGAATGCAGGAAGTGCGTGTAGAGCTTGGAGGGCAGCTTGCCGACGTAGTAGGGGCGGCCCCCGACGTCGATCGCTGCCTGCACCAGGGCTTCGTCCATCGGCACGAGGGCCTGCCCGAAACGGACTCGGCCTTCGGGCAGTTCGGTGACGAGTGCTTGTCCCAGAGCGATGCCCACGTCCTCGACCAGGTGGTGACGGAGGTCACCGGTCGCTTGGATGCGGATGTCCAGGTTCGAGTAGCGCGCCAGGGTCACCACCATGTGGGCGAGGAAACGATCGTCGATCTCCACCTCCGCGACCCCACTCCCGATGCGGACGTCGACGTCGATCGTGGTCTCACGAGTGGTCCGTTGGATTCTGCTCATGGGGATGCTCCTTGGTCGGACTCGCTTGGTGCGCCTCCCCATCGGGAAGCCACCACGTCGACGTCGATGGTGTGGGTGTAGAGGGTCATACCGAGCACGGCGCCGTACGCGCCGATGCCCTCGAGCACGGCGAGATCGTCGACTGACGTGATCCCTCCGGAGATCCAAACGGGGTGTCGAGACGCGTCGATGATCGCTCGGCATCCGCCGAGGTCGATCCCCTCGAGGCGACCCTCCCGTCCTACGTCGGTGGAGAGGATCCCGGCGAGGGGCAGCTCCGCGAGGCGGACAGCCAGCTCCGTGGCCCGGAGGTTGGACGCTTCGGTCCAGCCTTTCCGGAGCACGATCCCCTCGCGGGTATCGAGAGCGACGACGATGCGATCCGGATGGGCTTCGGCCAGCTCCGCGAGCCAAACGGGGTTGTCGAGGGCTCGGGTCCCGACGACGACCCGGGTGGCGCCCGCCGCGAGGAGTTCCGTCGCACGTTCCGTGGACCGCACCCCGCCACCGACCTGAGTGTCCGCCTTCGTCGCGGACAGCACCTGACCGACGAGCGCGTCGTTGGTGCCGCTCCCGAGTGCCGCGTCGAGGTCGACCACGTGGAGGGACGCGAAGCCGCGCTCCCACCAATCGCTCGCAACGGATGGCGGATCGGGAAGGGAGACGCGCTCGTCTTCTGGCCTGCCGCCGACGAGTTGCACGCACCGGCCCCCTTTCACATCGACCGCTGGGGTGACGATCACGGCGCACCTCCGCGTAGTCGGCGAACCGCGCCAATGAAGTTCGCGAGCAGCGCTCGACCGGCGTCCGAGCTCTTCTCCGGGTGGAACTGAACGCCCCAGCTGTTCCCGACTCGGATGCTCGTGACCATTTCCGTATCCGCATAGGTCGACCGTCCGATTGCGGCGTTCGGATCGGATGGCACGCAGTGGTACGAGTTCGCGAAGTACATCGGCGTAGCGGTGAGCCCCTCGAAGAGGACATCTCGGGTGGGCCTTACGTCGTTCCATCCCATGTGGGGAACGACCGGCGCATCGATCCGCTCTACGCGTCCCGCCACGACACCGAGTCCGTCACCCGGTGCTTCCGCCGAGGCCTCGAAGAGTAGCTGCATCCCGAGGCAGATCCCGAGACACGGAAAGCCCTCCGCAAGGGCGGCGCGAAGCTGGTTGCGCCCCTCGCTCATAGCCTCAGCGGCCGGTCCGAAGGCGCCGACCCCAGGAAGGATGAGGCAGTCCGCTTCGAGTGCCGAAGCCGCGTCGGACGTGATGTGCACCGTCGCTCCTGACGCTTCGAGTGCTTTGCCCAGGGAGTGCAGATTGCCCACCCCATAGTCGAAGAGAGAGGCCTTCATCCTTCGTCCTCCGATCGGATGCGGTCGAACGCTTCGAGAAACGATTGCATCAGCGCCCAAGGGCCGACGGTGACGCGGATCCCCTCGCCGAGGACCGGTACGTCGGTGAACGGGCGGACGCCGACGCCCTCCGCACGCAGTCTCACCGCGGCTTCGCCGGCGTCTCCGTCGGGAGCGGCGAGGAGTACGAAGTTGGCGCTCGAGGGGAGAAAGGGGACGCCTCGAGCCTCCAGCTCCGAGCAGAACCGATCCCGTGAGGCCCGAGCCTCCGCGATCGAGTTGCGCACCCAGCCGTCCTCGTCGCGGAGCGCCGCTGCCGCCGCCCGCACGGCCAGGGACGCGAGCTTATACGGCCCTCGCGACTTGTCGACGGCGAGCACGACGTCGGGTCTTCCGACGGCGAATCCGCAGCGGAGCCCCGCGAGGCCGTACGCCTTCGAGAAGGTGCGCGCGACCAACATGTTCGACTCTCGGGACGCTCGGGGGAGCCAGCTGACCCCTGCGAAGTCCGCGTACGCTTCGTCCACCAGGACGAGTGGCCCGTCCGCGCCCCGAGTGTCGAGCAGCTCGTCGAGCCACGAGTCCGGGAGCAGTGACCCGGTCGGGTTGTTCGGTCGGCACACGTAGACGAGCGCGGGGTCGCCCGCGAGTAGCCGGCCCGGATCGTCCTCCGCTTCGTGCCATGGAATCGGATCGGCCCGGAGCCCGTTCATCACGCAGAACGGCTCGATCATGGAGAAGGTCGGCGCGGGGAAGGCCACAGACGCGCCCGGGCGGTACGCGGCTCGCCAGGCCGAGTCGAGCACGTCGTCGGAGCCGACGCCGGTCGTCACGCACGTGGGGTCGAGGTCGAACGCCTGCGCCACCTCGTCGCGGAGTGCGTCCGCGTACAGAGTCGGATACCGAGCGAGAGCGTCGCGGTCTGCGCTCCGCACCACCTCGAGGGCCGCGGGCGGGGTGCCCCATAGGTTGGTGTTGTCGCTCAGATCGATCGCGACGGGACTCCGCTGCGGGTCGTACCGCGTCAGCGCCGCGTAATCCGGCCTCGGGAAGCCGGTCATCCTCGGCCTCCTCGGAGGCGCGCCGCATCGGCGTGGGCAGGGAGTCCTTCGGCTTCGGCGAGCGTGGCCACGTCATCGGACATCCGAGCCGCCCCTTCTGCCGACACGTACTGGACCGTGTACGACCGATAGAAGTGCGCCGAGGAGAGGCCCGAGAAGGCGCGAGCTCGACCGGATGTCGGCAACACGTGGTTGGCCCCCGTCATGTAGTCCCCGAAGGCGACGGACGCGCTCGGGCCCACGAAGACGGTCCCCGCGTTCCGGATCCGATCGGCGACCGTTGCGGCCTCACGAGTCAGGACGGAGAGGTGCTCGGGGGCGTACGCCTCGGTGAAGTCGATGGCGTCGTCGAGGTCCCGAGCGAGGAGCACGGCCCCGCTGCGCCGCAGCGCCGTGCGGATCGTCTCTGCACGCTCTGCGGTCTCGGCTGTGCGCGCGATCTCTCTCGCGATCTCGATCGGCGCGTCCGGGTCCGTGGTGATCACCACGCAGCCCGCATCCGGGTCGTGCTCGGCCTGCGCCAAGACCTCGGCGGCGACTAGGCCGATATCCGACGACTCGTCGGCCAGGACGAGAACCTCGGACGGGCCGGCCGGACCGTCGATCGGCACGGATCCCGCGACCTGTCGCTTCGCTTCGGTCACCCATCGGTTCCCCGGTCCGACGATCGTGTCGACGCGGGGCAGGGAGTCCGTCCCGAACGCCATCGCGCCGATCGCTGCCGCACCTCCGACCGCAAACAGTCGGTCTGCTCCGGAGATGTGGCAGGCGGCGAGGACGGTGTCCGACGGTGTGCCGTCCGGCCCGGGAGGCGAGCAGACGACGACTTCGCCCACGCCGCATGCCTTCGCCGGGACGACGCCCATGAGGACGGAGCTCGGGTAGGCCGCGGTGCCGCCCGGTGCGTACACGCCGACCCGTTGTAGTGGCGTGGATCGCCGCTCGACGCGCACGCCTGGCTCCACCTCCGATACGACAGTCTCCGGCCGTTGAGCCGAGTGAAAGGTCCGGATGTTTCGAGCGGCACGTTCGAGCGCGGTCCGAACGTCGGTCGGTAGCCGGTCGACCGCCGCGGTCCACGACGATCGCGGGATCTCGATCTGGTCGAGGGTGACGGCATCGAAGCGAGCGGTCTGCTCGCGCAGTGCCCGATCCCCGTCGCGGCGCACCTCCGAAAGGAGTTCGGTGACCCGATCGATCGTGTCGCCGTCCGACGCGGCCGCCCGATCCAGAAGCGCGGCGCGAACGCCCGGGTCGAGTTCCTCGATCGGGCCCCATGCCCGAAGACCGGTGTACGCCTCCGAGCCGTTCACGGCATCAACCGTTCGATCTGGGTGACGAGAATGCCTTCTGCGCCCAGCTGTTTGAGCCGCGTGATGCTCTGGTACACGCGGTCGGCGTCGACGACGGCGTGGGCTGCGACCCACGACTCCCCGTCGAGGATTTCGACGATCGTCGGGCCGGAGATGCCGGGGATCACTTCCCGCACTTCGTCCAACCGCGCTCGGGGCACGTTCGCCATCAGGTAGCGCTTCTCCCGAGCCCGAAGGACGGATTCGAGCGCGGTCGAGAGCTCGTCGACGGACTCTCGAGTCGACGGCTCGTCGAGTGCGGCGGGACTCGCCACCAGTCGAGCGGTCGACGTCATGATCGTTCCGAGCTCCCGCAACCCGTTGACCCGCAGGGTCGAGCCGGTCGAGACGAGGTCGACGATCACGTCCGCCACGCCGAGGTGGGGTGCGATCTCTGCGGCGCCGCTCACGGACGCGATCTCGATCTCGGTGCCCAACGATTCGAAGTACTCACGGGCGATCCGGGGGAAGGAGGTGGCGACGCGCGTGCCGCTCGGTAGTTCGGAGGGGCTGTCCCACTCGGCTTCGTCCCGCGCGGCCACGGCCAGTCGGCACTTCCCGAAGCCCAGGTCCAGCACCTCGCGCACGTCCCGGCCGCTCTCGGCTACGAGGTCGGCGCCGGTCACGCCCAACTCCGCCGCGCCGTCCGCGACGTACTCGGGCACGTCCTCCGCACGTACGAAGATTGCCTGGAAGTCCTCGCCCAACGCGGCCAACAGCGCGCGGTCTGCCCGGAAGGCGGGCCGGAGGCCTGCCTGCTCGAAGATCTTCAGCGCTCGTTCGGACAGCCGCCCTTTGTTGGGCAGCGCGATCCGTATAGGTCTGTTCATCGATGTCTCGTTTGCGGCGTCGCAGGGCACAAAAAAACGCGCCCCGTCTTCGACGGGCCGCGGTCTGTGTTGCTGGTCTGGATCTCGTCTAGACGCGCAAGCACCCCTCGCCACCCGTTTGGGCCGCGTGATGGTGATGATGCCGATGCGTGTGCGTCAGGTTCGTCATAGGACGCGGAACCTCACGCGGTCGATCCTCGGGGTCAACCCCGTCCGTTCCCTCCCTGGACGGGCCGTGTATCATCCTGCATGCACGAGCCGATCCGCATCCGGGGCGCACGCCAGCACAACCTCAAGGGGGTCGACCTCGACCTCCCGCGCCGGCAGATGACGGTGATCACGGGTCCCTCGGGATCCGGGAAGAGCTCCCTCGCGCTCGACACCCTCTTCGCGGAAGGTCAGCGTCGCTACGTCGAGTCGCTTTCCACGTACGCCAAGCAATTCCTCGACCGGATGGAGAAGCCGGACGTCGATGCCGTGGAGGGGATCTCACCGGCGGTCGCGATCGAGCAGAAGAACCCGACGAAGTCCAGCCGGTCGACCGTCGGCACGGCGACCGAAGTCTACGACTACCTGCGACTCCTCTGGTCGCGTGTGGGACGGACCCACTGCCCGGAGTGCGACCGGCACATCGTCCCGGACACAGTCTCGAGCGCGGTGGATCGAACGCTCGACCTCCCGCAGGGCACACGGATCCAGGTCGTGTTCGCGCCCCCTCGGAGTGAGAAGATCAAACACGAGTTGGTGGTGACGAATCTCCGCGCCATGGGCTTCGTTCGCCTCCTGGCCGATGGCGAGGCCGTCGATCTGTCCGGCCCGGACGCCGACACGCCGGAAACCCTGGGCCGAGACTTGGCCGTGGCGCGGGAGCTCTTGGTCGTTGTCGATCGTCTCAAGGTCGACCCGGAGGCGCGAGAGCGCCTCGCCGACTCGCTCGGGACGTGTTTCGTGGAGGGGGATGGCGAAGCGCAGGTGCTCCTCGCCGACCCGGTCGAGGGAGAATCCGACCGTCTGAGCTTCACCGAGCACTTCCGGTGCCCGGACCACCCGACGGTGACGTTCCTCGATCCGACGCCTCAGCTCTTCTCGTTCAACAACCCGTACGGATCGTGCCCGACGTGTACCGGGTTCGGCGCCACGCTCGAGTACGACCCCGAACTCATCGTACCCGTCCCGCAGCGCTCGATCTCCGACGGCGCGGTCGATCCGTGGTCCAAACCCAGATACAAGAAAGAGCGTGAGAAGCTGAGGACGTTCACCCTCGATCGGGGCGCGTCGCTCTACTCTCCGTGGGAGGAGTTGCCGGAGGACTTCCGGAAGGCGGTGCTCTTCGGGACGAAGGGGTTTCGCGGCGTGGTGAAGTTCCTGAAGTCGAAGGAGAAGAAGCGATACAAGCAGTACATCCGGGTCTTCCTACGCCAATACCAGGCTCCCAAGACGTGTCCGGAGTGCGGCGGGGCCCGGATCCGGAAAGAGGGGCTGTACGTCCGGGTCGGCGACGCGACGATCGCGGCGGTCTCGGAGATGCCTCTCGAGGAGCTCCGGCCGTGGTTGGACGACCTCACCCTCTCGGAGATGGAGAGCCAAGTCGCGGAGTCGATTCTGCGCGAACTGCGGGGGCGTGTGGGCTTCCTCGTCGATGTCGGACTCGGATATCTCTCCCTCAGCCGACAGATGCGCACCCTGTCGGGAGGTGAGGCACAGCGCATCAACCTCGCCAACTCCTTGGGATCCGCGTTGGTGGACACCCTCTACGTCCTCGATGAGCCGACGGTCGGGCTCCACCCGAGGGACACGGGCGCCCTCCTCGACCTCCTGACACGGCTCCGAGCTGCCGGCAATACCGTCGTTGTCGTCGAGCACGACGAACAGGCGATTCGGACCGCGGATCACGTCGTCGAACTCGGCCCCGCCTCCGGTGAGCATGGGGGAGAGGTGGTGTTCGAAGGTGCACCGGAGGCGCTCGAGGAGATGGACACCGTCACGGGTCGCTATCTCTCGGGGCGGACTCCGATTCTAGCGGGGGATGTGCGGCCGCTCGACGGGCCGACGCTCGAACTACGCGGGGCTCGCCAACACAATCTTCGGGGCGTGGACATCGAAGTCCCTCTCGGAGCGTTGACCGTCGTCACGGGCGTCTCCGGTTCGGGGAAGTCGACCTTGGTGCACGACGTTCTGTACCGTGCCGCCGAACGCGAGTTGGGCTCCGGTGAAACGAGTGCGAAGGAACACCTCGGTGAGGTCGTCGGGGAGTACGAGCGACTCGACGGTCTCGCGCACATCGACGAGGTCGTGCTCGTCGATCAGTCCCCGATCGGCCGGACGCCCCGATCGAACCCCGTGACGTATGTGAAGGCATGGGATGTCGTTCGGAAGTTGTTTGCGGACGCGCCTCTGTCCCACGAGCGCGGGTACGGCCCGGGGCACTTCTCCTTCAACGTCGAGGGAGGACGATGCGAGGAGTGCAAAGGAGCGGGCGCGGTCGAGGTCGAGATGATCTTCATGGCGGACGTCTTCGTCCCCTGCGAGTCGTGCGGCGGTCAGCGCTACAAGCGCGAGATTCTCGACGTGAAGGTTCGAGGCAAGACGATCAGCGAGGTCCTCGACTTCACCGTGGACGAAGCCATTCGCTTCTTCATTCGCCAACGCCGACTGGGCAAGATGCTTTGGCAACTTCAACAGGTCGGCTTGGGGTACCTGCGGCTGGGCCAGGCGGCCACGACCCTCTCCGGTGGAGAGAGTCAGAGGCTCAAGATCGCGCGCGAGCTGTCACGCGTGGCGGGAAAGAAGGGAAGGAAGCTCTACATCCTCGATGAGCCGACGACCGGCCTGGCTGGAGAGGACGTGCGAAAGCTCCTCGAGGTGCTCGGCCGTCTCGTCGATGCAGGCAACACGGTCCTGGTGATCGAGCACAACCTGGACGTGATCCGGGTGGCTGACTGGGTGATCGATCTCGGTCCCGGTGCGGGTGCCCGCGGAGGTGAGGTCGTCGGGATGGGGCGGCCGGAGACGATCGCGAGTATTCCGGAGAGTGCCACGGGCCGATATCTGGCGGAGGCGATCCGAGGCGTCGCAGCCCGCGGCTAGAGTCCCAACTCCTTGCGATACGCCTTCTCGCGGCGGGCGAGTGCCCACGCGATCACGATCGCCCAGACGACGTACCCGCCCCCCGCCCAGGCCGCTGCGAGTCCGGGGCCCATCCACTGCCACCACATGAAGGGCCAAATACCGGCCAGGAAGGTGTTGAGGATGGTTTCCAGTCCGAAGGTCACGATCGCTTCGAAGAGTTCGGCCTCGACGAAGTCGCGGACGCCGTCGGCCTCGAAGAAGGAGTCGGAGAGGCTCCGGATCTCCAGGTAGACGAAGGTGCCCACGGCGAGGAGCGCGTAGTAGCCTCCGCCGTGTTTTCGCCAGATCTTGCCGACGGCTCCGCCGCCGCTGCCTTCGAGTTCCGCCACCGAACGAGTCCCTCGCTCTGCCCATGTCCGATTCCCACCCGACTGTCAGCGTCCTCATGCCGGTACGCGACGCGGGTGAACATCTCTACGAAGCGATGTCGTCGCTGGTGTCGCAATCCCTCGGCAACATCGAAGTGGTCTGTGTGGACGACGGATCGACGGACGGGTCGGGGGCAAGGCTCGACGAGTGGGCGGCGCGCGACGCGAGAATCCGGGTCGAGCATCAGGCCGCCCGCGGGATCGTGTCGGCGCTCGAACGCGCCAGGGCGTTGGCTCGTGCTCCCCTCCTCGCCCGAATGGACGCGGACGATGTGGCCGAGCCGGCGCGACTCGAGCGCCAACTCCGGTACCTCGAGGAAGAGACGGAGCTCGCCGGGTGTGGATGCCACGTGCGGTACTTCCCCGCATCGATCGTCCGGGACGGTGCGCGGAGGTACGAGGCGTGGCTGAACAGCCTCGTCGACGCGGAGTCGGTCGCGGAAGCTCGCTTCGTCGAGTGCCCCCTCGCGCACCCGACATTCATGGTTTGGAGTGATGCCCTCGACGACGTTGGAGGGTATGCCGACGGACCGTGGCCCGAGGACTACGACCTCGTCCTGAGACTCTTCGCCGGGGGCCACCGACTCGGGGTCGTTCCCGAGGTTTTGCACCACTGGAGAGAGCACGGAGAACGCCTCTCGCGCACGGATGCACGGTATGCCCCGGACGCCTTTCTCGCGTGCAAGGTCCACCACCTCCGGGAGACGCTCCTCCCGCCTGGGCGACCCGTCATCGTCTGGGGGGCGGGCCCGATCGGGAAGCGTTGGTCGAAGGCTCTCTCGAGAGCGGGGGCGAACGTCGTGGCCTTCGTCGATGTCGATCCGAAGAAGGTCGGTCAGACGATCCACGATGCCCCGGTCCTCGACGGGAGCGCGTGGCCGGAAGAGGCGATGGACGCCCTCCAGAGGCGGTCGGACGAGCCCCCCCTGCACCTCGCTGCAGTGGGTCAGCCAGGGGCACGCGAGCGCATTCGGGGAGTCCTCGAATCGGCTGGTGCGAGGCCCCTGCGAGATTTCGTCGAGGTGGCCTGACTCGACACCCCGAAAATCCTTGTGGCAAAAGGCTTTTCATTGCTTGGAGCACGCCTCGGAAAGGGTTATTTTTCAGGGTCTTTGAGCGGCCCTGGGAAGCCCTGCCAAAAGCCACGGAAGGAAGCGTGCGCGCATGAGTGACGAGCTCGAGCTCGGAGGTGGTGAAGGAGGCGGACAGACCGTCCTGTCGCGCCTCCTCGAAGACGAGATGAGGGAGTCGTTCATCGATTATTCGATGAGCGTGATCGTACAGCGTGCCCTCCCCGACGTCCGCGACGGTCTCAAGCCCGTCCACCGCCGAATCCTGTACGCGATGAGCCAGGCGGGGCTGAGCCCCGGTCGGGCCTACAAGAAGAGCGCCACGGTCGTCGGTGACGTGCTGGGTAAGTACCACCCTCACGGCGACTCGGCGGTCTACGACTCGATGGTGCGCATGGTGCAGGACTTCTCCCTGCGCTACCCGCTCGTCGACGGGCAGGGCAACTTCGGGTCGGTCGATGGCGACTCGGCGGCGGCGTATCGGTACACCGAGGCCCGGCTCATGGCGCTCGCGACCGAGCTCCTGGCCGACATCGACAAAGAGACCGTTAACTACGCCGACAACTTCGACGGGAGCCACCAGGAGCCCACCGTCCTCCCGGCGCGGGTCCCGAACCTGCTGATCAACGGCTCATCGGGGATCGCGGTCGGGATGGCGACGAACATTCCGCCACACAACCTGCGTGAGATCGTCCAGGCCACGACGTCGCTGATCGACGACCCCGACCTCCCCCAGGAAGAGCTCGAGTCGATCGTCCAGGGCCCCGACTTCCCGACGGGTGGGTACGTCTGTGGCCGCGAGGGCGTCCGGGACGCCTATCGCACCGGCCGGGGTCGCGTCGTCATGCGAGCGCGCGCGGAGATCGAGCAGATCGATGCGAACTCGGAGCGGATCGTCGTCACCGAGATCCCCTTCATGGTCAACAAGTCGCGTCTGATCGAGCAGATCGCTCAGCTCGTGCGCGACAAGAAGCTCCCCGACATCCGGGACCTTCGAGACGAGTCCGACCGCGAAGGCATGCGGATCGTGATTGAGCTCAAGCGCGACGCGGTTCCGGAGATCGTGCTGAACCGGCTGTACAAGCACACGCAGATGCAGTCGACCTTCGGGACGATCATGCTGGCGCTCGTCGGTGGTCAGCCGAAGGTCATGTCGCTCCGGGAGATGCTCGGGCACTTCATCGACCACCGCCTCGAAGTCATCGTTCGACGCTCCGAGTTCGACCTGAAGAAGGCGCTCGAGCGGGAGCATATCCTCGAAGGTCTGAAGATCGCCGTCGACAACATCGACGAGGTCATCAAGATCATCCGCGGGTCGGAGAATACCGAGGTCGCGTCGAACCAGCTTCAGGAGAGCTTCGAGCTCTCCGAGCGGCAGGCGAAGGCGATCCTCGATATGCGCCTCGCCCGTCTCACCGGTCTCGAGATCGAGAAGCTCGAGGAGGAGCTCGAGGAGGTTCGTGCGACGATCGCGGAACTCCGCCGGATCTTGGGCTCAGAAGAAGTCCGGATGGGCATCCTGAAGGACGAGCTCGCCGAGGTCGCCGACAAGTACGGAGACGAACGTCGGACCGAGATCACGCACGCGGTCGGTGCGTTCAACGTCGAGGACCTGATCGTCGAAGAGGACATGGTCGTCACGGTGTCCCACCAGGGGTATGTGAAGCGGCTCCCGGTCGACACGTACCGGGCCCAGCGTCGAGGCGGACGCGGCCTGAGGGGCATGGACACGAAGGAAGAGGATTGGGTCGAGCACCTCTTCGTCGCGTCCACCCACGACTACCTCATGATCTTCACCCGCCGAGGCCAGTGCTACTGGAAGAAGGTGTGGGAGATCCCTGTCGGGAGTCGCATTTCTCGCGGCAAGCCGATCATCAACCTCCTGAACCTCGGACCAGACGAGAAGATCGCCGCGGTGGTCCCGGTTCGTGATTTCAGTCCGGATCGCTTCCTGATCTTCGGGACGCGCATGGGGGTCGTGAAGAAGACCGCCCTCTCCGCGTACGGGAACGTGCGCTCGGTCGGACTCAATGCGATCAACATCAACGAGGGCGACGAGCTCATCGAGGTGCGGATCACCTCCGGTGAGGACGAGGTCCTGATCGCGAGCCGCAACGGCATGGCCATCCGATTCCCCGAGACCGATGCCCGCGCCATGGGACGGGCGACCGGTGGGGTTCGAGGCCTCAATCTCCGCGAAGGCGACGAGGTCGTCGGGATGGTCGTCGCCCGTTCGGACTCGACGATTCTCGTCGTGTCGGAGAACGGGCTGGGTAAGCGTACCGAGATCGGCGAGTACCGTTTGCAGAAGCGGGGCGGGTACGGCGTGATCAACCTCAAGGTCTCGGACAAAACCGGGAAGGTCGTGACCGTTCGAGCCGTCGACGAATCCGAGCAGCTGATGATGATCACGAAGAACGGCGTGGTGAATCGTCAGCGTGTCGAAGAGATCCGAGTGATCGGGCGCGCCACGCAGGGCGTGAGGCTGATGAACCTCGACGATGGGGATATGGTCGTGGACGTCGCACGAGTCATCTCCGACGACAGCGACGAGGACGAGCTCGAGGACGCGGAGACCCCCGCGGAGGGAGGCGGCGCTCCCGCCGCGGAAGCGACCGAGAGCGACGCCGAGCCCACGGGTGACGAGGAGGACGACGGATCGGATGAGTGATGTCGTGCAGGGGCAGGGGCTGGTCGGCCTGACCGAGATCGAGTCGGCGTCTCGTCGCCTCGCCGGAGTCATCGCGCCGACGCCGCTCCTCCCTGCCGACGCCATTTCCGAGGCCGTGGGTGCCCAAGTGCGACTGAAGTGCGAGTCGCTGCAGCGGGCCGGGTCCTTCAAGATCCGCGGCGCGTACAACTTCGTCTCGCAGCTGTCGGACGATCAGATTTCGAACGGAATCATCACGTACTCCTCCGGAAACCACGCTCAAGCGGTGGCGCTTGCCGGTGGGATTCGGGGAGTTCGTGTCGTGGTCGTCATGCCGACGACCGCGCCGAAGGTGAAGCGGGATGGTGCGGAACGACTCGGCGCCACCGTCGTCTTCGAGGGCACCACGACCGTCGAGCGTAGGGCGCGGGCGGAGGAGATCGCTGAGCAGGAGGGGCTCGTGATCGTCCCTCCGTTCGACCACCGACACATCATCGCGGGCCAGGGGACGGTCGGGCTCGAGATCGGTCGGGAGTGGTCGGATGTCGACATCGTGCTGGCCCCGATCGGAGGCGGGGGACTCGTCAGCGGGGTGGCCGCGTCGATCAAGAGGATGATCCCGTCTGCCCGGGTCATCGGTGTGGAACCTGTCGGCGCGGCGTCGATGCGGAAGGCACTCGACAATGGGTCGCCGGCGATTCTCGACGAAATCGACACGATTGCTGACGGCCTCGCCCCGGTGATCGCCGGGGAACTCACCTTCGAGCATGCTCGAGATCTGGTCGACGACGTCGTGCTCGTGGACGACGCCTCGATTCGCCGAGCGACCGAAATGCTCGTGGGTCGTCAAAAGCTCGTCGTGGAATACAGCGGCGCTGCGACGACTGCGGCGCTCCTGGCGGGCAAGGTCGATCCCAAGGGCGGCCGGGTCGCCGCTGTGGTCAGCGGAGGCAATCTGGACCCGTCCCTCTTCGCGGCGCTCAGCTGACCGTGTCCGTACGTCGGGTCGTTCTCTTCGATATCGACGGCACCCTCGTGTGGGGTGGTCCGGCCAAAGACTCCTTCGTCGATGCGATGGTGGACACGTTTGGCACTCCCGGGGACTTCGAGAACGTCTCCTTCGCGGGAAAGACCGACCCCCAGATCGCTCGTGAGCTCCTCTTGAGCGTCGGCTTCGACGATGGTCGCGTGACCGAGGGCCTCCCCGACCTGTTCGCCCGCTATCTCACCAATCTGGAGGCCCGTCTCCCGGATCGACCGGTCTCGGTACTACCCGGTGTGCCTGACCTGCTCTCGGCCTTGGCCGAGAGGGCGGAGGTGGGCGTTGGACTGCTCACGGGCAACATCGCCGGCGGAGCACGGCTCAAGTTGGCGTCGGGCGGGCTCTGGGGGCATTTCGCGTTCGGGAGCTACGGGTCGGACCACGAGCACCGAGACGAGCTCCCTGGAATCGCGATGGTGCGCGCTCGCGACCTGTGGGGCGCTCACCTCGAGCCAGGCGCTGCGATCGTGATCGGAGACACCCCGCGGGACGTACAGTGCGGCAAGGCGGGCCAGACGCGCACGATGGCCGTGGCGACGGGGTCCTTCTCGACGGATGAGCTCGCCGCGACCAACCCAGACCACGTCCTGGGTGATCTTACTCAAACAGAGGCCGTGGTCGATCTGATCCTCGGCTGACCCCGGCTTCGAGCTGGGCCGGATTCCGGTATCGCTTGATCGGCTGGAATGCCGGGAACATCTTCATCGTCGCACGGTCGGTGCGTGCAAAAACGGTTCGCGGGGCTGGGCTCCGCCTTTTGCTTGGAAATGGAGACATCACATGTCTAGAGGCGAAGATCGGAGACAGGCTCGCGAGACCGAGCAGTCCGACATGACGAAGTTCTACTACCTGTTCGGCGCCGTGGCCGTGGTAGGCCTGGCGGTCGTCGGGTTCAACGTTGCAGGTGGCCTGTTCGGTGGCGCGGTCTCCGCGCCGGTCGAGCTGACCGTCGAGAGCAACGAGGAGCTCGCTCAGCTGGCCCAGGGCGTCGAATTGGGCGACCCGGATGCACCGGTGACGATCATCGAGTTCGGGGACTACCAGTGCCCGGGCTGCGGCGCCTTCGCGATGAACGTGAAGCCGACGATCGACGGGACGCTCGTGGAGTCGGGGCAGGCGAAGTTCGTCTTCTACGATTGGCCGATCGTCTCGATTCACCCCAACGCCTTCCTCGCCGCTCGGGCCGCTCGGTGCTCGAACGATCAGGGCAAGTATTGGGAGTACCACGAGGCCCTCTTCCGGAACCAGACTCGCTGGTCGACGGCGTCGATGCCGTCGAGCGCGTTCGAGGACTACGCCTCGGAGCTCGGTTTGGATGAGGGGTCGTTCTCCTCGTGCCTGAACAGTGATCGTCACGCCGAGGTGGTGACGGCGAACATGGAGTTGGGGTCGCGCATGGGTGTCGGGAGCACGCCGACCGTCCTGATCAACGCAGGTGGGCAGACTCGACGCATGAACAGCGTCGACTTCCAGAGCATCCAGCAGGCGATCACGGACATGACCGCCGCAGGGTCCAACTAGGCGCCGGCGGGCTCGTGGCCAAGACGACGAAGGTTCGACTGCTGTTCGCCGACGACGGTGACTTCCACCACGAGATCGTCGAGATCCCTGCCGCAGCGGTGAAGAAGTATGATCGACTCATCGACTGCCTGCGCGAAGACGAGGCGGTGCTGAAGCGCTTGTATATCGATGTGGATCGACTCATCTCCGCGACGATCGACGACTAGACTCCGTCGACATCGCGACGGATCAAGGCCGGGGCCGCGCTGAGAGCGGGGCCCCGGCCTTAGCCGTTCAGTTCTCGGAGAGCTCGTTCGAGCGTCCACTCGTGGACCACCGGGGGCGGCCACGTACCCGCTGCCGCTCCCTCGAGGATCGTGTCGGCCTCGGCGCGGGCCCGACTCGCGGTGGCGTCGTCGATGTGACCTGCGGAGACCCCTTCCTCGAATTCGTCGAGGTCGAGAAGGCGCGGTGCCGCTCCGGGGCGGGTCCAGACGTCGAGCCACAGATCGGTGGTGTGCCACACCGAACCATCGAGTTCCGGTGGGGTGAGCACATTCGCGTAGAGGCCGGTGAAGGTCCCGTCCGCGAGATGAAAGCGCCCGATGTCGTGCCAGACGCCCGGGAAGGTGAACCAGACGGCGATCGATCCGGCTTCCAGGCCGGGACCTCCGTCCACCAGGAGCGGCTCCTCCAGTTGGAGCGGGTCCGACACGGTGACGATGACGTCGTCTCGTTCGAAGGCGACCCACTGGTCGTACACCTTCAGATGATCCGGAGGTCGTCGGTAGTGGATGGCGACCCGGCGCGCCATTCAGCTCGCCTCGACGCGCTCGACGAAGACGTCCATGACGCCGCCGCAGACCGCCGGGCTCCACGTCGTGAAATCTTCTGTGAGGTTCACTTGGACCCGTTCGGGTGTCCCGTTTGATAGGACCCTGTGCGCGGCTTCGATGACCTCGGCCTCCCCGCATCCACCGCCGACCGTGCCGACCAAGCCGAAGTCGGGGTCGACCAGCATGCGGGCCCCGACCTTCCGGGGCGTGGACCCCTTGGTCGAGACGATGGTCGCCAGGGCACAGTCGCGGCCCGAGTGCCGCGCCTCGGCGAGGGCCGCCGCCAACGTCCGATCGTCTTCGTGGGTCATCGTTCGGCCTCCTCCGGCGATGGATCGACAAGATCGCTGGAGAAGAACCTCTCGGCGACCCGTTCGACGTCCTTCAACATCGTGCCCGTGCCCCCCCGGTCGATGAGGATGAGTTCCGCGGCCACCGCGACGGCGATCTCCTCCGGAGTTTCCGCGCCGATGTCGAGGCCGACCGGGGCGTGGATCCGATCCACGAGGTCGCGTGCGACGCCTTCTTCCAGGAGTTGCACGTACGTGGCGCGCACCCTTCGACGGCTGCCGATCATCCCGATGTACGCCGGCGCGGGTTCCGCGCGGAGCGCCCGGATCAGGCACTCGTAGTCGTACTTGTGCCCACGCGTCACGAGCAGCAGGTAGGAGCGTTCGTGAAGAGTCAGGTCGGCGAACGGGTCCGAGAAGTCGGCTCTGACCAGGCGGTCGGCGTCCGGGAATCGCTCTCGGGTCGCGAAGTCAGGCCGGTCGTCCAGCACGACGACGCGATAGCCGAGTAGGGCTCCGATATGGGCCATCGGTTGGGCGATGTGTCCGGCGCCGACGACGACCAGCTCGCGGATCGGCCGGCGGACCTCGATGTAGAGCTCGACGTCGGGGTCGCCCTCGATCGTGCGGAGGCCGTCTCTCGATCGTACGTCCGACAGGGCGGTGTCGAGCAGGTGCTCCGCGTGGGCGTCGAGTCGATTGTGGAGCGTCCCGGACGTGTGCACCGCGCCGTCGTGTTCGATCCGGACGAGCCGAAGACCGACGAGGTCGGGCGGGCCCGCGACCACGGTGGCCACGGCGCCTCGACCCCCGGCCTCTGCCGCGGCCAGGAGGCGTTCTGCCGCTTCGGCGGCTCCGATGCGACCGTCGGTCTCGGTCAACGGAGGTCCGCGTCCGTTCTACGAGACACGGCTTCGTAGATCTCGGGGGTGTCCACGTCCGTCACGACGGCGTCGTCGTCGACCTCGAGGAGGTGCGCCTCGGCCAAATGACGGTGCACGACGACTCGGGCGCCGCCCCGGAGGCCCGGATCGACGAGCTCCGGAAAGAGCGACCGATGGAAGAAGACGGGATGCCCGCGCTTACCCTGGTGTTCGAACAAGACGATCGGCGCGCCCGACTCGTGTGCGCCGTCGAGGAGGAGTTCCACGTGCTCGGCCCGCACGAGTGGGAAGTCCAGGGGGAGCCACACGACGCCCCCCAGATCCGTCTGGTCGAGGTGGGACAGGGCGAGCCGGAGGGAGGTGATCGGACCCTCTCCGGGGTCCGCGTTCTCGATAAGGGTGACCGGGAGGCGCCGAGCCTCCTCGACGACCGTGGAGCGGTCCGGCGAAACGACGATCACCACGGGGTCACATCCACCGTCGCCCAGCGCGGTGCTCACCCGACTCAGAAAGGAAGCTCCGTGGAGCTCGAGAAGGGCTTTGTCCCGACCCATTCGGACCGAGGCGCCGCACGCGGGGACGACGCCGGCGTAGCGTGGTCTCACGTAGCCGTCGGGGACGGGAAGGCTTCGTAGAACGTCCGGTCTTCCTCGGCGAGTCGGACGAGGAGGGGCGCGGGTTCGAAGCGAGAGCCGTGTGAGGCCGAGAGTTCCTGCACCTGGGCGAGCACGCCACGAGGATGCAGTGTATCGGCGAAGCGGAGTAGGCCACCGCGGAAGGGTGGGAAGCCGGTCCCCATGATCATGGCGAGGTCGATGTCCGCGGCACTCCTCGCGATCCCGTCCTCGAGGATCCGCGCCGCCTCGTTCACCATCGCGAGGACGAGTCGCCTCCGCACGACTTCGTCGCCGAGCGGGTTCTCCGCCGGGGGGCTCGAGAGTCCGAGCGCGCCGTAGACCTCCGAATCCACGCCCTTCTCCTTGCCGTTCTCGTACCGATAGAAGCCGAGTCCGCCCTTCTTGCCGAGGCGGCCCGTGGCCTGGAGGGCGGTGAGTAACGGCGCGGGTGCGAGACGCTCGCCGAGGCCCTCGTGCAGTGAGGCGCCGGCGTGTCCCGAGACGTCGATGCCGACTTCGTCGACGAGGCGGAGCGGGCCCATCGGCATTCCGAACACGGTGGCGACCCGGTCGATCGTCTCGACCGATCCGACCTCTTCCAGGAGGAAGCCCGCTTCGTTGAGGTAGGGGCCCAAGATGCGATTGACGAGAAAGCCGGGGCCGTCTCCGACGACGACCGGGACCTTCCCGAGTCGTACGGCGAGGCGGTAGATGGTGGCGATCGTGCGATCCGAGCTCTCCGGCCCTCGGATCACCTCGACCAAGGGCATGCGGTGCACGGGATTGAAGAAGTGCATGCCGCAGAACCGTGCGGGACTCTGGAGCGCCGATGCCATCTCCGACACGGACAGGGACGAGGTGTTCGTCGCCAGGATGCACGTCGGGGAGATGTGGTCCTCGGTCTCGCGGAGAACGGACTTCTTGATCGCCATCTTCTCGACGATCGCCTCGACGATGACGTCGGCGCCCGAAAGCCCGTGGTAGTCGAGTCCCCCGGAAATCCGCTCGAGTTGGTGGGCGGCCTCGCGCTTTGTCATGCGCCGGCGCTTCACGCGCCGGTCGAGCAGGGACCTAGCGTGCTGCAGCCCACCGGTGACCGCACCGTGGTCGATGTCCTTCATGTAGACCGACACGCCGCGGCTTGCCGCGAGCTGCGCCACACCCCCACCCATCACCCCGGCGCCGAGCACGCCCATCGCGGACACCTCGTCGGCCGCGCTGTCACCCGAGCCGCCGATGCCGTCGGCTTTCCGGGCCGCTTCGCGCATGTGAAAAACATGCACGAGGTTTTTGCAGACCGGTGAGACGAGGAGCTTGGCGGCGGCTGCTGCTTCCGCGGCGAGGCTTCGCTCGGCGGGGCCCGACAGGTGATCACGAAGGATCTCGAGGATCGCCAGCGGGGCCGGGTAGTGGCCCCCGGTCTGCGCGAGCACACGCTTCCGCGCGGTTCGCAACACGATCGCGCGCCCCGGGGGTGTATCGTCGAGTACGCGGGTGCGCAGCCGGCGCTTCTTCGGGGCTCCATGGCTCGGATCGTCGATCAACGCCTTCACGAAGGTGCGGACCGCATCTCGGAAGAGGTCGGCTGGGACCACGGAGGACGCGAGACCGATCCTCCGGCATCGCTTCGAATCGAGCCGCTTCCCCGTCAGAAGCATGTCGAGGGCGGCCTGCAGGCCAACGAGCCTCGGGAGGCGGGTCGTTCCGCCCCACGCGGGAAGAATGCCGAGTTGAACCTCGGGCAGGCCCAGCTTGGTCTTCGGGTGATCGGAGAGCACGCGACGGTCGCACGAGAGCGCCATTTCGACCCCGCCGCCCATACACACACCATGGATCGCGGCCACGGTCGGTACGGGGAGCGCCTCGAGGTCGTCGTAGATCGACTGACCCGTCTTGATCGCGTGCTCGGCCTCGCTCGGATCCTCGACCCCACCGATCACCTCGATGTCGGCACCGGCCATGAACGAGTTCGCTTTGCCGCTGGTGACGACCACGGCACGTAGACGACCCTCGCGAGCAGCGCCCCTCGCCTGATCCACGACCTCGCCCAACCGGAGCATGACCGCTTCGGTCAGGACGTTCATCGACCGGTCGGGATCGTCGAAGACGATCCATCCGATCTGATCGGAGTCGATCTCGAAGCTGGGCGTAGGGGAAGGGGTCATGAGCCGAGCGCGCGTGGGTGGCGACGCATCAGAATAGGCGGCCGGAGCGCAAAAGGAAGCCGCCCGGGCACCGAAGTGCCCGGGCGGCGAGTCCTGCAGCGATCACACCCCTAGAGGCGGATGCGTTCGTCCGCGTTGCTCCGGTTCAGCTGAACCGTCATCGGCTCACCGCCCTCGACGGTGATCATGACGTTCCAGTAGAGCTCGGTGTACGCCAGCTCGTAGCGGGCGTGAACCCAGTACGTGCCCGGCTTCACGCGGAGGTTGCCACGCGCGATTCCCGAAGCGTCTGTCGTGTCGACGACCCAATCGAGTCCCGTCTCGCGCTGCGCATCGGAGAAGACGGTCCCGATCTCGGAGAACGCCTCGTCGGCCCAGTTGTCCTGCATGATCCGCACGGAGTCGGACTCCCGGATCGTGCCCTGCTGGAGTGCGTTGAACGCCTCGAAGGTGGCGTCCACCTCACGCTCGGCAGCGCCCAAATCCCGCTCCCAGTCCTGCCACTCGTTGAACATCGTGACATAGGCGGCCTCACCGCGGGAGTACTGCTCCAGCGCGGTGTTGAGGGCGTTGAGGGTGTCGCGAATGGTGGCCCACCGGCGGTTGGCGTCGTCCCACTCCGCTTGCGCGGCCTGGACTTCTGAGCGCCGATCGAGGAGATCCTGCGGGATCGCGGGCTCGGGTGTGCCGTAGGCAGTCGCCATTTGATCGAAGAGTGCGTCGCGATCGAAGGGGATCAGCTGCACTTCGATGTCCTCGAGCGTGCGCGTGACAGTGCCGTCCCCTTCGGGGTTCGGCACGTCGATCTCCATCGTGACCACGACCTCGGCAGGGCCGCAAGCGGCCGTCGCCAGCATGAGGCCGAGGGCGATCGGGAGGGTCCTTCTCATAAATCAGGCTCCAGCGAGTCGTCGGAGTTGGAACGCGAAACGCTCGAAGGTAAGGGTCACCAAAAACCCGATCAACCTCGGCGCGTACCTTCGACTACGCTGACTGCGGAGGGGCCTTACGACCAGGTCCCACCGGTCCGGCGTGTGAAGTCTTAGGGAAGGATGAAGTTCTTCGGATCCTGCGGCACGCCCTTCACCCGAACCTCGTAGTGGAGATTGGGCGCGGTGGTCACACCCGTGCTTCCCACGAGGGCGATCACGTCACCCCGAGTGACTTCGTCGCCGACGTTACCGATCAACTCGGACGCGTGGCCGTAGAGGGTCGTGAAACCGTAGCCGTGGTCGATCTCGATCGTGAGGCCGTACCCGACGACCCATCCAGCGCGGGAGATCCGGCCCCGAGCGGCGGCGAAGATCGGTGTGCCCTCAGGAGCCGAGATGTCGATTCCCTCGTGCGGCATCGGTCGGTTGTGGACCGGATGCATGCGCGCGGTCGAGAAGGGGCTGGACAGCCAACCGTTCGTCGGAAGGATCGACGGCGTAGACTCGAGCAGCGTCCGGTGCGCCATCACGGAGTCCGTCGCCTCGTCTAGACTCTCGGATAGCAAACGAGCACGCCGCTCGAGCGTGCTCAGATCATATCCAGTCGCGAAGATCGACTTCGTGGTCACGGAGTCTACCGACCACAGTGGTGACGCTTCGGGGAGTCCGAGGCCCGGGCCGCCGACACCGGCTTCCATGACCTCCGGGTCGATCATCTCGAGCCCGGCGAGGTTCCGGAAGTGAGCATCGTTCGACGCCATCCCGTCGAGGGTCGTCTCCAGAGAGGTAATCCGGTGCTGGAACGCTGCGAGCTCGTTTTCGAGGGCGTCATTCCGCGCCTCGAGGTTGCGGGCCTGCATGTGAGCACCCGTGCTCGTGCCCAATAGGACGACGCTGGCCAGTACGACGACAGCGGAGATCCCCACCGTCCACGCCGCTCCTTTCAGAGTGCGCTTCGATACTGAGAATTGCTGGACCGGATCGTCCTCTCCCTTCACGACGAGGAATGTCCAGTGTTCGCCAGCCATCGGTCCGCCTTGTCTCCGTGAGCGTTGTATGCGTCGTACCGCACGCCGTTCGTGGGGGGGCAAGCGCCGAAAGCTACGGGCCGGAAAAAAGGGAATCAAGCGCACCCGATATGCTGCAAAAAAGTCGGGTCACCGACACTGATTTCCTGTTCTACGAAGCCGGATTTGGCCCAAATCCCCCCACATTCCGTCTTCGCCCCTGATAAGGTGCAGGTCCGGTGCCAGCCGTTGGCCCCGACACGTCGCATGCTACGACCAGTCCGGCTCCACCTTCGGGAAGAGCGGATCGCCCCGTCGCACGGTGTGGCCAGCCAAAGCGATCGAGCGCGATTCGTCCAGCCGAGGCACGTCGTCGAGTCCGAGTCGGTCCGAGAGCTCGGCCATCGTCGTGGGTGCAACGGGTTGGAAGAGGGCCGCCAGGACGCACAGGGCCCGCGCGAGCGTTGAGAGCGTCTCGTCGAGGGCATCCGCGCCGTCCGGATCTTTCGCCTGTGCCCATGGCTGTCGTTCTTCGACGAAGCCGTTGGCGGCTCGACCGAGGTCCATAGCCGCCGCGAGTGCATCGTGGATCTTGAACTGACCGAACGAGTCGCGGAACGTGCTCAGGGCCGCGTCGATCTCGCTGTCCAGGCTCGTCCCCGCTGCGTCGGGCACGACCCCGTCCCGGTACTTCACGATCATCGACAGAGCTCGACTCGCCAGGTTCCCGAGCACGTTCGCGATCTCTTCGTACCGCGTGACGAAGCGTTCCGGGGTAAAGGATGCATCGCTACCCGTCGGCATCTCACGCATGAGATACCAGCGGACCGCGTCGGTGCCGAAGTCGTCACGGAGACCGAGGGGGTCGACGACGTTGCCGAGTGACTTCGACATCTTCGTCTCCCCGACGACCCACCAGCCGTGCGACAGGATCTTCCGGGGCAGGGGAAGCCCGACGCCCATCAGCAGGGTGGGCCAGTACACGGAGTGCGTCGTCAGGATGTCCTTCCCCAACACGTGCATGTCGGCCGGCCACCAGGATCCGCTCACATCCTCGAAGCCCTCGTCGTCCGCCCCCGGCGAGATGGCGCCGGACGCGGTGAGGTAATTGATCAGTGCGTCGACCCACACGTAGGCGACGTGGTCGGTGTCGAAGGGGAGCTCGATGCCCCAGGTGAGTCGTGACTTCGGCCTCGAGATCGAGAGATCTCCGAGGGGCTGTCGAAGGAAGCCGAGGATCTCGTTCCGGCGAACCTCGGGCACGATCCACTCCGGGTTCTCTTCGATGTGTCGCACCAGCTCTTCTTGGTACGAGCCCATCTTGAAGAAGTAGTTCTTCTCCTCGACGTGTTCGACGACCCGACCACAGATCGGACACTTCCGGTCGTCCCCGATGTCTTTTTCCGTCCAATACCGCTCGTCGGAGACGCAGTACCACCCAGAGTACACCCCTTCGTAGATCTGGTCGCGGTCCCACAGTCGCTGCAGGAACGCGGTCACGACCGCCTTGTGCTCGTCCTCGGTCGTCCGGATGAACCGATCGTGCGAGATGCCCAGCCGTTCCCATGCGCCCGCGAAGCTCGCCGCCATCGCGTCGCAGAGTTCGATGGGGGCCACGCCTCGCTTGTCGGCTTCGTCCTGAATCTTCTGGCCGTGCTCGTCGGTGCCGGTCAGGAAGAGCGTCGGGCGTCCCTCCTGACGGGCGTACCGCGCGAGGACGTCGGTCAGGATCGTCGTGTACGCATGCCCCAGATGAGGCTCACCCGATGCATAGTAGATGGGTGTCGTGTAGTACGAGCGCTCGGTCACGACGATTCGCCCTCGGGGGGTGGAGAGGAGTCCTTCGAAGGCCCCGGCTTGTCGAGGGCCGAAGGAGGTCCGCCGACTTCCGCTTTGAGTGCGTCCAGGGAAACCGTACGGCGCTCGCCGTCGGCGCCCTTGAGCGTGACCTGGTCCTGCCAGATGTCGACCGCGAGCACGCGCTCTTCGCCCCGGGCGGTGGTCACCTTCCGCCCCTCGCGGGGGAAGCGCCGTCGGGCCTCCACGTACGTGCGGTGCTCGTAGACGAGGCAGCACATGAGTCGACCACAGCACCCGCTGATCTGAGCCGGGTTCAAGGACAGCTTCTGGTCCTTGGCGAGTTGGAGCGAGACCGGCTTCAACTCCGGCAGCCATGTCGAACAGCAGAGCTCCCGGCCGCACCGTCCGACTCCGCCGAGCAGCGCCGCCTCGTCGCGCACGCCGATCTGCTTCAGTTCGATCCGTGCGCGGAAGGTACGAGCCAGGTCTCGGACCAACTGGCGGAAGTCGACGCGTTTTTCCGCGGTGAAGTAGATGATCACCTTGTTGCGATCGAACTGCCACTCGGCTTCGGTGACCTTCATCTTCAGCCCGTGCTTCGCCACGAGCGATCGGGTCTCCGTGCGGACGCGGTGTTCGTCGCTACGCAGGCTCTCGAGCCGCCCGACTTCGTCGGAGCGAGCATGTCGGATGATCGAGTGCTCGGGCGCCGGCGTGGCGCAGCCACCGTTCGACGACGAACACTTTCGTTCGGCCACCGCACCGACGGCCGTCACCTCGCCGAGATCTTCGCCTCGGTCCGCCTCGACGATCACGTGCTGACCCGGCCGGAGGTCGAGGTCGCGGTAGCTGAAGTACCCCTTCCGGGTCCCCTTGAACCGGACCTCGGCGAAGCCAGCCATCAGGACCGCCAGGCCCCGATCGCCTCGTACTTCGCCCAGCGTTGTTCGAGGAGTTTCTTCGTCGAGAGCTTCGAGAGCCCCTTGATGGTGTCGGCGAGAGCGGCGCCGAGGGCCTCGGCTGCTTTGTCCCAGTCCGTGTGGGCTCCGCCTTCGGGCTCGGGCACGATTTGGTCGCAGACGCCGATCTCGTGCAGATCCTTGGCGGTCAGTCTAAGTGCCGTGGCTGCCTTCTCTTTGTGCTCGGCCGAGCGCCACAGAATCGCGGCGCATCCCTCGGGTGAGATCACCGAGTAGATCGAGTGCTCGAGCATCAGGATCTTGTCCGTGACACCGATTCCGAGCGCGCCCCCCGACATACCCTCGCCAATCACGGCCGAGACGATCGGGACTCGAAGGCGGGACATCTCCCGGAGGTTGAACGCGATCGCCTCTCCGATGCCTCGCTCTTCGGAGCCGAGGCCGGGGTACGCCCCAGGGGTGTCGATGAAGCTGATCACAGGGCGACCGAACTTCTCGGCCTGCCGCATTAGTCGGAGGGCTTTCCGGTACCCCTCGGGGTGGGGCATCCCGAAGTTCCGGCGGAGGTTCTCCTTCATGTCGCGGCCCTTCTGCTGGCCGATGATCATGACGGACTCCCCATCGAGCCGAGCCCACCCGCCGACGATGGCCTCATCGTCTCGGAAGTTCCGGTCTCCGTGGAGCTCGAGCCAATCGGTGAAGATCCGCTCTACGTAGTCGAGGGTGTAGGGCCGCCGTTTGTGGCGGGCCACTTCCACCTGCTCCATCGGTTTGAGGTTGGCATACGTCTCCTGCGTCAGCCCTTCCAGCTTGCGCCGGAGGACGGACACCTCTTCGGAGACGTCGATGCCTCTGCGTTCCGCGAGATCGAGGAGCTTGTCGATCTGCTCCTGGATCTCGACGATGTCACGTTCGAAATCTAGATGCATGGCGGATGGCCATTTTCGTTCGGTCTCACGCTCACCCGTCGGGCGAGCGGCGAGTAACCTCGCCGGAGTTACGTGGCCTTCGCAAGCTCGATGTCCGGTCGTGACGCGCCTAGGCCGTCAGCGGTCGCCCTTGAGCACCCACCCATCGGGATCGATCACGACTGAGGTCGGCTCGGGTCCGACGGTCTCGAGTCGTACGACGGTTTCGACTTGGGAGATTTCGACCTCTTCCCGCACCGCGACGCCATCGACGATCAGCTCCACTTCGAAGCGGAGTCGAAAGGTGGGCCACTCCGCGGGTTGCACCTGCCGTATCGTCAGCTCGGTGTAGCCGTCGTTCCCCGGCGGATCGGGGATGTACGCGACGTCGTACTCGAGCGTCGGGAAACCGGGCAAGTAGATCCACTGCCGGAAGAACCACTCGAGCGATCGATTGGAGGCCCGCTCCATGGCCGCCCGGAAGTCGTCGGTCAGGACGGCGGTGTGCAGGTGCGACGCGTAATAGTCTCGGATCCCGACAAAGAACGCTTCGTCGCCGATCAGGCCGCGTAGCATGTGCAGGACCCACGCCCCCTTGGGGTAGTTGTTCGTGTTGAGCAGGGCGAAGAGGTCCTGTTCGGCCGGGTCGACGATCGGGCGATTGGAGGCCGCCGAACGTATGATGCTCTGGCGGCTCCGTTCCATCCGAGCACGGAAGTCTTCGACGCCGTCCGCGACCTCGAAGAACTGATCGCCGAAGTAGCTCGCGAAGCCTTCGGAGAGCCACAGGTGGTGCCAGCTCGCCTCGGTGACCGCGTCTCCGAACCACTGATGCGCGATCTCATGGGACACGGTCCCCTCGATGTCCGCTCCCGCGGCGATCGCTTGTTCGGAGTAGAAGATCGCCGAGGCGTTCTCCATCCCACCGAAGCGCGTCGCGGACTGGACGTTCGCGAGCTTCTCGAACGGATAGGGGCCGATCAGATCCGTGAAGTAGTCGACCATCTCCGCGGACCGACGGAAGGACGGCTCGGCGTTCTCGCCGTCTTGGGGATAGATCCACGTCGTGACTTCGACGCACCCGTCATCGCGCCTCGTGGCCGGTGCCTGCCCGCACGCCGCCAGGCCGATGGTGGTCACCTCGAGGTCGGCCGCGCCGATGACCATGTTGTACGGTGAGATCGGAACGCCCACCTCCCACAGCCAGGTGAGCCGATCGCCTTCGGGGCCGATCGCCGATGCGGGGGTCGGCGCCGGATCCCCGACGAGGTGTCCGTTCGCGATGACCTTCCACTGGGTCGGAGCATGCACGGTGTACCGGACCGTGGCTTTGTCGGCGGGATGGTCGACACTGGGCAACCAGAAGCGGGTGCGGTTCGGCCAGTTGTCGACGAAGGCCGCCGGCTCGCCGTGTACGTTGTTCCGCAGAATCAACCCGTCGTCCGGGACCCCCTGATAATGGACCCGGACCGAAATGGTGTCCCCGTCCCGGTAGCCTTCCAACGGGACCGTGAGGATCCCTTCTTCATGGGTGTAGGTCGTCGGGGCTCCCTCCAGCTCGACCGCCCGAATCGCGAGGCCCGTGAAGTCGAGGGGAAGATCCGGGTCGCGACGGGTCGTGGCGACCTGGATATCAGTGATGCCCTCGAACCAGTCGGTCGCGTAGCCGAGTCCGACTTCGACGTCGTAGTGCACCACGTTCACGCCGGGCGCGTACGGCCCGGGTGGCGGGGCGACCCCGGCTTGGATCGGCTCCGGCTCCTGTCCAGCCAGAGGGATCGCGCCTAGCGTCAGGAGGACGGCGACCAGGCCGGCCTCGGAGCGAGGGCGGCGAGGCGAAGGTGCATTGCGCACGTCTATCCTCCTGAGGTCACCAGCTGGAAGGCTTCGACCTCCGTGAACTCCTTGAAGCGTCCCCAGTACCGGGCGTACGCCTGGGCCATCCGAGGCCGAAGATCGACCCGGGGTGCGCCCATCGACTGGTAGGCCGCCAGCGCCTCCATCTTCATGACCATCTGGCTGCGCACGTCGACGAAGACGGACGGCGTGAAGTCGAGCCCGGTCGTCGCGGTCTCGTAGCCGTAGACCCGTCGGACGTGGGCGGTGGCCGCGCGAGCCAAGGCGGAGGCTTCACGACGCGACGTGTCGCGATCGTCCGGCGCCGGGACATAGACGGTCGTCGGCTTGAGCTCGGTCACGAGTCGTTCGATCAACGCTCGTTGGGCAGAGAGATCGCCGAAGGTGGATCGGTCCGGCGTGAAGTCCACACCGAGGATCGCTGAGGCGATTCCGGACGCCTTCATCTCGGCCCGCGTATCCTCGTCTTCGGGCCCGAGTAGCGGGACGATGACGACCCGCGAGCCGTTGGCGACATGCTCCATCAGAGCGCCCCCGCATCCCATCTCCGCGTCGCCGAGTCTGCCTTCGACCGCGAGTACGAGCTCATCCCCGTCGTAGATCGGTGCGTCGGCGCGCTCGATCATCGACTGGACGCGCGCCACGAAGTCGGCCTGGCTCAGCGGCTTGATCATGACCTGATCCGCGCCGGCCCGCAGTGCTTGCTCCTCGTATTGGGCCTGGGTGTATCCCGTGGTCACCAGAATGGGGAGGGTCTCGTACTTCGCCCGCATCGTTCGGATGAGCTGGAAGCCGTCCGTCCCAGGCAGGTTCAAGTCGGTCACGAACAGATCCCACTCTTGCGTCGCGATCAGCTCGACTGCGTGGTCTCCGTCCTGCGAGTGTGTGACGCGATAACCGGGCAGCGTTTGGAAGAATGCCTTCACCAGGAGGGCCTGGTCGAAGGCATCCTCCACGTACAGAACGCGGATCTGGTCGTCGGGTCCGGGGCTCACAGGGTGCGCTTCGGGGCTCAGGGCGGTGGCGCCGGGACCGCCGATCCGGCGCGAGGTCGGAGAACATACCAACGTGGATACGGCACGATAGGGCTTTCGGCCGGCCGGATCACGCGTTGTCGCCTTCCGGTTCCGGGACGAAGAACCAGACGATCAGTCCCATCGCCAAGATCGAGGCAGCGGCCACGACCGTGTTCGAGGCGTACCCTACACCGGCGAAGAGGGGTCCGGCGATTGCACCACCGATCGCGAAGCCAACCTGTCCGAGCGCCACGGTCAAGCTCATGAAGGAGCCCCGGCGTTCTCCGGAAACCAACGCCGTGAGCAGCGCGGAGAAGGGACTGATCCGCATCGCGACGAGCACCATCGACACGAAGAAGAAGATGTAGGCGCTCGTCGGCCCCCCGATCACGTAGACCGTCGACAACATGACGATCGACATGCCGACCGAGGCCAGAAGTACGATCAGCTTCCGGCCGATTCGATCGGAGAGTTTTCCGGCATTGGGGCCGGTGAGCACGTTCGCGATGCCCCCGAAGAGGAACATCAGGCTCATCTGGTTGGGCGTGATCCCGACTTCACGCTCGAGCCACGTGGGGAGATAGATGACGAACAGCGAGATGCTCAGGAACATCAGGAAGAACGCCGTGGCTGCCCACGCGATCTCGGGTCTGCGCAGCATCTCCATATAGTTCCGAGCCGCGTTCCCCACCGTGAGTTTCTGGCGCGATCGGGAGACGTCGGGCTGAGGAATCCGGACGATGAGGAGGAGGACCGTGAGGGCCATCGTCGCAGCGAACAGATAGAACGGGGACCGAAATCCCCATCGGGCGGCCATGAAGATCCCGAAGGGAATGCCGAAGATCTGGCCGAACGCCGACCCGCTCATGACCCATCCGGTGGCCCAGCCTCGACGCTCGTACGGGAAGTAGTCGCCGATGTACGACACAGCGGCACCACTCAGGATGCCACCGGCGCACCCGGCAAAGATCCGGACGAGGAGAAAGGAGTAGTAGCCCGCCACGAGGCCGTGCAGCGACAGAGCGACCGTCATCGTGCCGCATCCCAAGACCAGGATCCGCTTCCGTCCGATCTTGTCCGACACCGGCCCCGCGAGGATGGCGAAGATGCCGACCATGACGGAGTAGACGGATACGAGCGTCCCGAGCACCGCGTCCGGAATGTCGAGCTCGGAGCCGATCCGGGGCAGGATCGGTGAGAGGATCATCGTTTGGCTCGCCGCCGAGAAGACGAGGAGCCAGAGCGTGAAGACGACGAGGTACGACTCGATCCCCGAGACGGGCTTCGTCTCGGGGGAGGGAGGAGACCCCGCTTCGCCGTCGCTCAACCGTCGTTCCGGTCGATATAGCCGGGGTAACGTTGCACGGTCGGCATCATCACGAGGTTGAAGATGTCGACGTGTTCCGGCGCGTTCGCCACGTAGACGCACGCATCGGCGATGTCGTCCGCCGTCAGTGGCACCGTGTCCGAGTAGACGGATTCGGCGCGGTCCGCGTCGCCGTCGAAGCGCACCTCGCTGAACTCGGTTTCGGCGAGGCCCGGGTCGACGCTGGAGACGCGGATCTTGGTCCCGAGCAAGTCGATGTTCATTGCTTCCGAGAGCGCCTTCACGGCGAACTTCGTCGCGTTGTACACCGCGCCCTTGGGGTAGACCCAGCGCCCTGCGATCGAGCCGATGTTGATCACGTGCCCGGAGTCGCGGGCGACCATCGCGGGGAGCACTGCACGAGTCACGTACAGGAGCCCTTTGATGTTCGTGTCGATCATCTCGTCCCAGTGGTCGAGCGAACCGTCCTGGAGCTTGTCGAGCCCCTTCGCCTTCCCCGCGTTGTTGATGAGGATGTCGGGGTCGAGACCGCGGGCCGAGAGATCGGTCACGTAGGCGCGGACGGCATCCTTGTCGGTGACGTCGAGGGCGTGACCGTGGGCTTCGACGCCGTGTTCACTCGCGAGCTCACGCGCGAGTTCTTCGACTCGTTGAACCCGCCGGGCCGAAAGGAGGAGGTGGGCACCTTGTGCGGCGAAGTGTCGCGCACAGGCCTCACCGATGCCGGCCGAGGCACCCGTGATCAGCACACGCTTCCCGGAGAGTCTGTTCATCTGGAGTCAGGCTGGGGTCGAGCGGGCAGCAGAGATTCGCGGCACACCCGTAGCGATGCAACGGGGGTCCGGCTACCGTGGCGGCCAACCCCCGAACGGAGCGACATGTGGACAAGAAGCAGGTCGGCGCATGGGTGATGTTCGACTTCGCGAACTCCGTCTATCCAGCGGTCATCGTGTCGGTCGTCTTCCAGATCTTCTTCATCGAAGCGGTGGTCGGGAACGAGGCCGGAGAGGGGGATGCGATCTGGGGTCGTGCCGTGTCGATCTCCGCGCTCGTCGTCGCTCTGAGTGCGCCGGTTCTCGGTGCGATCGCGGACCGCGCAGGGGTCCGAAAGCGCTTCATGGGTTTCTACGTCGGGATGTGTATCGCCGGCGTCGCCCTCTTTACGACGATCTCTCCCGGCGCGGTCATGTGGGCCTTCGCCCTCTTCCTCGTCGCGAATATCGGCTTCGAGTCGTGCTTGGTCTTCTACAACGCCTACCTGCCGGACATCGTACCGCCGGACCACCAGGGGCGGATCTCCGGGATCGGGTTCGGCGTGGGATACGCCGGTTCGGCACTCGGACTGATCTTGGCGATCCCTCTCGCCCAGGCCGAGATGATGTGGGCGGTGTGGCTGATGGTCGCCGCAGCGTTCCTCCTTTTTTCCTTGCCCTCCTTCTTGTACCTGCCCCGAGACGAGCCGGGTGACATGAGCGTGGGTCAGGCCGCCACGTGGGGCGTGACGAGCTTCCGTGAGCTGTGGAGGGAGGTGTGGGGGCTACGGGAGATGCGTCGTTTTCTCATCGCGTACTTCTTCTATATCGATGGTGTGCTCACCGCGATCTACATGGCGAGCACCTTGGCCTCCACGACGTTCGGCTACGAGCAGACCGAGCTGATCCTTCTCTTCCTGGCGATCCAGATCGCGGCGTTGGTCGGCGCGTTCGTGATGGCGAAGCCGACCGATGTGCTCGGCCCGAAGAAGGTCGTCACCGGGGTGCTCGGCCTGTGGATCACCATCGCGATCGTGATCTTCTTCATCGAGTCGAAGACCGCGTTCGCGGTCGTCGGGATGTTCGCGGGCTTCGGTCTCGGGTCGATTCAGGCCGCGAGCCGGGCCTATATGGCGAGCCTGATCCCGGATGGCCGCGAGAGCGAGATGTTCGGCTTCTACGCACTGTGCGGGAAATCGTCGTCGGTGATCGGGCCGCTCCTCTTCGGACAGGTCGCTCTACTGACGGGCGGAAACCAGAAGCTGTCGGTGATGTCGATCAGCGTACTCTTCGTCGTCGGGGCGATCCTCCTTCAGCGGGTCGATGACCCGCGGGCGGCCGCCGCCGCGTGAACCCGCGTCTCGCGGCCGTCGCGATCGTCGTCGTCGCGCTCGCAGCGGGTGCGATGATCCGGACGGCGTCGAGCCGCGCCTCCGCCACTTTCGACGAGATCGTGCTGGTCGGGGGCGGCGTACGGGGCGTCACCACGGGTGAGTGGGGCATGATCACGGACCAGCCTCCACTCCCGATGTTGCTGTACGGCTGGGCCGCCGCGCCGGCTGCCGATGTGCGGCCTCCCGAAGATCGTTCGTGGACCTTCGACGACCGGTGGGATTACGCTCGAGCGCTCCACTTCGGGGCGGGGAACGACCCTCAGAGAGTGCTGGGACGCGCGCGCTGGGTGACGACACTACTCGCCGTGATTCTGATCGCGGGTTCCGGGGCGTTCGCATGGTGGGCGGCGTCGGCTGCGGTCGGCCCCGCGGTGGGAGCTTCAGCGGGACTTCTGGCGTCGGTACTCACCGCCACGATGCCCGACGTGCTCGCCCACGGTGGCGTCGCATACAACGACCTACCCTTGGCGTGTGCCTTCCTCTTCGCGGTGTGGGCACTCGACGTCCTGGTGAGGAAGCCGACGGTCGTGAGTGGGGCGACGGCCGGGTTGGCCGTGGCGATCTCTTTCGGCATGAAGATGAGCGCGCTGGCGCTTGGGCCGATTGCGGTCGTGCTCCTCGGACTCGAGGCCTGGTCCCGACGTGTGGAACGGGGGACGGCCGGGCTCATGGAGTACCTGCGTGCCTCGTCGATACCGATCGGGACGAGCCTCGTCACGGCGTGGGCTACGTTGGCCGTACTCTATCGCGGCGACCCCACCCTGACGCTCTTCCGGTTCAACGTGTGGCGGACGATCGCGCACGCGTCCGGGGGGCACCCCGCACCCGCGTACCTCATGGGTTCGACGAGTGCGGAGGGGTGGTGGTACTACTTCCCCGTGGCCTTTCTCTTCAAGACGCCGGTGGTCCTTCACCTCCTGATCATCGGCGCCATCGGGTGGGCGGCGTATAGGGTGCGCACTCCGGGCGGGGGTGATGCGATAGGCCTTTGGGCGTCGTCGTTTGCTAGGGCACCCCTCTTGGGTCTCGGAGTCTTTGCGGCGTTCTTGATGCGGTCCGATCTCAACGCCGGCTTCCGCTATGCGCTTCCGGTCCTTCCGCTGATCAGCGTGTGCGTGGCGGTCGGCGCGGCCGGTTGGTGGCGGACGAGGGCTCGCGCTGCGGTTCTGGTCGCACTCTCCGCACAGACGGTCCTCGTATGGTCTGCGTGGCCGCATTTCCTCTCGTGGTCGTCCGTCTGGGCCGGACCGAGCGACGCGATCGACCGCCCCCTCTCGGATTCGAACGCCGATTGGGGTCAAGGTCTGCTGGAACTCCGAGACTTCATGGCCGAAGAGGACGTCGAGACGGTTCGGCTGTCCTACTTCGGAAGTGCTCGGCCGGAGGCGTACGGGATCGACTACGTCGCCCTTCCGAGCTTCTTCCGGCTCGTCCCGGAGCGGACCGCTGCTGCCGAGGCCGATCCCCGCTTCACCGTCATTTCGGTGACGAATCTGCACGGTCTCTACCTTCAAGGGAGGGATCCCTTCGCGGCCTACCGAGTGCGGGAGCCGTATCGCGTGTTGGCCGGTGCCCTCTACGTCTTCGGCGACGACCCATAGGGAGCGGCCGCCGCAGCGGCTTGGCTTCGTGCTATCGAGTCGCGCCGAACTGGGCCTCGTGGAGCCCCGCGAAGGCCCCACCCTTTGCCACGAGTTCGTCCCAGCGGCCCGCCTCGACGAGTCGGCCACCCTCGAGCACGAGGATCTGATCGGCCTCGCGGATCGTCGACAGGCGGTGCGCGATCATGATCAACGTCCTGCCATCCGCGCGTTGCATGATCGCTTGAGCCACGCGCTGTTCGATGACGCTGTCGAGCGCCGACGTCGCCTCGTCGAGGATCAGAATGTCTGGATCGCGCAGGAGCGCTCGAGCAAGAGCGACACGCTGTCGCTGTCCCCCGGAGAGCTGCACGCCTCGGTCGCCGAGCTCGGTGTCCAGTCCCTCGCGCAGCCCGTCAGTGAAGTCCCTCAACTCGACGGCGGTCAACGCCTCGTGCAGCACCGCATCGGACGGGGCCTCGTCGAGCCCGAAGGTCAGGTTCGATCGGAGCGTCTGGTTCAGGAGCCACACTTCTTGGCTCACGATCGCCATGCGCGCGTGGAGCGTCGGTAGGGAGAAGTCGCGAATGTCGACGCCGTCCAAAAGGATCGCGCCGGGTCGGCAGTCGTAGAGGCGCGCGATCAGGTCGACCAGCGTCGTCTTGCCGGCGCCCGTAGGGCCCACGATGGCGGTCACCCCTCCCGCTGGGATCCGCGCACGGATGCCGGAGAGCGTGTCGGTGCCCTCCTGATACTGGAAGTCGACGCCGTCGAGTTCGATCGCGTGCTCGAGTCGGTCGAACGTCCGAGTGCCCGACGGCACGATGAACTTCCCCTCGTCGGAGAAGAGGCCTGCCACCGCGTTCAGGCGAGGAATTTCTTGCGAGACCTGAAGCGAGAACTGACTGAAGTACTTGTAGTCTCGGAGCGCCTGCTGCAGGACGATGAGGAAGGCCCCGAAGGGCGCGAGCTGGCTGGGCGAGAAGCTGTCGCCCTGAACCACGATGACGGCGGTCTGCACCAGCATCATCACGATCAGGATTACGACCTCCTCCACCGGATAGCGGAGGCCGACCACCTTGTCGCGGCGGACGGCCAGGACCTCGGCCTCCCGGAGTGTCGCGGCATAGGCCGCGGAAGCGCGCGATTCCTGGGAGTACGCCTTCACGAGTGGGATCGAGCCGAGGATGTCCAGCATTCGAGAGCGGATCTCCCGATCGACGTCGACGCTCTGCCGAGAGATGCGCTCGACCTCACGGTTCACCGCGTGCATGAACCAGTTCACGAACGGCAGCGAGAGAATGAAGGCAACCGAGAGCGGGATGGAGATCCCGATCATCACGGCGGCCTTCACGAGGAGTCCCACCCCGTTCCGGAGGAGTTCCTCGAGCGCGACCAGCAGCCCCATCACCGAGGTCGACCACCCGACCTCTGCGTCGACCCGGCCCACCGCGTGGCGGTCGAAGTACATCCGACCGAACCGAAGGACACGGGCGAAGGTCTCTTCGCCCACACGAACCCGGTAGCGTTCGTTCCGGGGGACGACGTACAGCTTGGTCCCGTACTCGATCGCCAGCTTCACAATGCGGGCCGCGATCACGAGTCCGACGACGATGATCACGAGGTACGTGTCTCGTTGGGCCGGATCCGTCACCGTCCCGGGCACCAGCGCCAGGACCCAACCGAACCAACGGGAGTCCTCGAGGAAGTTGAAGTTGGTCTCGGCGACCGCTTCGGTCAGCGGAATCAGGAGGGAGAAGGACAGTCCTTCGAAGACCCCGGCCAGGAGGATCAAGCCCAACGGGATCGCGAGGTGGCTGGGGCGTCCCCCCACCACGCGCCAATAGTGGCGCAGGACCCCCTTCGCAGAGATCTCGATGTCCGGTGCTCCGGACCCTCCCGAGGCCGGTGGTGCCGTCATCCCTGGGGGCTACCGAGACCGTTTCGGTCGATCGACAGGAGAGTGTGAAGGAGGACGTCGGCTCCGTTCGCCACGTCGTCGTCCGCCGTACGCTCCTCGGGCGCGTGACTGATCCCGTCGATTGACGGCACGAAAATCATGCCGATCGGGCACAACAGTGCGATGCTCTGCGCGTCGTGTCCCGCACCCGAAGGCATACGCATCGACGAGAGCCCGAGGTCGTGCGCCGACGCCTCGACGACGTCGCGGATCCGTGCGTCGGTCGGAGCCGCTCGGCTCACGTAGAATCGCTCGTAGGAGAAGGTCACGCCCGAGTTCGCGCCGATGCGATCCGATGCGTTCTGGATCGCGGCGAAGGTCCGCTCCACCCCGTCCATCGAGAGATCGCGGATTTCGAGGGTCATCCGGACGCGGCCTGGAATAACGTTGGGGGCCCCCGGCTCGGCGAGGAGTCGCCCGACCGTTGCGACCTGACGTCCCGGCATGTCCAGCGCGATCGTGTGCACCGCGTCGACGAAGCGTGCCGCGCCGACCATCGCGTCGGACCTGCGCTCCATCGGGGTCGATCCCGCGTGGTTCGTCTCTCCCTCGACCAGCACGTTCCACCGCATGATCCCGACGATGCCCTCGACCACACCGATGTCGAGCGCGTCTTCGTGCAGTACCGCGCCCTGCTCGACGTGGAGTTCGAGGAACGCGGCCAGCGATCCAGGCTCGCGGATGGCGTCGCGAAGGCGATCGGGATCGCCTCCGAGTCGGCGTAGACCCTCCCCGATCGTGAAGCCCGAGGCGGTCTGGATGTCGAGCTCGAAGGGGAAGACCTCACCCACCAAGGCTCGGCTACCCGTCTTGCCACCCTCCTCGTTCGAGAAGATGGCGACCTCGAGAGGGTGACGGGTCGAGAGACCGGCGTCACTCAGCGTCGTGGCGACCTCTACGGCGGCCAGCGATCCGACCTGACCGTCGTAGTTGCCGCCACCCGGGACCGAGTCGATGTGAGAGCCGAACATGATCGGCGGAAGGGCGGAGTCCGTTCCCTCCCGTCGGCCGATCAAGTTCCCGACCAGATCCATGTGGGTGCGGAAGCCTGCTTTCTCGAGGAGCTCGACGACCCAATCGCGAGCCTCGAGATTGGCGTCGCTGAAGGCGACCCGGTCGATCCCTCCGTCCTCGTTGGCGCCGAACGTCGCCAACTGGCTCATGCGCTCGAGTAGCCGTGCCCGGTCGACCCGAGCGACTTGGCCTCCGTCGGACGCTCCGGAGCGCGGACGTGCGGGCAGCCCGATCCAAGCCCCGGCGAGGCCCGTGCCGGTCAGTCGTGAGAAGGTCCTTCGATCCATGGATACTCCCGAGGGTCCGCGTGCCGCTCGCACCGGGCGTCCGATCCACCGTCCAGTTGAAAGGTAGCGTCCGGCACGCACGACGTCGGTAGCGATCCGCACGCTCGGGACCCAGGTTCCCGCCGTCCCTCCTGTCTATCTCCCGCCTTGGAGCTCCGCATGTCGCTGCGTCAGGCTTTGGTCCTCACCCTCGCCGCAGGCCTCACGGTCGGCTGCACGATCGAAGACCGTACGGACCGTCAGCCTATCGAAGAGGACGCACCCCGCCGACAGGTCATTCAGCCGGAGGGGGTCGCTCGCCTACCGGTGTTTTCGTCGGCGATCCGTAGCGGCGACTTCATCTTCCTTTCGGGAGCGCTCGGGGCACTTCCCAACGTCATGCCTCCTCAGGTCGTCGAAGGAGGCATCGAGGCGGAGACACACCAGACGATGGAGAACATCCGGGAGATCCTCGCGGCGGCGGACGCGACCCTCGAGGATTTGATCAAATGCACGGTCTACTTGGCCGACATCGAGGACTACGCCGCGATGAACGCCGTCTACGTCGAGTACTTCCCGGAAGCGCCCCCTGCGCGCGCTGCGTTGGCCGGAAGTGGCCTCGCCCTAGGCGCTCTGGTCGAGATCGACTGCATCGCGGCTGTGCCGGAGGGCGGCTGAAGGAACTTGTCGCTCCTACGGTTGTCTTCGTAACCTAAGAAGGTGAGGCTCGGAGGCCGCTTGGGTGCCGACGGGCGCGAAGGACGGGTTGATGACGACGACGCTTGCCCCTTAAGGGGAACGATGTTCACACGTTGCCTCTTCTGTCGGTGTTCGTTCCCTGAGAACGGACAGTTGGCGCACATGCCGCGCGGTCGGAAGATCGCGTTCGATCCCGAACGGGGTCGATTGTGGGCCGTGTGCGACCGTTGCCACCGATGGAACTTGGCCCCGATCGAAGAGCGGGACGCGGCCCTCTACGAACTGGAGCGGATCGCGCGGGACCACGGTCGTCCGATGGGTCATACCGCGAACATCGCCCTGTTCCAGGCAGGGCCGATCACGCTGATTCGGGTCGGCGCGGCGGGCCTCGCGGAGCAAGCGTGGTGGCGCTATGGCCGGGAGCTTCGGAAGCGCAAAGCGTCCTTCGACAGTCGTCGCTCCAAAGTCACGGCGTACACCTTCGGCGCCATGCAGTACATCGGGGACATGATCGGCTTCTCCGACGGAGATGTCGCCATCGATTGGGAGGATACCCCGGTCGCCGACGTCCTCCGCTGGCGGCGCTTCGGCTGGGCGGCGTGGCACGGGCGCGAGACGTGTCCGCACTGCAACAGCACACTCCGCGCTCTTCGGTACGACTTGGGGTGGTGGGTGTACCCGCTGCGCGGGGCGGATGGTCGCCTCGGTGTGGGGATTCCCTGTCAGCGATGTGATCCGTGGACGCCCGAGAAGGTGTACGAGCTGCACGGGGACGTTGCGGAGAACACGCTACGCCGCCTTCTCGCGTACCAGAACATCGGTGGTGCGAGCGAACGTCGGATCACCGACGCCGCGCGCGCGATCGAAGACGCCGGATCGGCAGGCGAGTTCGCCCTGGGTGTGACGAACCAGCGGGACTCGTTGTGGAAGATGGGAGCGACGGGCACGATCGGTCTCGAGATCGCCCTGAATGAAACCGTCGAGAAACGGATGCTCGACCTCGAGGTTCGTGCCATCGAATTCATATGGCGACAGGAAGAGCAGCTGGCGCAGATCATCGACCGCGAGCTGACACCCCGACATCTGCTCGAGTCCCATCTGCGGCGCCTCCCGATCAAGCTCCGCCCGCGCGTGCCCGATCTCGTGGCCGGTGTCGACGTACGCTGAACCCGGCCGAACGTAGCGAAACGATTCACTGCGCCTAGTTTGTCCTCGTCTCTTCTCTGACAGGACGGTGCCGTGGCCGACGACCTCTCCCGCCGTGACTTCGTCTCGGCGTCCTCGAAGCTCGCCCTCGGTGGAATGATCGTGCCTCGGCACGTGCTTGGCGGACCGCGTCACCAGGCCCCGAGCGACACCCTCAACGTCGCCATCGTCGGCGCCGGGGGGATGGGGGCAGAAAACGCGCAGGAACTCGGCTCCGAGAACATCGTCGCCGTGTGTGACGTCGATCTCGCGCTGGTGGAGCGGAAGGTCCTCGAGCGGATGACCGACGGGGATGGTGAACCCCGGGAAAAGGGCCATCGGTGGGCCGAGCAGTACGAAGCCGCCGCGAAGTACACCCGTTTCGACGAGATGCTCGAGCAGCAGTCGGACATCGACGCCGTTTTGATCGCGACTCCGGACCATACCCACGCCGTGATCGCTGCGGCTGCGATGCGCGCAGGCAAGCACGTGTATGTACAGAAGCCGCTCACCTGGTCGGTGCACGAGGCCCGTGCCCTGAATCGGCTCGCGGCCGAGACCGGCGTGGTGACGCAGATGGGCAATCAGGGACACTCGGGTGACGATGCCCGGCTCATCAACGAATGGGTGCAGGCCGGCGTCATCGGCACGGTGTCCGAGGTCCACGTCTGGACCAATCGACCGATCTGGGCGCAGGGGCTTCTTCGGCCCGCCCCGATGCCTGCCGACTTCGATCCGCTCTCGCCCGATCGTTCGTGGTGGCCGGGGTCGGTATGGGAAGCTCAGGCATCCGGACTGCACGCCGACTTCGCACCGCCGGATGGCTTCGACTGGGATCAGTACGTCGGTCCCGTCGCTCGGGACGTCCCCTTCCACCCGATCTACCACCCGTTCCACTGGCGTGGGTGGGTCGACTTCGGTGTCGGAGCCTTGGGAGACATGGGCGCCCACCTCCTCGACCATCCCTACTGGGCCCTCGGCCTCACCTACCCGACGACGGTCGAAGCGACGTCTACTCCGTGGGGTGGACCGTCGGAAGACCCGGTGTCGTACCCGATGGCCACCAAGGTTCACTACCACTTCCCGCGCCGGGGCATCCTCCCCGCCGTAGACCTCCACTGGTACGACGGTGGACTGATGCCTCGACGCCCGGACGGACTGCCGGATGACATCGAGCTCGAGCGCGAGGGCGGGGTGATCTTCGTGGGTGAGCGCGGCCTTCTGATGCACGAGACGTACGGCCGCAATCCGCAGCTCTTCCCCGAGGCGCTACACGAAGAGGCGGCGACGGTCCCTCAGACGTTTCAGCGCGTGGAAGAGAGTCACGAGATGAACTGGGCCAACGCGTGTAAGGGCGTCGGCCGGGCGACGAGCCCCTTTTCGTACGCTGCGCCGCTCACGGAGGTCATGTTGCTGGGGCTCGTCGCGCTCCGAGCGGGGCAGGGCTTCAAGATGGATTACGACTCCGCCGAAATGCAGGTGCGGAATTCCGAGGCTGCGACCCGACTCCTGACGCGCGAATACCGCGACGGGTGGTCTCTATGAACCGCTACTCGAAGGTCCTTTCGCTCGGACTCGTCGGTGCCGTTGGACTGGCCGGGTGTGCGTCCGGCCAGGAAGCCGAGCCGGACGCGCCGGTCGAAGTCACCTCGACGAACCAGCTCACCGCAGACGAGCGAGCGGAGGGCTGGGAGCTCTTGTTCGACGGAGCCTCGATGGACGGATGGAGAGCCTATTCCGGAGGAGATCCGGTCGGCTGGGCCGTGACCGACGGGATGCTTACGAGGACGGGCCCCGGTGGGGATATCATCACCGACCAGGACTTCGACGACTTCGAGCTCTCCCTGGAGTGGCGGGTCGAGGCTGCCGGAAACAGTGGCATCTTCTACAGGGCGGCGCTCGGCGAGGAGTGGATCTACCACTCGGCGCCCGAGATGCAGGTGCTCGACGATGCCGAACACTATGACGGAGGTGACCCGCTCACGAGCGCGGGGGCCAACTACGGTCTCCACCCGGCTCCCCGGGGTGTCGTGCTTCCGGCCGGCGCGTGGAACGAGGCGCGGATCGTCGTGCGCGGCGCGTCGGTCGAGCACTGGCTGAACGGGACCCAGGTCGTCGCGTACGAGTTGTGGAGCCCTGAGTGGGAGGCGTTGGTGCAGGGCAGCAAGTTCGTCGAGTGGCCCGCCTACGGTCGGGCCGAACGTGGACATATCGGGCTCCAGGATCACGGAGATCCCGTCTGGTATCGGAACGTCAAGATTCGGGAGTTGGGCGAATGAAGCGCCGTGACTTCCTCCGCGGGCGGGCGACGCCCCAGGCCGCCCCGGAGATGGGGATCCAGCTCTACACGGTCCGCGACCAGATGGAGAGCGACGTAACGCGGACCCTGGAGGCCCTCGGGTCGATGGGGTACGACTTCGTCGAACTCGCCGGCCTCCACGGATTGGATGCCCGGCAGATGCGTCGCCGTCTCGAAGACGTCGGTCTACGAGCCGAGTCGAGCCATCACGACATCTACGACATCCGGGACGGATGGGAGCGGGTCATCGAAGACGCGTTGGAGCTCGGGCAGAGCCACGTGGTGATCCCCTGGCTCCCTGGCGACGAGCGGGACGCGGTGAGCCTCGAACGGGTGGCGGACGACTTCAACCGGGGAGGCGAGGCCGCGGCCGCCGCGGGCCTCCGTTTCGGCTACCACAACCACGAATGGGAGCTGATGCCCTTGCCCGATGGGCGCCGACCGATCGACCTACTGCTGTCGCGCACCGACCCCCGGTACGTGGATTGGCAGATGGACGTCTACTGGGTCGCCCATGGCTACGAAGATGCGCGTGCGCCGTTCTGGCACATCGAGCGGCACGGGGACCGGATCACCACCCTCCACGTGAAGGATCGGACGGGTGAAGCGGAGATGGTCGACGTGGGCGACGGCGTGATCGACTTCGCGCGACTTCTGGGACTCGCACGGACGGAGAGTGCGGTGACGCACTCGTTCGTGGAGCATGACGAGCCCGCGGATTCGCTGTCCACTGCGCGGCGGAGTCTCGAGCACCTTCGGAGCATCCTGGTGCCCGAGGTGCCACGGTGAGGAAGAAAGCCCAGCAGGAGTACGATGCGATCGTCGTGGGCTCGGGTGCGGCGGGAGGCATGTGCGCGTATGTGCTGGCCTGCTCGGGCGTACGCGTGCTCATGCTCGAGGCCGGGCGTGACTACGACCCGGTCGCCGAGACCCCGATGTTCCATACGCCCGCCGATGCCCCCCTCCGAGCGGCAGGCACGCCCGAGAAGCCGTTCGGGTTCTACGACGCGACGGTCGACGGCGGCTGGCGTGTGCCGGGCGAACCGTACTCGAGCGCAGACGGCGCCGACTTCATGTGGTGGCGAGCCCGTATGCTCGGAGGCCGTACCAACCACTGGGGTCGCATCTCCCTCCGGATGGGGGAGTACGACTACAAGCCGCGGAGCCGTGACGGCCTCGGCTTCGATTGGCCGATGTCCTACGACGACGTGGCGCCGTACTACGACAAGACCGAGATGCTGATCGGTGTCTACGGCTCCAACGAAGGGCTCGAGAACACGCCGAACTCGTCGCCGGGTGTGTTGCAGCCGCCTCCGGCGCCTCGTGCGGAGGAGCTGCTGACCCAGTCGGTCTGCTCCGACCTCGGCATCCCCGTGATTCCGGCCCACCTCGCGATTCTCACCCAACGCCAAGAGGCCGACCGACTCGCCGCCGCGTTGTGGCCCAACAATCCGACGGCCCAGCGGGTGACCGCCGAGTCCATGCGGTCGCGGGCGGCGTGTTTCTACGCGACGCCGTGCGGTCGGGGGTGCTCGATCAAGGCCAACTTCCAGTCGCCGACCGTCGTGATTCCGCCGGCGCTCGCGACGGGCAACTTGGATGTCCGGACCAATGCGATGGTCCGCGAGGTCACCGTGGACAGCAGCGGGCGCGCCAACGGCGTGCACTACATCGACAAGACGACCCGCCTGGACGAGCACGTCTCGGCACGCGTCGTCATCGTTGCCGCGAGCGCGTGTGAGTCTGCGCGCATCCTGCTCAACTCGAAGAGCTCGGCGTTCCCCGATGGTCTGGGCAACGGGAGCGGGCTCGTCGGCAAGTACGTCATGGACACGGTCGGAGCCGGTGTGTCCGGTCAGATTCCGCGACTCGAGGCGATGCCCCCGCACAACGCGGACGGCGCATCGGCCATGCATCTCTACATGCCGTGGTGGCTGTACCAGGAGCAGCTGCGCGGTGAACTCGACTTTGCGCGCGGCTATCACATCGAATTCGGTGGCGGCCGCCGGATGCCGGGCTACGGGGCCTTCGGCGGTATCGAGCCACTCACGGGTGGCTCGTACGGCGCGCAGTTCAAGGAGGACTGTCGCCGCTACTACGGGTCGTTCATGTACTTCGACGGTCGAGGGGAGATGATCCCCAACGAAGACTGCTATTGCGAGATCGATCCAGAAGGCGTCGATCAGTGGGGCATCCCGACGCTGCGTTTCCACTGGAAGTGGTCGGAGCACGAGTTGAACCAGGCTCGACACATGCAGCACACCTTCGCCGGAATCATCGATGCGATGGGCGGGCAAGTGTTGAGCACCGTGCAGGACGACGGAGCGAATGCGATCGCCCGTCCGGGTCAGATCATCCACGAGGTCGGAGGGGTGATCATGGGAGACGATCCGAGCACCTCGGTCCTGAACGAGTTCTGTCAGTCTTGGGAGGTGCCGAATCTGTTCGTGACGGACGGAGGCTGTTTCGTCTCCAATGCCGACAAGAACCCGACGCTTTCCATCATGGCGATCGCCTGGAGAGCCTCGGACTACATCGTCGAGCAGCTGGGCTCGAGGAGCATCGGATGAGCGATTCGAAGAACGTGTCGCGTGCATTGCCGATCCTCGGCCAAGACTCGACGCCTCGCGGCCCCAGCGATGAGTCGAGCGGCATGGATCGCCGCCAGGCACTCAAGGTCATGGCCGTGGCAGCGGCGCTACCGGGGCTGGCGAACTGCGCGCCTGGAGACGCCGGGAGCGCGGGATCGGTCCCCGCTCCGGCGTCGAACCCGCTCGCGGCCGGGACGGCTTGGGATCCGGACCTGATCGCACCGTCGGTGCCGTGGGAGCGGGCGCTTGGAGTGGACGAGCTCGAGGCCGTCGCCGCCCTTTGCGACGTCATCATCCCGGCGGACGATCGGTCGCCTGCGGCGAGCGCCGTCGGTGCCCACGACTTCATCGACGAGTGGGTGAGCGCGCCGTACGACGGCAACGAACGCGACCTCGTCCTCATCCGCGGGGGACTCGCCTGGCTGGACCGCACGTCTGCCGAACGGTTCGGGGTTTCGCGCTTTCGCGACCTCGACGATGCGCAGCAGCGGCAAATCTGCGACGACATCTGCTTCCTCCCGGACGCGCCGCCCGAGCTCGACTTCGCGGCCCGTTTCTTCGATCGCTTTCGCGATCTCACGTCTACGGCGTTCTGGACCACCCAGCAGGGCATGGACGATCTGGGATACGTCGGAAACGTGCCGCTCACCCAGTGGGATCCCCCGCCCCCTGAGGTGCTTCGCCACATCGGGCTCGAGCCGTAGAGTCGGTCCCGAGTCAGCTCCCCCAACACCCCGCCACGATGACTGACACCACAACCGCGACTCAGAACGCTGCCTCGGTCGACGCGCGCCGTCTCTTCCTGGGAAGTTGCGTGGCGCTGATCGCGACGTCGGTCGCCTTCGCGACTGTGGGTGCCGTGATGTTGGCACTCAAGCGTGACTTCGTCCTCACCAACGAAGAGGTAGGCTGGATCGGAGGGGCCGCGCTCTGGGGCTTTGCGGTGTCTCAGCTCGTGTTCGCGCCCCTCGCGGACACGATCGGGATGCGGGCCCTCCTTCGCTTCGCGTTCGTGGGACATCTGGCCGGCGCCATCACGATGATCATGGCGCCCGGCTTCACGATGCTCTTCGTGGGTGCACTCGTCATCGCAATGGCCAACGGGCTCGTGGAGGCCGCGTGTAACCCGCTCGTCGCCGCGTTGTATCCCGAGAACAAGACGGTGAAGCTGAACCAGTTTCACGTCTGGTTCCCCGGCGGTGTCGTGATCGGCGGGTTGGCTGCGTTCGGTCTCGATGCGGTAGGGTTCGGGGATTGGCAGATCAAGATCGGTCTGATCCTGATCCCCACCCTCGCGTACGGCGCACTCCTCCTCCGCGAGCCCTTCCCGGTCACGGAAGGCGTGGAGGCGGGGGTCTCGATGGGTGAGATGTTCAAGGCTTCATTCGCAACGCCGCTGATGTGGATCATGCTCATCGCGATGGCCATGACGGCGTCGGTGGAGCTCGGCCCGAACCGCTGGGTGCCGGCGGTGCTCGAAGCAGGCGGGATGGCGGGCATCCTCGTCCTCGTGTGGATCAACGGTCTGATGGCGGTCATGCGGTATGGCGCGGGAGCGGCCGTGCACCGGATCTCTCCTCCGGGGCTGCTCCTCATGTCGGCCATCGTCTCAGGCGTCGGCTTGCTCGGCCTCAGCTACGCGACGGGGATCGGCGCAACGCTCGCGGCAGCCACCGTCTTCGCGCTTGGTGTCTGCTACTTCTGGCCCACGATGCTCGGCGTCGTCTCCGAACGGGTACCGCGTTCCGGAGCCCTGGGGCTCGGGCTCATGGGGACGGTGGGCATGGCCACGGTCGGGCTCGTCACGGCGCCGCAGATGGGAGCGATCGCCGATCGATACGCGCACGCGGAGATTCCCGTCCAGTCGACGACGACGTTGTTCCGAGAGGCCGAGCAGTCGCTGGCCCAACGAACGGACGCCGACGCCGTCGCCGCCCGTGACGCGATCGCCGAGGTGGCTCGCGGCTTCCAAACGGATGGCGAGCTCCCCTCACCGGCCACGGCGGTGGCGCTTCGAGCGCTCATCGCATCGGATGCGGACATGGCTCTCGTCGATCGTGCTCAGGCGATCCTCGGGCCGGCGGACAACTACGGCGGGAAGATCTCCTTCCGATTCATGGTCCCCTTATGCGCCGTACTGACGATCATCTTCGGTGTGTTGTACATCCGAGATAAGTCGTACGGTGGGTATCGACCCAAGGGAATCTCCGACGCGTGACGGCCCGAGCCTGACTCGATGACGATTCGGTACGGACAGGTCGGCGGCGGACCCGGGGCCTTCATTGGCGACGTTCACCGGATGGCCGCTCGCCTCGATGGCGACTTCTCGCTCGTGGCCGGTGCCTTCTCTTCGGATCCGGCCAAGGCGGCAGAACAGGGGCACGCTCTTGGGCTGGACCCGCATCGGGTCTACGCCGACTTCCGCGTAATGGCGACTGCTGAAGCCGAGCGGGAAGACGGGATCGAGGTCGTCAGTATCGTGACGCCGAACCACCTGCACTTCGCCGTCGCTCGGGCGTTCCTCGAGGCGGACATCCACGTCGTCTGCGACAAGCCGCTCACGAATACGCTCGAGGATGCGGAGACGTTGTGCAGGATGGCGGACGAGCGGGACCTGATCTTCGCGGTGACGCACAACTACACCGGCTACCCCCTCGTGAAGGAGGCGCGCGCGCGCGCGCGCGGCGGGGAACTCGGTGAGATCCGGAAGGTCGTCGTCGAGTACACGCAGGGGTGGCTGCGAACGCTCCTCGAGGCCGAGGGCCAGAAGCAGGCGGAGTGGAGGGGCGATCCCGAGCGTGCCGGTGTCTCGTCAGCGCTCGGCGACATCGGTTCACACGCGCACAACCTCGTGCGCTACGTGACGGGGCTCGAAGCCGAGCGACTCTTCGCCGACCTGGGGACCGTCGTCTCCGGCCGGAAGTTGGAGGACGACGCGACGGTGCTGCTCGAGCTCACCGGGGGGGTGCGCGCCGTCCTCATGGCGACGCAGATCGCGACGGGAGAACGGAATCACCTTCGCCTTCGTGTCTATGGAAGCGAAGGCGGGTTGGACTGGAGCCAGGAGGACCCGAACCGACTGCGGCTCATCTCGCCGGACGGCTCAGAGCAGATTCTCTACCGGGCGGCGGGAGCCACCTCGGGCGCCGCGGCGCATGCCACCCGCTTGCCCGGTGGGCACCCCGAGGGCTTCGTCGAGGCCTTCGCCAACGTCTACCGGGGGGTCGCCTCCGCGTTGCGGCCGGACGGCCCGGAGCCGCTCGACTTCCCGACCGTGCGCGACGGCGCGATCGGGGTGCACTTCATCCATACCGCTGTCGAGAGCCACGCCCGCGGAGCCTGGCTCGACGCACGCTACGCACCGCCGGAGCCGAACCGATGAGTCGACCAGTCACCTTGTTCACCGGCCAATGGGCGGACCTCCCGCTGGCTACACTGGCCGAGAAGGCGGCGGAGTGGGGGTACGACGGCCTCGAGCTCGCGTGTTGGGGTGATCACTTCGACGTGCCTCGTGCAGCGGAGGACCCCACGTACTGCGTGGCGCAGAGAGAGCTGCTGGCGAGTCACGGCCTCACGGTGCACGCCATCAGCAACCATCTGGTCGGACAGGCCGTATGCGACCGGATCGATGCGCGACACGAGTCGATCGTCCCGGCTCACGTGTGGGGAGACGGTGACCCCGAAGGTGTACGGCGGCGTGCTGCGGAGGAGATGAAAGCCACGGCCCGAGCGGCCGCCAATCTCGGAGTGCCCGTCGTGAACGGGTTCACGGGGTCGTCCATATGGCACCTGCTCTACTCGTTCCCGGCCGTGCCGGACGAGTGGATCGACGCGGGCTTTTCGGACTTCGCGACGCGATGGGGACCGATCCTCGATGTCTTCGACGAGGTCGGTGTTCGCTTCGCGCTGGAGGTGCACCCCACCGAAATCGCATTCGACATCTCCACCGCGGAACGTGCCGTGGAGGCCGTGGGTGGACGAGAGGCGTTCGGCTTCAATTACGACCCCAGCCACCTCGCCTATCAGGGCGTGGATTGTGTGGAGTTCATCCACCGCTTCGGCGATCGCATCTACCACGCGCACATGAAGGACGTGTGGTGGTCCGATACGCCCACCCCGGCCGGGGTGTTCGGTGGGCATCTGCCGTTCGGGCATCGCGACCGGTACTGGGACTTCCGGTCTCTCGGACGGGGAGCCGTCCCGTTCGAAGAGGTCGTTCGAGCCTTGAACCGGGTGGGCTACGACGGGCCGCTCTCCGTCGAGTGGGAAGACTCGGGGATGGATCGCGAGTTCGGCGCGGAGGAGGCGTGTGCGTTCGTGCGGGCGATGGACTTCCCGACGTCGGATACGGCCTTCGATGCGGCGTTTTCGGACGGTTAACGTACCTACGCGACTCTAGCGCCGAGATCCGCTGCACCCGAGAATCCGGGGCTGGACCCCACCCTCACCCGGATGTGTCATGTCGATCCGCCGGATTCTCAGCACCCTCGTCGCCGTCTTCGTAGCGTCGACGTCTCCACTCACCGCCCAACTGGATTCGGACTGGTCGGACGCCATGCGGTGGCGCTCCGTCGGGCCGGCCAACATGTCGGGCCGTGTGACGGATGTCGAAGGGCTACCGAGCCCGTCCAAGACGTTCTACGTGGCCGCCGCCGCGGGCGGCATTTGGAAGACAACGAACAACGGCGTGACCTTTCGGCCCGTCTTCCAAAACGAGCGGGTCGTCTCACTCGGCGACATCGCGATCGCGCCCAGTGACCCGGATCAGATCTGGGCCGGCACCGGCGAGGAGGACTCTCGGAATTCGATCTCACCCGGCGGCGGGATCTACAAGTCCGAGGACGGGGGCCTGACGTGGGAGCTGAAGGGGCTGGAGGCGACCGAACACATCGGCCGAATCCAAGTGCACCCGACCAACCCCGATATCGTGTATGTCGCGGCTCTGGGAGCGCTTTGGCGGACGAACCCCGAGCGCGGCCTCTACCGCACGATGGACGGAGGGGACACGTGGGAGCTGGTGAACTTCGTCTCCGACGAGGCGGGCTTCGTCGACGTGAAGATTCATCCGCGCGACCCCGATGTGCTCTTCGCGACGAGCTGGGAGCGGATTCGCGGACCGTACTACCTCCAGTCCGGTGGGCCCGGTAGCGCCCTCTGGAAGAGCGAGGACGGCGGGGACAGTTGGGAGCGCGTCGAGGCCGAGGGCCTGCCCACGACCGAACTCGGGAAAATGAACGTCGCCTTCGCGCCGAGCTCACCAAGCATCATGTACCTGATGGTGGAAGCCGAGGCCCCTGAGGGCTCGGAAGAAGCCAACCTCAACGGCTTGTACCGCTCGGCCGACGGGGGTGAAAGCTGGGAGCGGACGAACCCCTTCAACACACGCCCGTTCTACTACTCCGAGGTGGTGGTCGACCCCTTCGATCCGAACCGAGTGTACTTCTCGTCGCTGCGATGGTCGGATGACGGTGGACGTACGGCGGGGGCGATGGCTCAAGCCGTGCACGTGGACTTCCACGCGATCTGGATCGACCCCAACGATCCCGATCGGATCGTGCTCGGCAACGATGGCGGCATCGCCATCAGCTTCGACCGCGGCGGGAACTACCACTTCCCCAACACCTTCGCGATCGGGCAGTTCTACAACATCAGCTACGACATGGACACGCCGTACAACATCTGCGGCGGACTCCAGGACAACTACTCGTGGTGTGGTCCGTCGAGGAAGGCCGGGGGCAGCATCACCAACCACGACTGGTTCCGGGTCAGCGGTGGCGACGGGTTCGTCACGCAACAGGATCCACGTGATCCGGACCGGGTCTACTCGACGTCTCAGGGTGGCAACATGGGTCGTTCGTACCTCGCCACCGGCGAGCGTCAGCAGTTCGGTCGACCCAGCTGGCGCGAGAGCTACCGGGAGTACCAGGACTCCATCGCCGTGCTGTGGCCGGACAAGGGCGAGCCGATGCCGTCCCAGCACCAGGCGCGCATCGAGGAGCTCCAGGCCGCCGCCACCGCCGACTCGGCGGGGCTCCAGCTCCGCTACAACTGGAACACGCCGTTCTTCCTCTCTCCGCACAACCCGGATGTCGTCTACGCCGCGGCCAACCGGGTCTTGAAGTCGGATTGGAGGGGAGACGATCTCTATCCGATCTCGCCGGACCTGACGCGGGCGGACGAAGAGAAGATCCGGATCAGCACGACGACGACGGGTGGGATCACGCCGGACGTCACCGGTGCCGAGACCTTCGCGACCGTCACGTCTCTGAACGAATCACCGCTCTTGGCGGGACTCCTCTACGCCGGCACGGACGACGGGAATCTCTGGGTGTCCGGAGACGACGGTGGGTCGTGGATCGACATCACCGAGGCCACGAGCGATCTCGTTCCGGACGGTACCTACGTGAGCCGCATCGAGCCGTCGAAGCACGTGATCGATCGGGTCTACGTCACCTTCGACAACCACCGGCGCGGTGACTTCATGCCGTACGTGCTGGTGAGTGAGAATCGAGGTCAGAGCTTCTCGTCGATCGCGAGCGACTTGCCTACGGGCAAGCCGGATTTCGCGCACGTCGTGCGGGAGGACTGGGTCAATCCGAACCTGCTCTTCGTGGGCACCGATGTCGGTGTCTACATGAGCATGGACCGGGGTGGCTCGTGGGAGGCGTTCATGACCGACTTCCCAACGACCCCCGTGCACGATCTGCAAATCCACCCGCGGGATGGCGAGCTCATCGCCGGGACGCACGGACGATCGATCTGGGTCGTCGACATCAAGCCGCTCCAGCAGTTCTCCCAGGCGGTCGTCGAGGCCGACGCGCACCTCTTCGAGCCGGCTCCGGCGGCGCAGTACGGAACCCGTCCGAAGGACGGCCAGTTCACGGCGCAGTCGTACTTCGTTGCGCCGTCGCCCCCGTACGGGGCCGAGATTTCGTACTGGCTCGGCGAGGACGCGGACGACGCCCCGACCGTCACGGTGACCGATGCCGAGGGCAACGAGATGTGGTCTCAGACAGCCGGCCGATCCCGCGGCATCCACACCGTTCGCTGGAACATGCGAGGGCAGTCGACCCCGATCCCTCGGTCTCCGTCCGAGGTCCGCGACTCCCTCGCCAACGAGCGTCGTCTGGACGTCGTGGCGGACTCCCTCATCGAGGCGGGCGAGGATCGTGAGGACGTCGAACGCGCGGTAGAAGCTCTCCGCTCCGGCCAGGGTGGCGGAGGAGGTGGCTTCGGCGGCGGAGGTGGTGGTGGCAACAACCCGATCTTCGACGGTGACGGCAACTTCATCGAGCGGGCGGGTGAGGGTCGAGCCACCGCGGCGAGGAGTGGCGGTCCACGTGGCGGCGGGAATCAGACGATCCGGCAGCGCATTCAGAACCTCGTGGTGCCTCCGCCGCCGGGACGCCGACGGTTCTTCGGTGGCGGTGGACTCTTCCCGTCGCGGAGCGAGCCGGGACAGATGGCGGCTCCGGGCAGCTACACGGTGACGCTCACCGTGGACGGCGAGGAGTTCACCCGGACGCTCGATCTGGGGTGGTCCGAGACGGCACGCTCGCGTTGAGGTCTACTCCGTAGCCCCAAGGGCCGAGCCGCTTTTTGCGGCTCGGCCCGCGGGTCCGGCCGCAGCCAGGAGGGCGAGTGCCATCAGCAGCAGGGCGATCCCCCCGAACGTCACCGGATCGAGCGCGCGCACGCCGAACAGCAGGGGTTCGAGGACGCCACGGAGGCTCGCGGCGGCACCGGCGCCGAGCGCGATTCCGACCGACGCGAGGAAGGCGGTGCGACCGAAGAGCGACGTCGCGACTGCGGCCGCCGTCGCTCCGAGCGCCATGCGGATCCTCATCTCGGTTTCCCGTTCAGCGACCGAGTAGGCGAGGACCCCGTACACGCCGAGACCGGCAAGGAGTAGCGCAGCAACCCCGAAGGCGAGCAGGACGGACAGCGTGAAGCGTCGTGTCGAGAGGGACCGGTCCACGGTCGACTCGAGCGTCCACGTCTCCCGCACAGGCATCGAGGGATCCACGACCTGGAGTGCCTCACCCACCCGCGCAGCCGCAACCGTGTGGTCCAGCGAGGTCCGGACGACCAGGTCTAGGGTGTGGAAGCCGCGCATCTGCGCGATGGGGAAGTAGGCCTGGATTCCGGCGCTCGTTTCGGGACCGACATGACGGACATCACGGGCCACCCCGACGACTTCCCACTCCCAGGGGCCGAAGAACTTCATCTTCTCGCCGATGGGGGACTGCGTGCCGAATACCTGACGTGCGCCGGACTCGTTGAGAATGACCACCCGATCGGTCGCCTCGGCGTCGGAGCGCGCGAAGTCTCGGCCCTCTGCGATCTCGATGTGCATCGCCCGGAGATAGCCGGCGTCCACGATGTGCGGGAACGCCTGACGACGCTCCTCTGCCTGCTCGGGTTGGCCGATGACCGAGAAGGGCCACGCTCGATTCCGTCCGAGCGGGAGGGCGTCGACCAGGCCGACGGCCTCGACACCGGACACCTCCCGGACTCGGTCGGTCAGAGCGTCGAAGTGGTCAGCGGCTGCCTGGGCCGTCTCGAAGGGAATCGAGGGCGCCAGCTGCCACGCGATAGCGTCGGACGACTCGAAGCCGAGATCGACGTCGAGAACGTGGGCGAAGCTCCGCCCCAACAGCCCACAGACCACGAGGAGCGCGAACGCGAAAGAGACCTCGGCCACGATCAGAGCCTCTCGGGTCTTCCGCTCCCGACGGCCACTGCTTTGGCCTCGCGAGCCACTACGAAGTGTCCCCGCTTCGCTTCCATCGACCACACGCAGGGCGGGGAGGGTGCTCGCGATGCTGGAGGTGAGGACCGCCAGGACGATCGCGAAGGCGAGCGCCCCTCCGTCGATCGTGATCGTGTCCAGGAGCGGCACATTCATGTCGGCGGCGCGGGGAGCGAGCCCGATCAGTGCCCACGCGACCGCTGTCCCGATCAACGCTCCGACGATGCCGACGCCGACAGATTCGAGGAGGAGCTCGCGGATGAGACGAGAGCGAGGGGCTCCGAGCGCCTTTCGAACGGCGACCTCCCGAGCCCGCCGGGGCGCGCGAGCCAGTGCCAGGTTCGACAGGTTGATGCAAACGATGGCCAGCAGCAGGCCGGCCGCGCCGACGAGGGCGAAGAGGGTGGGGCGGAAGGGCCCGCCGATGTACTCGGCGAGCGGGACGAGGGCGGCATCCAAGCCCCAACGTCCCGGTGTCTCCTCGCCCAGCGCGTTCAAGATGGCATCGGTCTCCGACTGTGCTGCTTCGACCGTCACTCCCGGCGAAAGCCGCCCAACGAGGTAGAGCGTGTTGCCCTGGAAGCCCGGATCGCCGTCGGCGATCACAGGGAATGGAAGGAGCAGGTCGACCGAGATTCCCGGGCTGAAGACCGAGGAGAAGTCGAAGCTGGCCGGCAACACCCCAATGATCTCGCGGCTCGCGCCGTCCAGGGCGAGGGTACTCCCCACGACCGCCGGATCTCCTCCGAAGAGGCGTGTCCACAGGCCGTGCGTGAGGAGGACCGGGGCCGCTCCGATGTCGCCTTGACTGTCTTCCGGTCGAAAGGAACGCCCATACATCGGGCGTACACCAAGGACGTCGAGGAAGTCGTGTGCGACGTCCGCCCCCGCCATGCGCACAGGTTCCCCTCGTCCCGTCAGCGTGTACGCTGCGTGATCGAAGAAGGCGTTGAAGCCGCTCAGGGCCTCGAAAGACCTGCCCCGTGCCCGAAGGTCGTAGAGGTTCGCAGAACGGACTGTCAGTGCGGAGAGGGAGCCCTCTCCGTCCTCGACTTCGTTCTGAATCCAGACCAGCTCGTGAGGATCCTCGAAGGGCAGCGGGGCCCACACGAACGGCTTCATGACACTGAAGACGGCGGTCGCTCCACCCACGCCGAGTCCGATGACCGTCGCAGTGAAGAGCGCGGGGCCCGGGCTCCGGCGGATCGTCCGGCTCGCATGGACTGCGTCGGTCGCGAATGCTCGCCAACGGGAAGGCCGTGGGTCCGCCCCGGCGACGTGGCCGCGAAGCCAACGGCGACCCACCAAGCGAAGCACTTCCTGCCAATACCAACGGCGCGCCGAAGCCTCGCCGTGGTCTCGGGCCCGACGCACGAAGTCTTCGAGCACGTCTCCGACGATCGCCGGGCCGGCCGGGTCATCGCGGAGCGACCGTTCCAGGATTTGCGTCGCCCGTGCCGGCGGCCGGGGCGTCATGCGCCCTCCGTGAGCTGATCGAGGCCACCGAAGAATGTGTCCAAGACTTCGCGCGCCGATCGAATGGCAGCCAGGCCGTCAGGAGTCACGGTGAGCCGCCGCATCGGGTGGCCGCCACGCTCCGGGACGTTAGAGGCGTCGAGGGTCCACTCGAGGAAGCCCTTTTCGGTCAGGCGATCGAGAGTCCCGTACAGAGCCCCCCGTGTGACTCGTCTGCGCGCGTGAGCCTCCAAGTCCTCACGGACTCGGTTCGCGTACGGTGTGTCTCCCTGTCGCAGTACCGACAGCAGAACCAACAGCTCGAATTCACCCAGCTTCGCCACGTCATCCTCCCTCGCCCAAGCCCAACGACACCGAAGTCTATTTTTTAGACTCTCGAAGTCTAGTTTCTAGACTCGGGCGGTGCAAGGTGCGAGGTTCGAGCTCTGCGAAGGAGCCAAACCCCCACGAAGGGAGTGCTGAGCGAGGCGACGGTCGTAACGACGGACCATCCAGAGACTCGCACGATCCACGACTCTCCGAAGACTCCTGCCGCGAGCCACAGTGTTTGACTCCACGCTAGAATGCCGTAGCCGAGACATAGTACCCCGATCACGACGAAGAGCAGTCGAGCTGCGACGGCTCTCCGTCCGTCCGCCTGGCCTACCGCGCTAGACTCGGACATTCGGGCATTTCGGCTCATCGGTCCGGCACCGGCACGACCTCGCTCTCCCGGCCCGGGCTCGAGAGCAGCGCATCCCGCCGCCTCGTCAGTGATCGGCGCCTCATCAGCCGGCGTAGCTCCGGGATCGACGAGACCGTGAGCGTAATCGCCATCCACGGAACGACGTGTTCGGGCTCAACGAGGGACACCGACAGCGCAGCGAGGACACCGAAGTAGGTCCCCACACGGCCGACAACGCCCACGACGGTGGGACGTAGCGCATCGATCCGAGCCTCGACGGCGTCCACCTCGTCGAGCAGAGCTCTGAGCTGTTCGTCGTTGGTCAATCGGACCTCGCGGCGGTTCAGCCGGCTTCGATCCCCGCTTCGGTGAGCACGGTTTGCAGGGTGTCCGTCAACGCGTTGTGCTCTTCGATCGTCACGCGGCACGCCGTCTCCGCCGTCCGAAGTCGTTGTTCACGACCTTCCCACGAAGCGACGGAGTCGTTGTAGCTGTCGAAGATCTCGAGGTACTCCGGGTACTGATCGGCCGGCACCCCGCGCCGGTCCAACGCCTCGAACGAGTCGACCAGGGTCCGGAGGGAATCGATCGCTACGCCGAGTTCCCGCAGAGAGGCCTCACTGGTTTGCAGTGAGCCTCGACAGCGATCGGCCGACATGCGGGCACGGAGCAGCTCCGTACGGAGTCGGTCGATCTCCTGGAGGGTGCTCTGGCGCTCGATGACTCGGCCGGCTCCGGTCACGACCAACGCGGCTGTGACCACCACGCCGACGACACCGAGGCCGGTCTTCACGATGGGCTTCATGGGCGTCGCTCCTCCACGGAGAAGGAGAACATCATCCCTGCATGCATGTGTTCGGCGATGTGGCAGTGGATCATCCACTCGCCGGGATTCGACATCTCGATGAGCATCTCCATGCTCGATCCGACCGGGACGATCGCCGTGTCCTTCCAGACCATGTTCTCGTTCTCGACACCGTCCACGTTCAGGACGAGGAAGCGCTGTCCGTGGACATGGATCGGGTGGTTCATCGGGTGGAAGGAGTCCGGCGTGTTGAAGATCCGTACCTTCACCACGTCACCGACCTCGAATGACCAGTCGAGGTCCTCGTTTTCCGCGCCGGTATGCGGATCGCGGAAGATCCAGGTGACCTCCTCCGCCGTCGACAGCCAATTCATCATCGGCATGGCGTCGTTCCATTCGATCGGCGGTACGTACAGTGTATCCGCCTCCATCGAGAGCAAGATCGACTGGTGGAGGTTTCGGACCCGGACCGTGGTCTCGAGTTCGTAGTCGACCGAGCGGCCGAAGTGCGGACGGAATCGTTCGATGTCGTCGACGACCTCGCGATGCTCGCGGAGCGTTTCGAACGCGGCCGCTGGCAAGGGCTCGGCGGCCTCGTCGCGCACCGTCACGACCGAGAGGGTGTCGACATGCGGGTAGAATTCGCCGCGGAAGTGGTTGATGGCCTGAATGGTGTTCGCGATCACCACCTCGCCGGGTTCATCGAAGAGGACATCGACCACGTAGCGCTCGGCCGGCGCGATGACGACGGAACCGACCCATTGCTCGCGCTCGAAGCGACTGACGTCCGATGCGACGACCTTCACCCGTGCGTTCCCGAACGTGACGTTGAACGTCCGCGAGTTGGCGACGTTGGTCAGGTAGAAACGCACGACCTCGCCGCGTCGAGCCTCGAGCCGATAGTCGGTTTCGCCGTTGACCATCATCACGTTGCCGAACCGTCCCATGAGCGCGTGGGTCGGAGCACGGTCTCCCCAGGGAAGGGCTCCCTGGTCGTCCATGAGTAGATCGTCCAGGACGAACACCTCCTCGCGGTGCGCCGGACCGTAGTAGTCCGGGTCCGGGGAGGTCACGAGGAGATTGCCGAACAGGCCCAAGTCCTGTTGGACATCTTCTCGAACGTGCGGGTGGTACCAGTACAGTCCGGCGTCCGGGACGTGAACCTCGTAGGTGAACGTCTCGCCCCTCTGGATCTCCTGTTGGGTCTGCCCGGGCACCCCGTCGAAGCGATTCTCCAGCCGGACGCCATGCCAGTGAATCGTGGTCGGCATCTCGATGTCGTTCGTGACCCGGACCAGAATGGTGGCGTCTTTCGGCGCCTGAATGAGCGGTCCGGGATACTGATGGTTGTACCCGAACATGATCATCTCGTGGCCGTTGATCGTGCGGCGGACCATGGAGACCGAGACATCGAAGGTGTCCCCGTCGTCCAAGACCACGACCTCCGAGGGGCGAGCTTCCGGAAGCATCGCCGGGTCCATGCCTGCCCCGGGCATGAAGGGGCCGACGACCGGGACGGCCTCAGCGAGGCCGGGGAGCATCGGCATGTTCATGTCCATCGGGACCATGCGCCATCCGCCCTCCATCGTCATGCCGTGCATCCCATGCATATCGTGCATGTCGTGCTGGGCAGCAGCGCCCACGGGGAGTGCGAGGCAGAGGGCGAGACCGCCCAGGACCCTCCACGTGCCTCGTTTCACTTCGCCTCCGCAGGGTTCTATCCAACCGGTCGCTGTCGGCCGATCTTGCCAGCGCGACGCGTCGCGCCTCCCTAACGTCTTTGCGCTCGCGAACAGCGGCAAGAACCCTGACCCCATCCCGTTCGAGACGACTCCATGGATCCGGCACTCCGCACCCAGGTCGAGAATCTCCAGAAACGCAGTGGCCACACCCTCGAGGAGCTGTTCGGCGTGCTCGAGGGCACAGGGCTGGAGAAGCACGGTCAGCTGCGCGACCACCTCAAGGCCGAACTCGGCATGGGGCACGGCGACGCCAACACTGTCGTGACGCTCTTCCGGAAGAGGGGCGAGGCGCCCGCGTCCGACGATCCGCTCGACGCGATCTACGTCGGTCCGAAGGAGGCGCTGCGCCCGATCCACGAGGCGGTGATGGCTCGAGTCGACGCGCTGGGCTCCTTCGAGATCGCTCCGAAGAAGGCCTACGTCAGTCTACGGCGGAAGAAGCAGTTCGCGATGGTGGGGCCCGCCACGAAGACGCAGGTCGAGATCGGGCTCAACGCGAAGGAACTCGAGGGCTCCGCGCGACTGAAGGAACAGAAGCCGGGTGGAATGTGCCAATACAAGGTCCGGCTGTCGGATCCATCGGAGGTCGACGACGAGTTGGTCGCCTGGTTGAAGACGGCGTTCGAGGCGGCCGGCTAGTTCCCGTACCCGTAGGCGGCGCAATTCTCCTGCTGAAGCGCGCCGTGCCCGACCATCGTGTGCATCATTCCGCTCCGGGACATGCCGCGGAAGGCGACGGGCCCCGTCCACGTTGTCTGGGCGGGGTCGTCACTCGGTTCGAGTGTGAGGAAGACGATGAACTTGTTCCACTCGACTGAGCCCGCCGCGCTCAGATTCTCATCGAGGGCGCCCAACCGAGCGACCTGGTCGAGGTTCGGAGTGGTCACCCACGCGACCAGCGTCCCCCCTCGGGGCGTGCGCATACGCTCGAGTTGCACCGATACGTCGTATCGGTAGCTCCCGTCCTCCGTCAGCGCGACGGAGAAGGGCGAAGCACCGGACACGCTCACGCTCGCGTGACCCTTCGCGAGCCCCGTCCCCGGGATGTTCTTCGTCGTGAAGAGCTCGAAGGCGTAGTACTCCGGTCCGGTCGCGCACACGAGGTCGCCTACGGAGCCCGACAGCGGGCTCGACCCCGGAGCGGGCGCCATCGGCGACGGGTCGGCCCCGGCCAAGGTGCCGACCGACATCGCGATGAGTAGGATGCGCATCATTCGAAGACCCTACGGGGGAGGGGACGTGCTTCGCAATATCGGCGCATTCGTGGCGGGCGTGGTAACGCTGGGCCTGATTGTGATGACGCTCCAGCAGATTTCGGCGGCGCTCCATCCGCTGCCTGCCGGGTTGGATCCACTCGACCCGAACAACGCGGAGGCGTTCGCTGCCCACCTGGAGGGCATGCCCACCACTGCGTGGCTGGTGGCGATGCTCTCCGAGGTGATCGGAGCGATGTCGGGTGCGCTCGTAGCCGGCTTCATCGGTAGGTCTGCGGCCCGCCCTCTCAGCGCCGGCATCGTCGGACTGGCCGTCGTCGGGAGTCTGGTGAATTGGACGTCGTTCACTCACCCGATCTGGTTTATCGTCGGACAGCTCGTCCTCTATCCGGCTGCTCTCGTGGCTGCCTGGGGCATCCTGGCAAAGCGGCCCCCCGCAGAGGCGGAGGGCCGCTGAGGCCGAGCTGTCTGTTAGGTCGGCGAGCGACCTAGCGGTCGTCCTCCTGGCCGATCGGACGCGTCGGGCGGTCCCACACCTGAGCCGACGAAATGTCCGGGACACCCCAGTGCTCGCCGTTCCAGCCCTGGAATCCGTCCATCTTGAAGGTCCACAGGCCGGTGGACATATCACTGATGACGATCAGTCCGTCCTCGTTTCGCACGTCGACACCGAAGGCACCGTTGAACATCGAGTAGCGCTGCGTGTTCGGTGGGCCGATGTACGTGTCGTAGTAGCCGACGGTGACCGGATTGAGCGGATCCTGGAGGTTGAAGATCTGCAGGCCGTCCAGGTACCCCGAGACGAAGACGTACGGCCAGCGCACCTCGTGGTTGTGGACGAGATTGCGCCAGTCGGCCGTGAAGGCCGAGATCGGCGAGCTGACGTTGGTGACCTCACCCTCGAGCGCAGGCTGGAGGTCGAAGATCCGGAGTGGGGCATACTGGTATTCGGTTTCCGCGATCACGTACCGCCCGTCGGGGCTCGGCGTGAAGGTGTGACCGTAGCTCACGCCGGAGACGTTGGTCAGGGTGATGCGCAGCTCGGGGTTCTCGACGTCGGACACGTCGTAGATGTAGTAGCCCCCGGTCCCGCCGCCGTAGAAGCGATCCTCTCCGGTGTCGGGGTGATAGCCGACGTAGAAATCGTGGTAGCCGCGGCCGCCGCCCTGACCGAGCGGGCTCTCCGGAACCGGCACCATGCCGACCCTCGCGTTTTCGAGGTCCCCTTCCACGATCATGCCGAGGTCGTAGACCAGGGCACCGGGTGCGCTGGCCGTCGTGAAGAGGTAGACCCGGTTATTCTGGTGCTTGTAGATGAAGATGTTGTGGAAGCCGCCGGGCATGTCCGGCTCGTGAATCCGAGCCACTTCGCGGACGGTCGACGGATCTGGTAGGTCGGTCACGTCGAGGATGACGGCCCCGAGGTCGTTGTTCGGCCCGCCCGCACCGAATTGGAGCGACTGAACCAGGTAGTACCGATCGTTCCACTTGAAGTGTTTGACGTCCATCCCGCCGGTGCGCTGATGGAGGTCTTGGTTCTCGATCCGCCACTCGTAGAGCAGGACCGGGTTTTCAGGGTCCTCGATCGAGATGATGTCGGTACCCTTGGGCCCGTCGAAGCCGTAGACCATCCGCGCCACATAGGCGTATGGACGGTGTAATTCTTGCTCTACATCCATGTCGGCAACGGACAGTCTCGGTCCGAGCGGCAAATGGCCGAGCACCTCGATGTTGTCACTGCCTCGTTGGAGCGGGGTCCACGGTACCTGTTGGGCCGCGATCGGGGCTGAAATAGCCACAAGAAGCGCGGCGGCCAGTACGGAGCGCACGTTCGTCATCATCGTCCTCTGCAAAGTCCGGAGCGTGCGCTAAGTGACGGCCTTCGTGGCGTGGCTGCAACAGCGTGCTGCGTGGGCTCGACCTCACTTCATGGGAATTGGTCCCAGCGCGGCGGGACAATGTAGATTTGAAATCCGGCTCGACCCCCCGAAAGGCGCCTGACGAACCGACATGACGACGTTGTTTCCAGCACTCCTCCAGACTCAGCCTGATGCGTTCGCGCTCGGTGACTTCTGGAGTCTCACGCAGCAGGCCGGTCCGCTGCGTTGGCCGATCTTCTTCGTGCTCGCGGTCGGCCTCGTCCAGGTGTTCGTGAAGTTGTACGAGCTGGTTCGAGACCGGCGCGTGTCCCTGGCCCTCCATCGCATGGACTTCGCGACGATGTCCCTCGACGACATCACGCGGGCCGTGTCGGGGCAGAGCGAGAGCATGCTCTCGTCGGTCCAGTCGACGATGCTCAACGTCTTCCACACCCGCCCGGGCGAGGGTCAGCTGCACGACGAGATCGCCAACTTCGTGTCCTTCCAGCAGGACCAATTCGGTGTCTTCCGCCGTCGGATGGAGTTCCTGTCGGACACCGCGGGTGCCCTGGGACTGATGGGCACGGTGTGGGGCATGTTCACGGTCTTCTTCCAGGGCACGGCACAGCAGGACGTGATCCTCCGAGGGATGGGGATCGCGCTCATCACGACGCTTCTCGGCCTCGTGGTCAGCATCATCCTCAACTTCTCCGCCACCGAGCTCTCGACTTTCTTCGGCAAACGTCTCGAGCAGGTGTCACGGAAGTCGGACGAACTCCGCTTCCGGTTGATGGAGCTGGCACCGACGCCCCAGCCCGTCGCGGTCGCGGCGGCGCCCGCTCCGGCTCCTCCTGCCCCGGTCGCGGTGACGCCAGCGCCCGCCCCGGCACCCGCGCCCACTCCCGAGCCGGCGGCTCCAGATCCGCCGTCGTGGAAGTACGTGGAGCTCGCGAACGGCCAAGGGTCGGGTCGGGCAGGGAGCAGCGCCGATCTCGTGCTGCTCGTCCGCTCCTCCGACGGAGAGCCCGCCGAGGACGTCGCCGTCGTGGTCGCGGTGCCCGGAAGCGAAGGGTCCCTCGGAGACGGCCAGCGCACGGTGCGAGGGCAGTCCGACACACGCGGCGAAGTCGGCGTCGCGTGTACACTCCCGGAACAGGCCGGCTCGTTCGCCCTCGACGTGTCCCTCCCCGAGCAGCCGGGCCCATCGACGCGGATCGAGCTGACGGTGGTCCCGGGAGAACCGAGCCGCGTCGTGCCCGAGGGCAACAATCAGGCGGCTGTGGCGGGAATGCGGCTTCCTCTCCCCATCGGAGTGCAGGTGACCGACCGGTATGGCAACCCGATTCCGGGTGTCGACGTCGCGTTCGCGGTCTCCGAGGGTGACGGTAAGCTCGGCTCCGGGTCGGCAGAGCATACTCTGCCGACGGACGAAGACGGCTTCGCCCGTACGGCCTTCGTGCTCGCAAGTGAGGCCGGGCAGAACGGGGTACAGGCACGCCTTGTCGGATCGAAGCGGGCGTTGGACTTCGTCGCCTTCGGGACCGGGGTCTGACGTTCCGTGGGTAAGTCGGGCTTCGTCGTTCGCTTCGTGGATGTGGTGCTGATCCTCCTCTTCGGGTTCATCAGCATCTCGAGCGTGCGCGCGACGGAGATCGAGTTGGCGGAGAGCAGCGAGACGCCGGCGCCCACCCCCGAAGTAGAGGAGATCGTCTTTGTCGGTATCCGACCCGACGGCACGTACCTCGTGGACGAGGAGCGTCAGCAGCTGCGCGGCGCCCGAGAGCTCTTGGTATTCGTCAACGCGGAACTCGACCGCCTAGGCGACCGACCCGTGAAGGTTCGGATCCGGGCGAGCCACGACACCCCGATGCGCTTTCTCGTGGATGCCGCGCGTGTCTGCGATGAGCTCGGCGTCCCGAAGGCTCTCGAGGTCCAGATGGCGGGAGCCGACTGATGGCGACGCGCGGCTTCCTCATTCGGTTCATCGACATCGGGCTGATCGTGCTCTTCGGCTTCTTGATGATCTCGGAGATCGACGCGCTGTCTCGGGTCGAGTTGGCCGACGCCAGCACGCCGATCGAGGAGCCCGAGCCGGAGGAGGACGACCGACGAGCCCCCATATTTGTCGACGTGCTGCCGTCGGGAGGTTTCGTGGTATCGGAGCCGCCCATTCCTCGAGAGCCCGCCCCCGACTCGGCCGCGGTCCCGGAGGACAGATCTCCCCTCGTGGTCCCGAGCCTCGGGGCCCTGGAGACGGTGCTGAGAAGTGCCGCAGACCGTCACGTCTCCGAGGATCGTGAGACGGTGGTCGTGATCCGCCCGGACCCGGCCTCGACCGTGCAGGCCACGGTCGATGTCATGGACGTTGCGGATCGACTCGAGCTCTCCAAGAGCCTGAGCATGGACATCGAGGTGGCGCCGCCGGGCGGGTCCCCATGATCCGGCCGAAGCCGAAGCCCTCGAATGCCCCGATTCGGGGCGGCGCGATGGTGGTCACGGCCGTGCTCCTCGTCGGGGTGCAGCTCGGACTGTCCGGACTGGCCCTACCGGCCTTCGGATCGGGCGGCGACCTGATCCGAGAGCTCGACCCGCTCCTCTTCGAGCGCTTCGCGACGCCCGCACCACCCGAGAGTCCGGCCGACACGCCGGACGACACGCCCGCCCCCGAACCGGAGGAGCCCACCGCGGTCTCCTTCGATCAGGAGGTGGGTGAGGCGATGGAGCAGTTGGAGGAACTCTTCGCGGAGGGTGCGTCCACTCCGCCCGTCTCCGACCGCGAGACTGCCGCGACACCGGACGGGCCGGGTATCGATGCCCAAGCGACCGACGACCGCTTCGAGTCGCTCTTCGGCGCGACCGGTGAAGTCGTCGTGGGCAGGGCGGGGCGTGGCCGGGGCAATCAACCGCGCGGCTCGGACGCCGGCGTCGGTATCGGAATCAACGAGCGGCTGTCGGAGACCGACGAACCGGAGGAATCACGCAGCGACGACGGGCCAGGTGTTTCGGTCGCGACCGGCACCGATCGGCCGGCCGACGAGGCTCCGGAGGTTCGAATCGCCGAGTTTTCCTCCGAGAGTTTCGACGGGACCGAGGCGGACCGGCTCGCGCTCTGGATGAGATCGACCCCAGGGGAGCTGCCGGTCGGGGTTCGGGTGCACATGAACTACCAGCCCGAATTTCTGACCTCGACGACTCGTTTGACGTCCGAAGGGCGGAACTGGGAACTCTATCTGATGTTCAACGAGAGTCTCCGGGAGCTCCACATCGTGTTGGTGGAGGACAATCGGTCGGTCTATCTCATCGACCGAGGGTTCCAGGAACAGAGCCGGTCGCTGCGCGAGGGCACGGTGCGGCGGTCGGGCGGTGAGATCGTGAGCGTCGACTCCAGGACGGGGATCGCGGGCAGCGACCGTGCGCAAGATTTCTACAACGTGTTCCTCTCTTGGTGGGAAGCGACGAAGGCTGATGGCACACCGTAAGACACAGGCCCTCGGGGGCTCACTCGTCGCTCTGCTCCTCGCCGCGTGTGGAGGTGGATCTTCGGCTCCGCCCGTCGCTCCGGTCTCCGCGCCCGTCGAGGTTCCCGCCGGGGTCGACTCGCTTGTCGCGGCCCGCGCGGACTCCCTGGCCGAGGCCTCGTTCGTGGACGCGCCGGCTCAGGACCAGGCCCAGGCGCTCCAGGATCAGGGTCGCCTCATGGTCGAGCAGACGGACTCGCTTTGGCTGGCGATGGAAGCGCTGATCGATTCGGGACGCGTCGTGACCGCGGATGACTCGGCCGCGGCCGCGGAAGCGACCACCGAAGGCGGGATGGCTCTCGTCCAGCTCGACAGCTTGCTACGCTCGCCCGACCTCGACGTCGACGCGCTCGCGGCCCGTACCGCGACGCTGCTCGACTCTGCAGAAGCCTCGCTCGAACGCGCCTTCCAGCTCAACCCGTTCGACTCGAGGTCGCAGGTGTGGCTGGCGCAGGTGTATGGGCTTCAGGCGCGTCGCCTCGGCCAAGCGGAGTCGTACGACCGAGCGATCCAGGAGTTGGAGAAGCTGACCCTGCTGACTCCGGATCAGCACACCGTCTACGCGATGCTCGCGAACAACTACTTCTTCGTCGAGAATTGGGACGCCGCGGCTGTCAACTACGCGAGAGCAGAGGAGGTCTACCTCGAGACGTGGGACCTCGTGGTCGAGGGTGAGCCGGCACTCGATTCGGCGACCGTGTTCTCGTACGTGCAGGCCCAGGGCGATATGCACGTGCAGCGGCTCGACGCGTCGAGGGCGGAGACGGCGTACGACCGATCGCTCCCGTGGGCCCTTACGCCCGACGACAGCGCCTACGTGGCGGGCGAGTTGGAGTGGATGTCGTGGGACGACATGAACATCGCGTCGTCCTTCTCTCGCGATTCGCTGCTGGCGCTCGAGTCCGACGGTGATCTCGATGCTGCTCGGCGCGGTTACGAGTCGCTTCTGTCGACGCTGAGTGCGCGCACGGCCGTCGACGAAACGGAGTGGCGGCTCTCGATCGTCGAGTACAACCTCGGCGTGGCCGATCCCGCGGCGGAACGACTCCTCGCCCTCGTGCAGAGGACCGCCGTGGATGCAGAGGGCCGACCGATGGACGATCGGTACGCCCGCTACTTCGACGACTACGGCACCCTCTCCTTGAACCTGGGGCGTTCTGCGCGTGTGGAGCGGCGAGACAACCGTACGGCGCTCAAGTACTTCACCCAGGCCACGGAGCTGAATTGGTCCGGGCGCGCCGTTGCACACTACGAGGTGGCGCGACTCCTCCAGGGGAACGTCCCGGTCGCGCTCGAACACGCCACGCAGGCGGCGACGGACGCCGAGTCACTCGACGTGGACCAGCGGCTCGACCTGTACCGGCTCCTCATGGAGCTGCACCGGCGCACGGGCGACTTCGACCAGGCACGCATCTACCGTGATGCGTTCCAGGAGTTGAGGGGTCAGCGCGGGACTGGGGCTCGGTGAGACGAGCGTCGTTCGTCCTCGGCTGCCTGGCGGCCGGGTCGATCGCTCTCGCTCCGGCCTCGGCGGCGGCTCAGCAAGAGGTCGACTTCACGCAGGTCACGCGGCCTGTCGTGCAGGTCACGGATTCGGCCTCGATGGACTTCTTGCTCTACGAGCTCTTTTTCCTACCGCTCGAACCGCCGACGCGGATGCAGGTGATCGACGTCACGCAGAACGGCTTCGGCCCGGACGACGTGATGATCGTGTACCCGTCCGTAGAGGTCTTCGTGATTCCGGAGTTCATTCCGGACACGGTACAGACCGTCATGAGCGGTTGGGTCCCGTCGGTCGAGTACCGGATGGACTCCGGAAACATGTCCGCCGAGGCCCTCGCCTCGCTGATCGGGTCGGAGTCGGATTCGCAGCGTCAGGCCGAGGGTGCGCTCCTGTATGACCTGGTCGAGGCGATCGAACGGTCGTACCGGGATCTGCCCTTTTCGATGCTCTTCGAGCGAGACTCGATCGGGTTCACGTTCCAGCTCTGGGACTACAACCGACCGTCGATGACGTATACGCCTCGGCCCGAGTTCGTGCCGGACTCGTCGGTGGCTGCCGTGCTCGACATGCTGCGTGAGGTGGGGTACGTGCCCGGCCAAAACGCGATCGGGACCGGGTTGTCTCTCGAGGCCCGCGGCGACGGAGTCGTCACGGTGGACCGAGCCCTCTTGGGGATGACGCGCCTGCCGAGCGAACAGATGCGGCTGCTCGCCGCCCGGACCGTCCTGCTCGGCTCGTACGACTACGATCGCTCGGGCGAGATCGACCAAGCGACCGAGATCGACGGACCCGGGTGCGCCGTGTGGGTCGCGTTGAACGATGCGTTTCCGGACTTCCTCACCAACTTCGGCTTTGCTGGGGATGGGCAGCCCTACGTCGGAAACATCGTCTTGGAGATCGGTTCGAACGTGCGGGAAGCGGCGTATCGCCGAGGGAGTGCGTGCCTTCGGGGTGAAGTGCCCGTCGCCACTGACCCCGCCACGATCGGGCCCCCGGAGTCGACCTCGGAGCTACCGGAGAACGTCGAGCGTTTCGTCCGACTCGAGGCGGCCGGGGAGATCCTGCAGCAGGCCGGCCAGCTCGGCACCTCGGCGGAGGATTGGTACACGGCAGTCCGGCAGATTCTGGGCAACCGCTTCGATCGCGACGGGTCGGGTCAGCTCGATCTCGTCGTCGAGATTCGGGCCATTCCATGCGACGTCTGGCAGGCGATGGCCGCTACGCATCCGGAGTTTCCGTACGGGCTTGGATTCCTGGCCGGCGACGTCTACGTCGGCGACCGACTCGGCGTGGCTCCGAGCCAACGCCAGGAGACGCTCGCGCGAGCCAACGAGTGCGTTCAGACGTCGACGCGCACCGCGGACACGGAGATGGTAGGTCCCGCGATCAGTGAGGACCTTCAGCAGTTCCTCGACCTTCTCACCGCCTCGAGAATCGCTCGTTCGGCTGAGGGCATGCAGCCAGGGTCGGTCCGGTGGGCGACGCTCGTCGAGTCGACGCTGTTGAACCACTACGACCTCGACGCGTCCGGCGCACTCGACCAGACAGACGAGATCCTCGAGGTCCCGTGCGCGGTGTGGGGGACGATCGAGGCGACGTACGGGGAGTCGCTCGCTGAACTCGGTCTAGGCGGCGCAGGCGATTACTTCGCCGACCAAATCGGGATCGACGGTGGCCAGCGTGAACTGGCCACCGCCCGAGTCACCGCGTGTCGCGAGGAAGCCGCGAACTAGGGACGCGGCCCCCGGGCCTGCGATCGGTAGCGACGTAAGGGGCCGCGAGCTTATCGTCGTGTCATGGAGCAACTGATCGAGTCGCTGCGCCGGAGACGAGTCTTCCGGAGCGTGGCCGCATACACCGTCTTGGCGTGGGGCGGGGTGCAAGTTGTTGTCACTGTGGCCCCCGAGTTGGGTTGGCCGGAGTGGGTGGGTCGGGCCGCGATCGGCCTCGCACTTGCTGGGCTCCCTGCCGTGGTGGGACTCGCATGGGCGTACGACTTGTCGGAGCGCGGAGTGCGGCGCTGGCGCGTGGGGATGGCGTCGGCTGTGGCCCTTCTGGTCGCCGCCTGGGTCGGCGTTGGCCTCTTGTCGAACGGAGACGCCCTGAGCGCGGAGGAGATCGGGGAGCTGGTCGCGGCGGCCCGAGATTCGGCCGACGCAGGGCAGTTCCTCGCGGCCTTCGACTTACTCGACGCATCGGGGATCGAGGTCGGCGTGGACCCACGAGTCGATTCGATGCGAAACCGCGTGACGGAAAGGGTGGGTTTCTCGTCCGAGCCCCCGGGCGCGGACGTGTGGATCGCGCGGTGGCAGGATGGGCTCACCGATCCCACCGATGCGTTGGTGCTCCTCGGTCAGACGCCTCTCGATTCGATCGCACTACCGAGGGCACGACACCACGTCCGCTTCGAGCTCGACGGATGGCTGCCCGCGGAGCGCCCGCTCGACACGTCGGACTGGCTGGTCGGTCAGGACTTTCCCACACGGCTCTTCGAGGTGGGTGCGACACTCCGACCGGTCGGATCCTCCCATCCGGAGATGGTGGCCGTGCCGGGTGGTTCCTACACGCTGGTGTCTCCGGATCGGGGCCCGGGGATCACCTCCCTTGTCGACGACTTCCTCATCGACCGGTACGAGGTCACGAACGAGGCGTACGCAGAGTTCGTTCGAGCAGGCGGGTACGCGGACCCTCGGTTCTGGGACGTCCCTTTCGTCGACGGGATCGACACCCTCTCCTTCAGCGAGGGCATGGCGAGACTCGTCGATCAAACCGGCCTGCCTGGGCCGCGAGGGTGGTCGGGGCAGGAATTCCGGACCGCCGAAGCGGACCACCCCGTCACCGGTGTGTCGTGGTACGAAGCCGCTGCTTTTGCCCGCTTCGAGGGCAAGAGCCTCCCCACCGTCTTCCAATGGGAGAAAGCTGCTCGAGATGGTCGTTACGCCTACCGGGGCATGCTCATGCCGTGGGGGCTCGCCTCGCCCGGCCTCGGTAGCGCGTTCGCGAACTTCGGGACCGACGGTCCGGTCGCGGTGCACTCGATGCCGTTCGGGGTCAGTCCGTTCGGGGTCCACGCCTTGGCCGGGAACGTGCAGGAGTGGCTGCGGAATCCGGTCGATGAGGGGCGGGGGGCAACCGGCGGTTCGTGGGCTGGGCCGACCTACACGTACACCGAGCTCTTCGGGCTGGACCCCTTCTTTTCCTCTCCATCGCTCGGCTTCCGGCTGGTGTACCTGGAGAGTGATCGCCAGCGGCTGAGTGACGACCAGGGGGCGGGCCGTCTGGACATGGTTGCCCAATCTCCTTCGTACGACCCCGTCCCTCGCGACGTGGCGTCGGAGATGCTGCGGTACTTCGACTACGATCCGGTTCCCCTCGATCCGATCGTCGCCGAACGGGTCGAGGCAGCCGCCTGGATCCGCGAGTCGCTCAGCGTCGAGGGGCCGTACGGCGAACGGATCCCGGTCCACCTCTACGTACCGAAGCGCGCGCTGCCACCGTACCAGACGCTGGTTTACGTCCCCAGTGCCGCTGCCTTTTCGGGCTCGACCGTGACCGAAGACACCGAATGGGTCGTGGGCCCGATCGTGCAGTCGGGAAGGGCCGTGCTGGCCGTCGGGGTCAAAGGGATGGTCGGCAACGAGTTCGATGCCGAGTGGGCGATACCCGATCCACCCAGTGTAGCCTTCCGAGATTGGGTCGTGCGAAACGGTGTCGAGGTTCGTGTCGCTGTGGACTACCTCGAGTCCCGTCCGGACATCGACATGGATCGCTTGGGGTACTCGGCCTTTTCGTTCGGAGCGGGGTCGAGGGGTGCGCTGATGACCGATCCGCGCTTCAGCCTCGCGGTGTTGTATGGGCCGGGCATCGACGAGCGGGTCCGTCCGGTACGCCCGGAGGTCGACCCGGTCACCTACGCTCCCTACTACGACATGCCGATGCTGGTCGTGCAGGGACTTCACGACGAGGAGCACCCGTATGAGACGCGGGTCCGACCGCTGTTGGAACTCTTGCCGGATGATCTCGTCCAGCTCGAACTCTTCGATGGGGCCGGGCACTTGGTGCCGGCGGCGGATCGCGTTCCAGTGACCCTGGACTTCCTACGAGAGCACTGGGGGCCGGTCCGCTAGCGAAGGTGGACCGGCCCGAATCCCATCGGTTCCCTAGCGCCGGTCCTCCCACCACTCGTCTCGGAGGACCTCGATCGTGCGCTCGAAGGTCTGCCCCGCCGCGGAGAGCACCACCCGGTACGCCCCCGGAGGGGCGTCGCTGATCGCATAGCGCATCCGCTCGGCGGGCGACGGCCCGCCCCGGCCGAAACCACCCCCACCCCGGTTGCCCCCCTGCGCCCGGAGTCGCTCCTGCTCTTCGGCGGTGCGTTCGATCCGCTTGCTCAGATCCCACTGCACCTGGTTGATGCCCGCCGCGCCCTCGTGCTCAATCACGCGGATCGGCACTTGGCCCTGGTAGACCGTGAGGGTGACGTCCCCGGCGTTCTGCAGGTAGTAGAAGAGCGCCGCTCCGGCTTCCTCGCTCTCTCCTTCGAAGTTCGAGGACGAGTAGTTCGTGCGGTCGTGCGCGATCCAGCGGACCTCGGGCTCCGGCGAGAAGAAGAAGGCGTCTTGTTCGGCCACGGCCGGTGTGAGCTCTGCGAGCGGAGCGAGGTCGGCGATGTACATCCCGCGTCCATGCGTGCCCACGACCAAGTCGTTGTCCCGTTCTTGGATCTTCATGTCGTGCACGGGCTGGGTCGGCATGTCGAGCTTCATGCTCGTCCAGTGGTCCCCGCCGTTGTTCGAGACCCAGACCTGGAACTCGGTTCCGAGGAAGAGGAGGTCCGGGTTCTGATGGTGCTCACGGATCACATTGATCGGACCGTCCGGCAAGTTGCTGGAGATGTCGGTCCACGAGGCGCCGAAGTCCGTGGTCTTGTAGACGAAGGGCCGGAAGTCGTCTCGTCGGTACCCTGTGTACGTCACGTACGCGGTCCCGAGGGCGTGATGAGACGCCTCGACCCGCGACACCCAGTACTCGGGGTTGTTCGGGATGTTGTCGTTCAACAGCGTCCACGTCTCACCACCATCCTGAGTGACCTGGACGTTGCCATCGTCCGTGCCAACCCAGATGACGCCGGCTTTGATCGGTGACTCGTCGATCGAGGTGATCGTGCCGTACTGGATGTTGCCGTCGCCGCCCTTTCCGGTCGTGAGGGTGGCCGGGTCGGCCTTCGAGAGGTCTGGGCTGATCACGTCCCAGCTGTCGCCGCGGAAGTCCGAGCGTAGGAGGCGATTGCCGGCGTGGAAGATGACGTCACAGTCGTGGGGCGAGATGAGGATGGGCGAGTTCCAGTTCCACCTCATCTCGGGATCGTTGTAGCGGATTCCGGTCACCTCACCCGTCAGCAGGTCGGTGCGACGAATCGGGCCGAACTGCGACTCGTTGTAGAGGTAGCGGTTCTCGCACCAATCGAACTCTTGGTACATGCCGTCACCGCCCCCGACCCGCTCCCACTGCTCAAAGTAGATGGGGCCGCCCGCCGGGTTCGTGTGAAACGCCATGTGCGAGCCGTTGTCCTGCGTCCCGCCGGCCACCCGATACGGCCGTGAGTTGTCGACACCGATCGAGTAGAACTGGGCCAACGACTGGAAGTCCGGGTGGTACCAGTGCTCGCCGGCGTCGTACGAGATGCCCATCCCGTGATCGTATCCGAGGATGATGTGGCGCGAGTCGTTTGGGTTGATCCAGAGCGCGTGATCGTCGCCGACGAAGCCGTATGGACGACGCTCCCACGTATCGCCGCCGTCGTACGTGCCCCACGAGGCAGCGGAGAGCACGTGCACGATGTCCGAGTCGTTCGGATCGATGATGATCTGTCCGTAGTAGTAGGCCGGCGCTCCACCGATCGACTGCCCGTCCGGGCTGACCTTCGTCCAGTTGAGTCCGGCGTCGTCGGAGCGGTAGACCTCCCCGCCGATCATGCCGCGGCTGGATTCGTGGTTCAGGAGCTCCTGGCGACGCTCGTCGTCGGACATGCCTTCTTTGTTGGCGTTCTCGACCGTGACGTAGAGGACGTTCGGGTCGCGTTCGTAGACGTCGACGCCGATGCGCCCCAGCATCCCTTCCGGCAGACCCTGTCCGATCTGGATCCAGGAGTCTCCGCCGTTCGTCGTCTTGAAGAGGCGGCTTCCCGGGCCGGCGAGGTCGAAGGTGTACGGCAGCCGCACCTTGTCGTACGTGGCGGCGTACAGGGTGTTGGTGTCGGTGGGGTCCATAACGACATCCACAACTCCGATGTCTCGACCCTCGGAGCGGTGATGAAGCACCCGCTCCCACGAATCGCCGCCGTTCGTCGTCTTGTAGAGTCCGCGCTCGCCGCCGTCCGAGTACAGCGGGCCCAACGACGCGACGTAGACGACGTCGGGGTTGGTCGGGTGCACGACGACCCGGCCGATATGCTGCGACATCGGCAGTCCGACGTTCGTCCACGTCTCGCCGGCATCCTCCGACTTATACACGCCGTTGCCCCAGTACGACGACCGCGAATTGTTCGCCTCACCCGAGCCCAGATAGAGGATGTCGGAGTTCGACGGAGCCACCGCGATGGCGCCGATGGAGAAGATGTCGGGCTGGTCCTCGAACAGGACGTCGAAGGTGATGCCTCGGTTGTTCGTCTTCCACAGGTGGCCCGATGCAGTCGCGATGTAGAAGGTGTGCGGATCGTCCGACGGCACCGCGATGTCGACGAATCGGCCGCTCTGCCTCGTCGGCCCGATCTCCCGGTATTCGAGGTTGGCGAGGATGTCCTCGGTGAGTGTCTGAGCCTCGGCGGAAGTCGCGGGGAGTCCGATGCCGGCGATGGCGAGGAGGACGAAAACGAGGAATCGTGGCTGCTTCATGCGGGCCGTACTCCGAAGGCGTTGGGGCGGAAGCGGTCCCGGTCGGTGGCAGACCGGGCCCCGGCAGGCTAGAGGGGCGCCCCTAGAGCGGCAAGCCCGCGGAGGTCGGTCCTTTTTGACTTCGGACATGACGGAAACGACCCTAGCTCCATGTCCCATTCCGTGCGCAGCCATCTGAGTCTCGAGATCGACGAGTACGACGCGTCGATTCGTCGCTGGATTCCCGGCTACGAGACGATGCTCACGGTGGCCGCTGAGCAGGTCGCCGACCGCGGGCCCCATCGAGTCGTAGACCTCGGTTCGGGCACCGGTGCGCTCTCGGAGGCGATTCTGGGACATGCTTCGGTCGGCCACGTCGAACTCCTCGACGTAGACCCTGACATGATGGCGCGGGCTCGGAGCCGGCTCGAACACTTCGGCTCACGCGTGTCGTTTTCGCTACAGTCGTTCGACGAACCCTTCGCCCCCTGCGACGCGTTCACCGCCTCGCTGTCGCTGCACCACATTCCCACGATCGAGGAGAAGGCTCGGCTGTTCGAGCGGGCCTTCGAGGCGCTCGAGCCCGGGGGCCTCTTGGTCAACGCAGACTGTTGTATGCCCGCGGAAGCGGCGGCCCGAGAGGGGCGCTACCGGCATTGGGCGGAGCACCAGATGGCGCACGGCATCTCCGTCGAAGAGGCGTACGAGAACTTCCGTTCGTGGGCGGCCGAGGACACGTACCTCCCCCTCGACGACGAGCTCGCCGCTCTTCGGGCGGTGGGATTCAGCGCGGAACGGGTCTGGAACGACGGGCCGATCGGGGTCGTGGTCGCAGCCAAGCCGTCATAGCGGCTGCCCCTAGGGCCGCCAGGCGTATCCGAGCTTCACGAAGAGTGTGCGTCCCCGTACGGTGAGCGGCGTTCGGACCCGAGTGGCGTCCTCGAGGCCCGTCCCGTCCTGCGCGTAACCGAGGAAGAACACCGTCTGCGGATTGAGCTTGTACGCATAGAGAAGCTGACCGAACAAGCCTTCGCTCTGGCGGTCCACGGGACTGTCGTACAGGGCCGGGTTCCGTGTCGTGCGCCGGTATTGCACGATCGCGCGCACATAGGACCGCGGGGAGAAGTTGTAGACCGCCCTGAGCTGAGAGAGGTTGGCCGCGAAGACCCGTTCGCCGCCGAACGTCAGCGTCTGCCACGTGTGCTGCAGTCCAGCTTCCGTGTTGCGGCCCAACCGCACAGACACTTCGGGCGCGAATCGTCGCTCGAAGCCGAGCCGCGCATTCGCGAAGTCGATCGCGTCCCCCACGTTTCCGTTCAACCCCGCCGACCACGTTCCGCTCGGAGCGGCCCGCACATCGAAGAAGAGCTGGTTGAGACCGTCGTACGTCTCACCCGCGAAGAACTCCCTCATGAAGAGATTCGGCCACAGCCCGACGGAGAGCTGGCCGGGGCCGTCGTACATCAGCCCCACCCACATCCCCCCGTTCAACTGGTTGCCTTCGAAGTCCTGATTTCTCCACGTCCCGATGACGGCTCTGAGTTGGGTGAACCACTGGTCCGACCCGCCCCACCAACGTCGCGTCAGGTTGGCGTTCCCCCCGCGCACCCCGGCCATCGTCAGGAAGCCGGCGTCGGCTCGGAAGTCCGCATCGGTCTGTCGGAGGTCCGCGTTGACCAGCCAGTTCCGCGTCGTCCAACGCGCGTTGAAGGCTCCGGCATTCCCCTGGAATGCGCCGTCGGGCTGATCGTACCCGTCCACGATCGACTGAGGGTACGCCGTCGTCGACCGGAGCAGCTGACCCTGGATGGTGAGGGAGGGCAGGGGTCGATAGAAGGCGTCGAAGCCGGCGACTCTGTTGTAGTAGTCGTCTCCTTCACGCCCCACGAACAACGCGCCGATCGTCGACGTACTGCCGACGTCGCGTCGGAAGCGAGCGATGCTCGTGAGGGCGCGCCCGGGGGCTTCCGCCGCTCGTGAGAATTGTGTGCCTGGGATCAGCAATCCGTTGCTCCGATCTTCGGCAACGAGCACGCCGACGGCGTTCGCTCCGAGCTTTCCCGTGAGTTTGGCGCCCCCGCGCGGCGAGACGATCGACCGTGTGAAGACCGCCTGCACCGGCGTACCAAAGAAGTCCGCTCCTTCCATGAAGAAGGGACGTCGCTCCGGAAAGAAGAGGGCAAAGCGATTGTTCACGTCGATCTGGGCGACGTCGGCCTCCACCTGCGAGAAGTCCGGGTTGCCGGTCACGTTGAGGGTCAGGTCCGACGTGATGCCCCACTGACCGTCCACGCCCAACTCGCGGGTCAGGTCTCCCGTGACGAAGGGTTGGTCGAGCCCGTTCGAGCGGAGGTCCGTCCGCCCGCCTGTGATCGTCGGGGTCAGCTGGACGTTGGCGCCCGTCGTCCCTCCATCGATCCCGAAGACGAGGTTCGCCTGACACAGCAGGCACGAATTGTCTCGGTCCCACGCGGCGGATCGGAACTCCACGTTCGCTCTACGGGGCCACCATCGAGTGACGAACGCACCCCAGCCGTCGACGCTCTGCTCCGGAAAGCGGAGAGAGCGGAAGGGGATCGATGCCTCGACGACATACCCGTCGTCCGTGATCTGGCCGGCCGACGACCAGATCGCATCCCATGACGGATCGACGGGTTGTGCGTCCGGCCCTTCATTCGGGTTCCCCGCACCCTGTTGGGCCATCACGGCGTCGTACTGGACGCCGAGCGCCGAGATCCCGAACTGGAACGCGCGACGCTGATCGTTGAACGGGTCCAACGTCAGGACGACGCGATCGTGGCCGTCGATTCCGTCTCGGTCGACCACGTACGCTCGGATACTCGACGGGTCAGGGTCCTCGGCCACACAGCCGAGGTACAGCCGATCCGCGTCGTGCGTGAGCATGCACGTCGTGTGCACACGCGCGCGCTCGTTCTCCGCTGGGTTCACCTCCCAAGGGAGAGGGATCTCGACGGCGTTCGCCCAGCCCGCATCGTCGAGTCGGCCGTCGATGACGATCGGGTCGGAGGTTCGACTCGCGGCGAATTCGATACGGCCACCGTCCGCGGCCGCGACCAGGGCTGCCTGTTCGGATCCGACGACACCGCCGTTCCCGACCTGCGCGTCGAGCCGGCCGAGAGCGCCCGTACCGACGAGTCCGACCAAGAGAAGTATAGAGCACCGCAGCAGCCGTTCCCGTCCCATCGTCCCCCCCACTCCCTTTCGGAGCCCCGTCCTGGGTCGATCCGCGGCCCATGCCGAGATCTACTATGGCAGTAATACTAGATGCATAGTAGATGGAGGTCAACGACTACTATAACTCTCGTTGACGTGGCGACTCTGGCGTGTCAGCTTCGTCTACTAGAAGAGTCGTAGCTGTTGGCGTCAGCCGGAGGGGCAGAATGGGCGAGGTGGCCTTCACCGATCGAGAGCTCGACATCATGGCCGTGTTGTGGGAGCACGGCCCCTCGACGGTGGCAGACGTTCGTGACCAGCTCACCGACGAGCTGGCCTACACGACCGTCCTCACGATTCTCCGCACGTTGGAGGAGAAGGGGTACGTCGGTCACGAAGCGGAGGGTCGCGCGTATCGCTATCACGCGCGGGTGGAGCGCGGCGAGGCGCGCATGAGCGCTGTGGAGCACATGACCAAGAAGCTCTTCGCCGGCTCGACGGAATCTCTGTTGACTCACCTGGTGTCGGACCAGGCGTTGACCGACGAGCAGCTCGAGCGCATTCGGGCTCTGTTGAACGTGAGGCTGGGAGGGGACGAGGAATGATCGGGGCAGCGATGCTGTACGGGTGGGTCATCAGCGCACTGATTCTGATGACCGCGTGGGTGATCGAGCGCTTCCTTCAGGTCCAGGGCGTCCAGACGCGTCGCGTGTGGCTCGCGGCTCTCGCCGGAACCGTGCTGATCCCCGGCACGGCGATGGTATGGAAAGACGCACCTCCTGCGTTCGAACTCGATGGTGAGATCGTGCCCACGTCCCAAGCCGCGGGCGTCATGATGGACGGGGTCGCGACGCTCGCGTCTCTCGATGCTCTCCTCCTGACCGGATGGGTCGTCGCTTCGATCGCTTTGCTTTTGTACTTCGCCGGTGGGTTCGCGATCTCTGCGTGGCGATCGCGCGCCTGGACCCCGACCGAGATCGACGGCGTCGAGGTGCTGCTGACGGAGGACGTCGGTCCCGCCGTCATCGGCTTTCGGAGCCCGCGCGTCGTGCTCCCCCGTTGGACGCTGACGCTGCCCGCGGCGGAGCGTGCGATGATGCTTCGACACGAGTGCGAACATCGGGACGCTCGGGACCCGATGCTCGTGGCGACGGCCATTCTCTTCGTCGTGGCGATGCCGTGGAACGCCCCGGTCTGGGTGATGGCTCGGCGACTGCAGCTCGCGGTCGAGGTCGACTGCGATCGGCGCGTTGTCGATGACGGCGCTCACGATCTACGTCGTTACGCCGAACTCCTTCTGGCCGTCGGCGCTCGGCGCGTACCCGCCATGGGGATGGGCTTCTCCGTCGGAAAGCCCTTCCTGGAACAGCGGATCGATCGGATGACGCTCCCCACGCGACGCCAGCGACGGAGCTACGTCGTGGCGTTGATGGTCGGCGTCCTCGGAGTGCTCGGTGCGGCCTGGTCGATTCCCCAACCCGTGCGCGCCATGAAGGTCGGGCACCAGGTCGACTACTGGTGTCCCGACTACGAATCGGACGTCAGTCAGCGACTCCTCGAGAGCCTCGACCGAGCCACCTAGACGCGTCTATCCGCGCGCTGGACCCTCCAGCAGTCCTTCGAGCGGCTCCTCACGCGCTCCGTTTTCGTCGCACACGGCGAACATCGACTCGGACGCCCCATACATCGCGACTCCGGCGTAGTCACCCTGCTTGTTCAGGATGAAGAACCGGACGTCGAAGTTCGGGAGGCCCCGGCTGTTCTGGAGTCTCGATTCCACCGTGTTCTGACGGATCCGCTCGAGGGCGGCCATGCCAGCATCCTTCGGCGACATGCCCTGGCGCATGAACTCGACGATCAGGAAGGAGGCGCAGTTGTAGAGGTTCGCCTCGCCCCGGCCGGTCGAACCCGCGGCGCCGACATCGTTGTCGACGTACTGACCCGCTCCGAGGATCGGGGAGTCCCCCGCGCGTCCGGGGATCTTCCACGAGAGGCCGCTCGTCGTCGTGACACCACAGATGTCGCCATCGGCAGAGAGGCCTTCGAGGCTGGTCGTACCCCAGAAGGAGTCCGGGTCGATGAGGCCGTCGTCGACCATCGACAGGCCCGCGTCGAGCGCGGCGTCCTGGAATCGCTGGAGGCGCGCCTCGTGCTCGAGGTCTCGCCGGAAGCCGGGGCCGCGTCGGCGGCCGATCACGTCCGGGTCTGTATCCTCTCCGGTGCGGCTCATCCCATTGATCCGCTCCTCGGGGTCGAGCCAATGACCTGGGTCGATCCTGCGCTTCCATTCGAGCCAGAGCTCGCGTGACGCCGGGGTGTTCAGATCGTCCTCGATCTCGAAGCCGAGGGATCGTGCGAACTCCCGGGCACCTTGTCCGACGATGAGGTGGTGGTCGGTGAGCTCGGCCACCGCCTTCGCCACGAGGGACGGCGTCCGCACGCCCTCGATGCCGGCGACGCCTCCCGCCCATCGGTTCGGGCCGTGCATCAGACACGAGTCCAGCTGCACCACGCCGTCGGCATTCGGGAGGCCGCCGAACCCGATCCCGCGTTCGTTCGGGTCGAGCTCGGGGATGTTCACCCCGGCCACGATCGCATCGAGGACATCCTCACCTTCCGTGATCCCCCGGAACGCCCGCTCGATCGCACTCTCGGTCCCACCATTTCGATACCGGATACTGCTCACGTCGGCCACGCACAGGGGGCGGGCTCGGCGGAGGTGGACGGCGGGAGCCTCTGCGGATCCGGTCGAGGGCGCGGCCGCGCTCAATCCGGTGGGCGTCATCGCTGCGGCTACGCCGGCTGCGGTCGTACGGACGAAGTCTCGGCGGTCCAGGCGGGTGCGTTTGGTCATGGGGTGGGGTGGTGCGGTCGGTTGTATCGACGAACTCACGATAGCACCCGTGGATGCGTTGCGCGCGAGGTCGGCCTGTGTGCTCCTACGCGATCCCGCGTTGGAAGCGCTGAGCTTTTCCGTACACCAACGAGCGCCACATCCACTCGAGCGGGCCGTAGTGGAACCGGTTGAGCCACCAGGGAGACCACGCGAGCTGCACCGCCCAGACCGCGAGGACGATCGCAGCCTGGCCCACGCGGTCGACGGAGCCGAAGAGTCCGAGCCCGTGCCCGTAGAAGATGAAGGTGCAGATCACGCTTTGAGCGATGTAGTTCGTGAACGCCATGCGTCCCGTAGCGGCGAGACGATCGGTCAGCCACCGCACGGCGCCGCTCTGGATGATCAGCATGACCACGCTCACCCACCCGAGCGCGACGAAGGGGCTGCCCGCGTAGTTGAAGAGTCCTCCCGTGAAGAAGAAGCCGGGAGCGACCCACTCGTTCGCGAACTGCCAGCGGATCCCGTACGCCACGAGCGGGAGGCCGACGACGGCCGCGAGACCGAGCAGCGTCAGGTACGTACGACGCGACGCGGTGGCCGAGAAGACCCCGAGCTTAAAGAGACCCATGCCGAGCATCATCAGGCCGCTCACCCGCCAGAATGCCCAGAGGGCGAGCGTCTCGGTCTCCATGCTGGTCGCCGAGGCTGAACGGGAGGGGAGCTGCGCGAGCCACCCGGATCGGTACGTCTCGACCTGGGCCTCTTTCACCTCCATCGGGGGCTTCAACTCCGCGATGAGCTCCGTCTGGTCTGCCTCCGGCCACGAAGACCACGAGAGAGACACGCTGCCCATGATTCCCCACCCGAGCAGGAGCATCGTGGCGCCGGCTAGGAGGAGAGTCCGCGGACGGCGGTTTCGCATGAAGAAGACGATCGATCCGACGACGGCGTACCACACGAGCACGTCGCCGTACCAGATGAGGTGCGCGTGTGCGAGACCGAAGAGCAGCAGCCAGAACATGCGTTTGTAGTGCAGCCCGGTCGCGCTTCGCCCTTTCGCCTTCTGACGATCCGACATCAGGACGATCCCGGCTCCGAACAGCATGGAGAAGATCGCCATGAACTTCAGGTCGGCGAGGAGGTGTGTGATCCGCCACACCCAGCCGTTCGCCCCGGTGAGTGAACCCCACGCCGTTGGGTCGAAGTAGGTGGCCTCGGGCATCGAGAAGCCCCCGATGTTCATCGTCAGGATGCCCAGTACGGCAAAGCCGCGGAGAACGTCGAGCGCGTCGATGCGCTGCGATTCGCGGACCGGTGCGGCGCTCGGGTCTGCGGTGGCCGCACTGGTGCGAAGGGTCGGTTCAGCGGACACCGGACCTCCGGCTATCGAGTCATCGGGGGGGTGGTCGGAGGCGGCACGCGGTGGCGGGTCGCCTGTTCATAGGCGTACGCGATCCGGATCAGGATGGGTTCGGCCCAGGCATCACCCAGCACCTGCAGGCCGGCCGGGAGGGTGGCGTCTCGGACGAAGCCCATCGGAACGGTGAGGGCGGGGAAGCCCGTCGGCGGGGCCGGATACTGACTGTTGTCCCCGTGCGGCGTCGTCATGTCGCCAACCAATCGTGGAGGATTGCTCCAGCTCGGGTAGATCAGTGCTTGGACGTCGTACGCCTCCATCGCCGCCCGCAGGCCCGCTCGGAACGCCGCCTCACGCTCGACTCCGCGGATGCACTGTTCATCGGTTGCCGGGTCGCCTTCGAACGAGAGGAATCGCTCCACGGTCGGCATCACCGTCCGATACACACGCCCGCTCTCGGCGATCTCGGCGAGCGTCCGGTAGGGTGGGTCGGGGATCGCCGCGAGGTACTGTTCCAGGTCGTATCGGAAGCGCGGGCAGCCCGTCCCCCGACGAAGCTCGTCGAGGTCCGCGATGTGAAAGTCGCGCACGACGGTCGCCCCCAGCCGCTCGAGGTCGCCCAGCGCTTCTCCGAAGCGCATCAAAATCTCGGGGTCGGCCGTCCGCGTGTACGCGATCTGGCCCACCACCCCGATGCGAAGTCCGCTCAGTTCCGTGGTGAGATAGTCGAGGTACGATCCGGCGCGTCGCGCATCGGCGTCGACGGTTACCGGGTCGGCCACGTCCGATCCTGCGATGACGTCGAAGACGCGGACCGCATCTTCGACGGTGCGAGCCATCGGTCCCCCGATGTCTCGGTGGGCGTACAGCGGCATGATCCCGTCCCGGCTCGTCAGGCCCTGGGTCGAACGGATGCCGACCAACCCGTTGTGACTCGAGGGGCCTCGGATCGAATTGCCGGTATCTGTGCCGAGTCCGACGAGTCCCATGTTGGCCGTAACGGCCGCGGCGGTGCCACCGCTCGATCCCGCGGTCACCCGGTTGAGGGCGTACGGGTTGAACGTCCATCCGGGGAGCATCGACCCGACCGTCTCTAGTGCTGTGAATGCGAACTCGGCCAAGTTCGACTTGGCGAGGACGATCGCGCCGGCCTCGCGGATCTTCCGGACCTGGTAGGCGTCGTCGGCCGCCATCGACCCGGCCATCGACGCCGAGCCCCCGGTCGTCGGCATGTCGTGGGTGTCGTAGTTGTCCTTCACGATGAACGGGATGCCGTGCAGCGGCCCCGTCAGCGTTCCGGTCCGCCGGAGCTCGAGATCGAGTGAGTCCGCCCGCTCCAGCGCTCTGGGGTTCTCGAGGATGATCGCGTTGATCGTGGGCCCGTTCCGATCGTACGCATCGATGCGATCGAGGTAGGCTTCGACGAGTTGGCGGGCCGTGAGGGTACCGGCGAGCATCGCTTCATGTGCTCGAGCGATCGTGAGCTCCATCAGCTCTACGCTTCCGACCTGCTGAGCGTGGGACGTCGATGGAATGCTGAGGAGCCCCGCCAGAGCGAGGGCGGCGAGTCGAACGCGGCTATGTAGTGTCATGCCGCAACGTATGCCGCGGCGTGTGGCGTGGCACGCAACGGCCCTGCGGGACGGAGTCCCTACAACGAGAGGCCGTTCGCCCGTTCGATCGAGTCGCCGAGCATCGAGCCGACCTCCTCCGCCGAGAGTCCGTCGCCGACGGCGTCTCGAACGAGGGTGTCGGCGTTGCCCGTCTTCCACGTCACGACGGAGACCGAAAACGAGTCCGCCCCGTGCTCGATCAGGATCCCGCGCTCCAAGCCTTCGGCGAACCATTCGAGTCGGCGGGACGTCGCATCCTTTGCGAGGTCCATTCCGTTCGCCAATGCAAATACCGTCAGCCGCGGATCGAGCGTCTCGAACGCGTCCCCGGTGTGCGGCGTGCTACTCACGTCACTCATCGGCCCCTCCCTACCCAAGTCACCGCGCGTAGTGCGGTCGTGAACTGACCCGACGAAGTCCTCGAGCATCGGGTTTCCACATGGGCGGGGAATGTACGAGATGGGACTCGCCAGGTCACATTTCGCTTTCGAGCCAGGCCCACCACCACAGCTTCGCCAGCATCGACGCGCCTGCCCCAAGTCGCTCCGCTGCAAATGCTTCGGCATCCGGGGCCGCCGGAGCGAAGGGGTCGAATCCGACATCGCGGTCGAGGGCGTAGAGTCGGTCCACATGCTCGTGCGTCGTCCACAGGTAGTCGAGAACGGCGTAGCGCACGTCGGCGGGTCGCGCGGACGGCGCGGCGGTTTCGCCTCGCACGTCGAGGTATTCGAGATGGGACGAAACGAAGGCGGTCTCGAAGCGGGCGTGGAACCCCCGATCTTCGGTGTAGCCCTCGGGATTCGGTGCCCCCGACGCCCAACCGTTGAAGTGGATCGTGGTGTGGTGGGGCTGTGAGCCGTCGGTGACGTAGTGCCCCAGAATTCCTGCGTCGTTGAGGATCCGTTGCTCGATCCACCCTCGCTCATCGGAGCCCGGTTCGGTCCGCTGCCAACGCTCCCATAGGCTCGCCAGACGCTGGTACAGCTCGACGATCCGGTACGGAAGGAAGCCCCCGTCACGGGCCGGCTCGGAGAGTCCGGCGGCGAACAGCTCGGCCAGATACGAGAAGCGGTCGGGAGCGTCGAGGGCGCCGGCCGGGAGATTCTCGAAGTCGATGTAGTGGTCGAACGAGCCCGCGGCGTCCATCTCCCGGCGGTCCCGGTCTCTCCAGCGGTCCGGCTCGGGGTCGAGCCACACAAGCTGGTCCCCAGCCTCGAGAAAGAACGCCGGCATCTCGGTGGGGAGGACGTCGACCGCGGCGCGGGCGGCCATCTCGTGGCCGTCCCCTCCCCATGGCGCCCACCCCGCGAGGAGCGGCAGGCTGACGAGGAAGGTCAGTGCGGGAGGCACCGAGTCACTCCGCCGTCGACCCGGACCGCCCGAGGCGTCCTCGGTCGACCTTCCCGAGGTGGGTGCGAGGCAGGCCGAGCAGGAAGGTGACCGACCGCGGGTACTTGTATGGCTCGAGGCGCTCCTTGGCCCAGCTCTGGAGCTCCGCGGCGAGGGCGTCGCTCGCGGCGTCCCGGTCGCGGAGGACCACGAACGCACTCGGCTTCACGAGGCCGTCCGTCGTGCGCACACCGACCACGGCGGCTTCGCGCACCGCGTCGTGCTCGAGCAGGCAGTTCTCCAGCTCCTTCGGAGACAGCCACTTGCCGCTGACTTTGAGCATGTCGTCCGCACGGCCGCCGTAGGTGACGTACCCCGCGTCGTCGATGCTGATCATGTCGCTCGAGACGTACCAACCGTCCCGGAAGGCCGATTGGCTCTTCTCCTCGTCTTGCCAGTACCCGAGCGCGAGGGAGTCGCCGCGGACCCTCATCACGCCGACTTCTCCGGTGGCCACCTCGTTCCCCTCGTCGTCACACGCCAACACCTCGAAGCCGTCGACCACGCGCCCCAGCGTCCCCGGGCGCACGTCGTCCGGTCGATTGCTTATGAAGATGTGCCACATCTCGGCGGTGCCGAGCCCGTCCAGCAGAGGCACACCGAAGCGTTCATCCCAACGGCGGTGGAGCTCTTCCGGAAGAGCCTCTCCTGCCGACGTGGCCAGCCGCAGCGAACTCACATCGCGCCCCCCCGCGCTTTCGTCGGCCAGGAGGTTGTTCACCATCGTGGGCACGTTCACCAGGACGGTCGGGCGCCACTGTTCGATGCGACGGAACAGCTCATCGGCGGTGCAGCGCTCGGAGAAGAGCGCCGAGGTCGCCCCCACGGAGAAGGGGAAGAAGAGGTTCGTGCCGGTGGCGTACCCGAAGAAGAGCTTCGGGACCGACAGCGTCACGTCGTCCTCCGTGAGCGCGAGGACGTCCTGACCGTACAGCTTGGTCGTGTTGGCGAACGATCGGTGCGTCTGGACTACGGCCTTCGGATGTCCGGTCGTGCCTCCCGAGAAGAGGAAGACCGCGGGAGCGTCGGGAGAGGTCGGATACACTTCCGAGTCGGCCGGGGCCGCATCGAGGCGGCTCCGGATCTCGGGATCGTCCAACAGGAGTAGCTGCGAAGGGTGATCGGCCCGTTCCATCGCGGCAGCGCACGACGCGTGACCGTCCATGTTGGTGATCAGGACGGACGGCGTCGTATAGTCGATGAAGTACGTGACCTGATCGGGCGAGAGATGCGGGTTCACCATGACGACCACGGCTCCGCGACGGAGCACGCCGAACAGAGTCGTGACGTAGTCGACCCCGTCCGGTAGTGCGATGAGCACACGGTCGCCGGGCGATACGCCGAGGTCCGCCAAGAGCGACGCGACTCGGCCGGCGCCGGCGTGGACGTCGTCGTAGGACGTTGCGCCTGCATCGCTCAGGAGGGCGGTTCGATCGCCTCGTCCCTCCGTGATTCGATCGCCGAGGAAGTAGTCGTAAATGTTCACGGTGTCCGGCCGGTCTGGGTCATGGCGTGACGATACGTGAGCGCTAGAATGGAGGTCAATCTGGCCGGCCTCACCTGATCCCCCCGCACCATGTCCCAGCAGCCGTTCGCCGAGATGACGTGGGAAGAGGTTCGTGACGCGCGGTCCGAGCGGGCCGTCGCCGTCCTCCCGGTCGGTGCCGTCGAGGCGCATGGCCCGCACCTCCCCCTGTCGACCGATGTGATCATCGCCGAAGCGATGGCGAAGGCGTGTGCCGAATCCCTGGAAGAACGGGGGCGTCGTGCGTTCGTGCTTCCGCCGCTGTGGTACACCGCGGCGGGCTTCGCCGGTAACTTCCCGGGTACCGTGAGTGTCGATCCGAACACGGTGAGCGACCTCATCGTGCAGATCGCTTCTTCGCTCGAGGAACAGGAGATCTCGACCCTGGCCATCGCCAACGCGCACCTCGACCCTGGCCACCTCCGCAGCCTGTACGACGCCGCGGAGCGCGCGCCCAGCGGCGGTAGGATCGTCCTTCTCGACCTGACCCGCCGCGCGGTCGCGGCGCAGCTGACCGAGGAGTTCCAAACGGGAGCGTGTCACGCGGGAAGATTCGAGGGCAGCATCGTCCGCGCTGCGGCTCCGGAGCTCTATCGAGCGGACGTCGCCGACACCCTCGAGCCGAATCCTTCCAGTCTGTCGACGGCGATTCGCGACGGGCACACGACGTTCGAGCAAGCGGGCGGCCCGCTGGCCTACTTCGGATGGCCTGCCGAGGCCACGGCCGAAGAGGGACGTGCGACGATCGACACCTTGGGACGTTTGTTGGCCGACGCTGTGATGGAGGGTGGTGATGAGTGACCTGTCGGGATACAACGCGCTCGTAACCGGGGGCGGCCGAGGGATCGGCGCGGCGGCGGGGATGGCGCTCGCGGCGGCCGGAGCCAAAGTCTCGCTGGCGGCGCGCAATGAAGGGCAGGTCGTGGAGATCGCTTCGGAAATGCGGAAGAACGGGCACGAGGCCTTCGCCTTCCGATGCGACATCACCGACCCTCGACAGGTTCGCGACCTGGCGCTGTCCGCCTCGGAAGCGATGGGCCGGATCGACATCCTGGTGAACAACGCCGGTACCGCGACGTCGAACCCACTGTCGAAGGTGACCGTCGCTGAGTGGCAACACATCATGGATGTGAACGCGACCGGGACCTTTCTCTGCACGCAGGCCGTGTACACACAGATGGCCGAACGCCGTTGGGGTCGGATCGTGAACATCGCCTCGATAGCCGGCTTGGAGGGCGACAAGTACATCACGGCGTACACGGCGGCCAAGCACGCCGTGGTCGGATTCACGAAAGCGCTCGCGGTCGAAGCGAAGGGGACGGGGATCACGGTGAACGCCGTGTGCCCGGGATACGTCGATACCCCCCTCACAGACGAGACCATTTCGCGGATCATGCACCACACCGGGACGTCGTGGCAGGACGCGCTCCGGGCCCTGTTGGAGCAGGCGGGCCAACCGCGACTCATCCGAGCCCACGAGGTCGCGGACCAGATCGTGGAGCTGTCGTATGAGGACGCGGGGAGTCGCAGCGGCGAGCTGGTCGTACTCGACGGTTCGGAGACGCCGTGAGCTTCGACGCGGTGAACCCGGACGAGCTCGGCCCACCGAAGGGATGGACCAATGGCATGCTCGCGGCGGCGGGGGGGCGTGTCCTCTTTGTGGCGGGTCAGGACGCGGCCAACTCGGATGGCGTGGTCACGACGGATGACTTCGTCGAGCAGTTCGATCTGGCGCTCGAAAAGACGATGCTCGTCGTACGTCAGGCCGGCGGTGCCGCCGAGTCGATCGGCCGGATGACGGTCTACGTCACCGACCTCGATGCGTACCGTGCCGCTCGCAAAGCGATCGGCCAGATCTGGCGGAATCACATGGGACGGCACTATCCGGCGATGGCGCTCATGGAGGTGTCCCGTCTCGTGGACCCCAGGGGGCTGGTCGAGATCGAGACGACGGCCGTGATCCAACCCAACGACGACTGACACGTGTTCGAGCCCAACTCTTTTCGCTACGAGGTCGACGCCGAGACGCGAACGGCCACGCTCACCCTCGATCGTCCGGAACGCCTGAATGCGCTGACCTTCGAGGTGTACGACGAGCTTCGCCGAGCCTTCTACGCGTTGCACGACCAGGACGACGTCCGCGTCGTGATCCTGACGGGCACGGGACGGGGCTTCTGCACCGGCGGAGATGTCGAGGACATCATCGGGCGCCTCTTCGAGCGCGACATGCGAGGGCTTCTCGAGTTCACGCGGATGACGTGCGACCTGATCCTGGCGATTCGTCGGTGTCGCAAACCGGTCATCGGCGCACTCAACGGCACCGTAGCTGGAGCCGGAGCGGTGATCGCCACCGCGTGCGACATGCGGGTCGGGTCGGAAACCGCGAAGATCGCGTACCTCTTCACGCGGGTCGGACTGTCCGGAGCCGACATGGGCGCGGCGTGGATGCTCCCGCGCATCGTCGGCCTCGCGAAGGCGAGCGAGCTCCTGATGACGGGGGACTTCATCAGTGCGGAGGAAGCGCACCGCATCGGGCTCTACAATCGGGTCGTCCCCGAGGGCGCCGCACTCGAGGAAGCCCAGACGCTCGCCGCCAAGCTCGCCAAGGGGCCGTCTTTCGCTCTCGAGATCACGAAGGACTCTCTGAACCGCGAAGCGAGCATGGACTTGGCAGGGGCACTCGAGGCCGAGGCTCAGATCCAAGCGGCACTCATGCTCCATCCCGACTTTCGGGAGTCGTACGACGCATTCGTCGAGAAGCGCGACCCCAACTTCCTCTAGAGGCGTCGATGCACGACACCCACGTCGTACGTGCCTTTCTCACCGAGGACCATCGCGCGTTGTCGGCGCGCCTGTCTGCGTTCGCCGCCGAGACACTGGCCTCGTACTCGCCTTCGCACGACGACGCGGCGGCTCGTGTCCAGGCCCGTGAACTCCTCGCCGATATGGGGCGCGCAGGAGCGTTCGTTCCGATCGGCGAGCGAGATCTTCGCGGTTGCTGCGTCGCTCGGGAGATCATCGCCGAGGAGTCGCCCCTAGCCGATGCCGTCTTCGCGCTTCAAGGGCTCGGCATCACGCCTCTGCTGATCGCGGGCTCGGACGAACAGCGTGCGATGTGGGCGGATCCCGCGTTGGCGGGTGAAGCGATGGGCGCGTTCGCCATCACCGAGCCCGAAGCAGGCTCCGACGTCGCCTCGATGCGCGCCCGTGCCCGGCGCGAGGGCGACGAGTACGTGCTCGATGGGCACAAGTGGTTCATCAGTAACGCGGGGATCGCCGACTTCTACGTCGTCTTCGCATCGACCGACCCCGACGCCGGAAGTCGTGGGATCACGGCCTTCCTCGTTCCCGCGGACAACCCGGGACTGCGCTTCGCCGGGGCCCAGGTCATGAGCGCGCCCCACCCACTCGGTGAGATTCGGCTCGAGTCATGCCGGGTCCCGGTCACCGCTCGAATCGGCGACGAAGGGCGCGGCTTCATGATCGGGATGGCGACCTTGGACCAACTTCGCCCGACGGTCGGTGCGGCAGCGTGCGGTATGGCTCAGCGGGCCATCCGCGAGGCACTGGCCCATGCCGTTCGACGGGACCAGTTCGGACAGCCGATTGCCGACTTCCAGATCATCCAGGACAAATTCGGTCGGATGGCGATCGAGCTCGCCGCGGCGCGCTTGCTCGTCTACCGGGCCGGATACGAGAAGGACGGCGGAGCCGATCGGATCACGATCGAGGCGGCGATGGCCAAGGCGTTCGCGACCGAGGCGGCGCAGCGAATCATCGACGAGGCCGTCCAGATCTTGGGCGGACGAGGCGTCATGGCCGATCACCCCGTCGACCATCTCTACCGCTCGATTCGTTCCCTACGGATCTACGAAGGCACGACCGAGATTCAGCACCTGATCGTGGCCGGCCAGATGGTCGCGGCGGCCAAGAAGGCGTTGGAGACCGAATGAAGATCCTCGTCGTCGGGGGCGGTCCTGCGGGCCTCTACTTCTCCATCCTCATGAAGCGTGCGTTGCCCGAGTCGGAGATCACTCTGCTCGAGAGGAACCGAGCCGACGACACCTTCGGCTTCGGGGTGGTGTTCTCGGACGCAACGATCGTGGAAGTCGAGGACGCCGACGCAGACACGTACCGGGCCGTGACCGACCACTTCGTCCGATGGGACGACATCGACGTGCACTATGGCGGCACGACCGTCACGTCGACCGGGCATGGCTTCAGTGGCATGAGCCGCCAGACGCTGTTGACCGTGCTCCAGGAGCAGGCTGCGGCCCTCGGCGTAGATCTTCACTTCGAGACCGACTTCGATGGGTCGAAGGACGAGCCATTCGCCGAGTACGACCTCGTGGTGGGTGCGGATGGCGTGAACTCGGGTCTGAGGACGTCGCTGTCGGACGCCCTCGAGCCGACACTCGACGAACGGCCGAATCGGTTCGTCTGGCTCGGGACGACGAAGCCGTTCCCTGCGTTCACCTTCTACTTCCGGGAGAACGACCACGGACTCTGGCGCGTGCACGCGTACCAGTACGAGCCGGGTCGGTCGACGTTCATCGTCGAGTGCACGGAGGAGACGTTTCAAGCGGCGGGGCTCGATCCCTTCGACGAGGAGGGGGCCGCCGCGTACTGCGCCGATCTGTTCGCCGAGGAACTCGATGGTCACGATTTGATCGTGAACCGGAGTGTGTGGCGCAGCTTCCCGACGGTCCGCTGTCGCTCGTGGTCCACGGACAACGTCGTCTTGATCGGTGACGCGGCCCACACGGCGCACTTCTCCGTCGGCTCCGGCACTCGGCTGGGAATGCTCGATGCCATCGAGCTGCGCCGCGCCCTCCTCGAACACGAGACGGTCCGCGACGCGCTGGAGTCGTACGAACGAGAACGGCGTCCGGCCGTCGAGTCCCTGCAGCGTGCGGCTCAGGCGAGCCTCGAGTGGTTCGAGGACACCGAGCGGTACATGGCCCTCGATCCGATCCAGTTCTCCTTCACGCTCCTCACGCGCAGTCTTCGGATCACGCACGAAGATCTCCGAATCCGAGATCCGGACTTCTTGGCGAAGGTCGACGGATGGACCGCGGAGGCGTCCGAGAGGCAGAGCGGTGTCACGGTCGAGCGGCGGCCACCTCCGCCGCCGATGTTCACGCCGTTCAGGCTCCGTGAGGTCGTCGTCCCGAACCGGGTCGTCGTCTCCCCGATGTGTCAGTACGTCGCGGAGGACGGGGTCGTCGGAGATTGGCATCTCCAACACCTCGGGAGTCGCGCCGTCGGCGGCGCCGGCATGGTCTACGCGGAGATGACCGACGTCTCCGAAGCCGCGCGTATCTCTCCCGGCTGCGCGGGCCTCTACGCGCCGGAGCACGTGGTCGCGTGGAAGCGCATCGTCGACTTCGTGCACCAGCACTCACCGGCCAAGATCGCGGTGCAGCTGGGCCACGCAGGCCGGAAGGGGTCGACCAAGCGTCTATGGGAGGGAGACAGCGAGCCCCTCGACGAAGGGAATTGGGACATCGTCTCGGCGTCCCCCATCCCGTACTACCCGGGTCGTTCACAGACGCCCCGGGAGATGACTCGCGCGGACATGGACGAGGCGCTCTCCGAGTACGTGCGCGCAACGGAGCACGCGCACGAGGCGGGTTTCGATCTCCTAGAGATCCACATGGCCCACGGATACCTCCTGGCGTCCTTCCTCTCCCCGCTGACGAACGAACGGACGGACGAGTACGGTGGTTCGCTCGCGAACCGCATGAGGTTCCCCCTCGAGGTCTTCGACGCCTGTCGGACGGTCTGGCCGGACGAGCGTCCGATGAGCGTGCGGGTGAGCGCAGTCGACTGGGCGCCCGGCGGAGTGGAGCCCGAGGATACGGTCGAAATCGCCCGGATGCTCAAGGAGCACGAGTGTGACGTGATCGACGTCTCGTCCGGGCAGACGGTGCCGCACCAGCGGCCCGTCTACGGTCGCCTCTGGCAGACGCCCTTCGCGGATCGGGTCCGACACGAGGTCGGCATCGCAACGATGGCCGTCGGCAACATCTCGTCGTGGATGGATGTGAACACGATCATCGCGGCGGGCCGAGCCGACCTCTGCCTCATCGCGCGTGCACACCTTTTCGATCCGTACTGGACACGACACGCGGCGCATATGCTGGGGTATGCACTCCCGTGGCCCGACCCGTATCGGTCGGTGGAGCGCTACACACCGCGCTTCGAATTCCACTTCGGCGGGGAGTAGGAGAGGAGGGCGGTCGTGGACATACGGACGAAGCTCGTCTTCGCGCTCGTGTCGGTGGCCTTGGCGAGCATGCTCGCTCTCGGGGTCGTCGCCTACGGGTCGGCGGAGTCCGAGCTTCGAGATCGACGGTTGCAGCAGCTCGAAGGAGTCGCGGATCTCAAGGCAGCGGCGGTGCGCACGGTCGTGGCGGGATGGGAAGACCGGATGGCGCTCGTCGCGGACGGCTCCGAGCTGAGGGTCAGCCTGTCCGAGTACGAGCGGACAGGCGGGGCTGCACCGGTAGCTCGGATCGACCGGATTCTGCGCGATGCCGTCGCCGTATCGGATCTATTCGAAGCCCTTTCGGTCTTCGACGCGGCGGGGCGTTTCGTCGTCGGCTCCGGAGGCCGTACCCCCGATCGGAGTGCCCCACTCCCCGACCACATCGCCTTCGAAGGCGTCGTCTTCGGCGAGGACGATCGTACACGTGTGGTGTGGTGGGCCCCGATCGTCGTGGGGGGTGAGCCACTCGGGGCATTGCGGGCGGAGTTGATCGCGAGCGAGATCGAAGACCTCTCCACGAACTACTCGGGTCTGGGGACGACGGGTGAGACGCTGGTCGTCTCGGAGGTGGATGGGGACGTGCGTGTCCTTCACCCGGTGCGCTTCCCGCCGCCCGGCACCGCCGCGTCTGGGTGGTCCATCGACGAGGACGTCGGCGCGCTCCGGGCGCTCGGAGGAGACGAGGTCCGTACGTCCGGTCAGGTCACCGACTACCGCGGCGAGCTGGTGTGGGCGGCGACCCGGAGGGTCGACGAAACCGGCTGGGGCGTCGTGGTGAAGATCGACGAGTCGGAACATGTCGAGCCGATCGAGGCGGTTCGGGACAACATGATCCAGCTGGCGATCACCTTGGCGGCGTTCGCGATCGCGCTCGGGACGCTCGTCGGGATTCGGTTCGCCATGCCGATCACGCGCCTGGCCGAGGCCGCGACCGAGATCGGGCAAGGGAAGCTCGACACCCGGACGGGTATCGACCGGCGGGACGAGGTGGGTGTGCTGGCGAAGACGCTCGACGACATGGCGGAGGCACTCGAGGGTCAGGTCTCGCTCCTGTCCGAGTACCGTCGCTTCTTCGACGAGTCGATCGACCTCCTCTGCATCGCCTCGACCGACGGCTACTTCAAGCGGGTAAACGCGGCGTTCATTCGGGAGCTGGGGTGGACGGAGGAGGAGCTGCTCTCCGTCCCCTTCATCGAACGGGTTCATCCCGACGATCGCGGTGCGACCGAGGCAGAGCTCGATACGCTCGCCTCGGGCACCCCGACGATCCGCTTCACGAACCGGTACGAGTGCCGAGACGGGTCGTACAAGCTTCTCCGCTGGAACGCGTACCCCGAGGCGGAATCGGACCGCCTCTATGCAATCGCACGGGTTGCCGCGGAGTCCGACTCCTGATCTACGTCGAGCTCGTGTCGGGCTTCATCTATCTCTTGATGGGTGGAGATCTCCTGGTCCGAGGCTCGGTGGCGCTGGCTCGACGCTTCCGCGTGTCTCCGGTGGTCGTGGCGGCTACCGTCGTGGGCTTCGGGACGTCTTTGCCCGAACTGGTGGTGTCGGTGCGTGCCTCGGCGATCGGCGTACCGAACCTCATCCTCGGGAACGTCGTCGGCAGCAACATTGCCAACGTGCTCCTGGTTGGCGGCGTATCGGCGATGGTCGCTCCGCTCGTTCACGACGATCCCGCGCTTCGCAGGAACGTCGGCTTCATGATCGGAGCCGTTGGCTTCTTCGCATTGCTCGCGAGCCTCAACCAGTTCGGGCGGCCTGCGGGCATCCTTCTCCTGGCCGTCTTCTTCGGGCTGATCATCGCGACGGCGAAGTCCACCGTCCGGTCCGCCGAGGATCGTGATCCGACGACTCCGCTCGATTGGGTGCTGGGCATCCCTCACCGCCTGAGTTTGATCGCCGTCTTTGTGATCAGTGGGATCATCATGCTCCCCTTGGGTGCACAGCGGCTCGTCGATTCGGCGGTGGTCGTCGCCGATCGATTCTCCGTGCCCGAAGCGGTCGTCGGCCTGACGATCCTCGCGATCGGCACCTCCCTTCCCGAGCTGGTGACGACCGTGCTGGCCGCCCTCGAAGACCGAGGGGATGTGGCCGTTGGCTCGATCGTCGGAAGCAACACCTTCAATGTCCTGGCGATCATGGGCGTCAGTGCGACCGTCAGCCCGTCGCCGATCGAAGCCTCGACCCGCCTGCAGCTCTTCGACGTACCGGTGATGGTCGCGGCGAGTGTGATGCTCGGCGCGTTCGCGTGGCGGGCCCGCCCGATCGGGCGCAGGCTCGGGATCACCCTCGTGTTGGCCTACGTCGCCTATCTAGTGACACTCTACGTCGTGGTGTGACACCCACCCGAGCCCTGGAACCGATGTCCGAAGCGGTCACATACGGGAAGTACCTGAAGATCGAGGAGCTGCTCTCTCTCCAGCAGCCGTGGGACGAGGTCGAGCACGACGAGATGCTCTTCATCGTGATCCACCAGGTCTACGAACTCTGGTTCAAAGTGGTCCTGCACGAGCTGGACTACTGCTCGAAGCTGCTCGGCGACCAGGACACACCACGGGCCCAGCACACGCTCAAGCGCGTCCTCACGATCTTGAAGGTGATGGTGTCCCAGCTCGACATCCTCGAGACGATGACGCCGACGGAATTCCTCACCTTTCGGGAGCGGCTCGAGAGCTCGAGTGGCTTCCAGAGTGATCAATTCCGATCCCTCGAGTTCGCACTCGGCAAGAAGTCGAGAGCCGCCGTGGAGCGCTTCGGCGAGGGGACGCGCGCCCGCGCCGATCTAGAGCGCCGCTGGGCCGCTCCTACGCTCTGGGACGCGGTCCTCGGGTACTTGTCGCGGCAGGGATACGACCTCTCTCCGTCTCAACTGGAGCGCGATGTGACGGCTCCGATCGAGGCGTCGGCCGACGTTCAAGGCGTTCTGATCGAGGTCTACAGGAAGGACGCTCGGAATGCCGAGCTCTGTGAACGTCTCGTCGATCTCGACGAGGGAATCCAAGAGTGGCGCTACCGACACGTGAAGATGGTCGAGCGTACGATCGGCATGAAACGGGGCACGGGAGGCTCGGCGGGCTCGGCCTATCTGCGCACGACGCTCAATCAGCCCCTCTTTCCGGACCTCTGGGAGATCCGGGCCAGACTCTGACGACGGAGAGGCCTGTGTCACACACGATCGAAAGCCTCGCGGCGGAGCCGAACTCACTGGCTCGTCACTACACGGCGTTCCGGGTGTCGGATCGACTCCTGCTCACCGGCCATTCTCATCAGGCGTGGCCGGATGCGGCCTTGGCGGGCCAGCAGCAAGCGTGGGTGGACGCTGCGACCCATGCCGATGGGAAGTGGGGAGAGGTGTCGAAGAAGGTCGACCGGGTCGCCGCGGGATACGCTCGACTCCTCGGGGACGACAAGGGCTCGATCACGCTCGAGACGAACACCCACTCGCTCGTCGTCCGCTTCTTGTCGGCGCTCCCGCTTCGCGAACGACGGCGTGTCGTCACGACCGACGGTGAGTTTCACTCGATTCGCCGGCAGTTGGATCGTCTGGCCGAGGAAGGCCTCGAGGTCGTGAAGGTGCCGACGGATCCCGTCGACTCACTCGCGGAGCGTCTGGCCGCCGAGGTCGATGATCGCGCGGCCGCGGCACTCGTTTCGTCCGTGCTCTTCGGATCGGGCCTGGTCGTGCCGGACTTGGACGTTGTGGCCACGAAGTGCGCCTCGGTCGGTGCCGAAGTGCTGATCGACGCGTACCACTCACTCGGCGTCGTCCCCTTCTCGATGAAGGGGCTCGAGTCGGCCTTCGTCGTCGGAGGCGGCTACAAGTACCTCCAGCTCGGGGAAGGCAACTGCATGCTCCGGGTTCCCGATGCGTGTAGTCTGCGGCCCGTGATTACGGGCTGGTTCGCCGAGTTCGGGGAGCTCGCGGATACGCGGGTGCCGGGAGAGGTGACGTATGGTGTCGGCCCGGTTCGGTTTGCCGGCTCCACGTACGATCCGACCTCACCGTACCGAGCGGCCGCAGTGATGGACTTCTTCGACGCTCAGTCCCTCGATATCGACCTTCTGCGCCGGGTCAGCCAGCACCAGGTCGGCCTGCTGGCCGAGACCTTCTTGTCGCTCGACCTCGACCCCGACGTCGTTCGGTTGGCCCACGATGTGCCGCTGTCCGAGCGCGGGGGCTTCCTGGCCCTTCATGCGCCGGATGCGGGTTCGTTGTACGAGGGCCTCTTGGAGCGAGGCGTTCGAACCGATTACCGGGCTACGGTCCTCCGCTTCGGGCCGGCTCCCTACCTGGCGGATGCACAACTGACTCAGGCGATCGAAACGCTGGCCGAGGTGGTGCAGGAGGACTGACGGCTCAGGGTCCTTCCGCCCGGATCGCAGGAAACAAGCGTTTGCTTGTTTGGACTTCGCGCGACCGGCACGTTGGAAGTACAGAGACGTTTCTTGTCACTCCGATCAGGAGCCCCCATGCGCTACGCTTCTCTCCTTCGTGTCGCCGCCCTCGGTGTCCTCGTGACCGCTGCCGCCGCGTGCGGCGACAGCTATCCGGAAGAAGAGGTCATGATCACCGGTCCGGATCTTTCCGCGATCCAGTCGGACGTCGCTGTTGATGCGCCGGTTGTGCTCGAGGACGAAGCGGCTCGCACGACGGTGCGGAAGGATCGTCCGGAAGCGGACGCTCGCTAGGCACTGTGCCGGGCCGGTCCAGACCGGTCCCGAAGTGACCGCCGGCGGGGCTCCGAGAGGGCTCCGCCGGCTTTTTCGTCTCTAGTCGGCAGCCGGCGCGGCCTGCTGTTCGGGAGCCGTGAGGGAGGCCGTGTCGCCGACGGCGACGTCCCCGTCGTTCAGCACGACTCCGTAGGCGCCACCGTTCCAGGAGGGGTCGAGCGCCGCCGTGAGGCCGGGTACCTGCGCATCCATGCGCTCACACGGACGCGTCTCTCCGTACAGGCGGATCCGTACCTCTCCGAGGGTCAGCACGTGATCTCTGGAGTTCTCGAGTCGAATGCCACTCACCATCACGTTGGCGCGCCTCATGTACGGCTCGACGTCCGGGAGCTCCGCCCGTATGCGATCGAAGACTTCCTTCTCGATCACGGTCACCTGCCGCTTTGCGCGACCGTAGTTCGCGTCCGTTTCGATGCCCTTTCCTCGGGTCATCGATACCCGTTCCGTCGGGTCCATGACCTGTCGGTGTGCCCGCTTGGTCCACAGCGCTTCGACGCGTCCCGCCATGCTTGCCCCTCCTCCTTCCCCCATCAGCCGCCGGGACGGCGCCGAGACGGGTAGTCGACGATGTTCTCCCACTCCGAGGCATCCGACCGCGCGACCACGGCCACGACCGGCTCGGTATCGCTCAGGTTGAGCACCTCGTGGGGTACCCCGGGTTCGATGAAGATGAAGTCGCCCGCCGCGTTGTCCATGTGCTTCTCGAGGTTCTCACCATACTCGTGGCGCACGCGCCCTTCGAGGATGAAGAGCATCACCTCGAAGTCGACGTGAGTGTGCGCGAACGCGACGGCGCCCGGAGGTACTGTCGCCACGTTCATCGAGAGCTTCGTCGACCCGACGTTCTGTCCCGAGAGTCCTGTCTTGTAGCGGATTCCGTTCCAGCCGCGATGCGTCTCGGGGTTCCGAATGCAGAGAATCCCGTCGCCATCCTCCGCAGTACCCGTCATCGCATGACCGCCTCGATCTCGTCCGGTGTGCGTGCCAACGCCCTCGTCAGGATCTCGGCGCCGTCCTCGGTTACGAGTACGACGTCCTCGACGAAGACTGCGATTTGCAGGTCGTGGTTGTAGTACCACGGCTCGACCGTGAAGACCATGCCGGGCTCGAGCGGTTCGTTGATCAGCGCGGGATCTCCCGCGTTCATCCCGATGTGATGCCCGAAGAAGGAGGGCGTCTGCATGTATTGCTCTTCGTGGTCGGGGATCGCCTCGTACGCGACCTGGGTGAGCTCCCGGAAGGTGACGCCGGGCCGAATCGCGGCGATGATCGCGTCCGCCGCATCGAGGCTGACCATCATCTTCTCCCGCTGGAGCGGTGAGAAGGTCCCGTCGACCGGAAAGGTCCGTCCGACGTCACTGATGTAACCGTCGATCTCGCAGCCGACGTCGAGAATGACGAGGTCGTCCGACTCCATGGGCCGATTCCGACGATCGTAGTGTGCGGCGAGCACGCGCCACGGCCAAAGACTGTTCGGCCCCGACTTGATGATCGGCGTGAAGGGCATCGCCTGAGCACCGAGGGCCCGACACGTGGACTCGAACTCGCCTTGCAACGTCCGCTCGTCGACCCCCGGTCGGACGTGATCGGCGGCGGCCAGGATCCCCTGGGCGGTGGCGTCCGCAGCGATCTGCATCTTCTGCACCTCGAAGCGACTCTTCACCATGCGCCCGCGCGCGATCTCCTCGTATGCGTTCACGAGTCGAGCATCGGGATGCTGCTCCCGGATCCGGAAGATCATCGTCTGGATCGGGTCGAGCGCTCCGAAGGTCGGTATGACGACGCCGGCGAGCCCCCCCCCCTCCCTCCGTTCACGCGGATCGGCGTCCGTGAGCGCACACGCTGGGAGAGGAAACGATCGAAGTCCACGGCGTCCCGATACTCTTCGATCCCTGCGATGCTGCGGAGCTGGAAGTCATCGAGCAGCGGCCGGCCCGGGAAGTCGTTCGGTCGACCGGGGTTCTCGAACCGGTAGTCGGACCCCGGGAGGAAGAGGATCGATCGGTCGTTCTCAGCGTCGAGTACGAGGATCGAATTGGGGACCTCCAGCCCTGTGTAGTACCAGAAGTCCTCGAGCTGCCGGAAGGTGGACCCGTGCGTCGTGCCGTCCGACGAAGGAGCGATGAAGACCCCGCCTCCGCTCTCCTTCAAGAGGCGCATCATGTTGCTGCGGCGGTACTGGTACTCCTGCGGCCGGAAGTCGAGCCGCCGCACCCAGTCACCGTACCGCTGTTCGGGGGTGGCTTCTACATCCGGTGTCTGGGCGGAGACCTCTCCACCCGAGGGGACGAGGGCGAGCGCTACGACGAAGCCGATGCTCGATCTGAGAAGGGGGCGCATGGGCGTACGCGGGCGCGAGGGAGTCGACCGTCGTAGGTTGGTTAGGCGCTCACGCGCACGCTACCCCCCCAGCTGAGGCCACGGACGTGACGTGGCTGGCGTGAAGGAGGTTCGAGGCTGTCCCTCAAGTTGCAGATCGAATTGGTCTACGATCCCGGCTGTCCTCACGTGGATCGGGCGAGGGACGTGCTCGCCCACGCATGTCGAGAGGCGGGCGTGCCGGCCGTGTGGACGGAGTGGAACACGGAGGACCCTCTCTGTCCGGGGCACGCGCTGAACCTGGGCTCGCCGGCCATCTTGGTGAACGGTGAGGATGTGGCACCGGGTCCGCATCCGTGGGCCAGTCGGACTGCGGGAGGTGCTCCGCGGTCCAGGATGTACCGGGACGGTGATTCGATCGTGCCGGCGCCGCCGATGTCTCGGGTCCATCGAGCCATCGAGTCGGCCATGCAGCCGGGAGTTGGTTAGAGCAGGGAGGTAGGGGTGACGAAGACGTGGCGGTGGGTCTTGGGATGGGTGGTCGTGTGCGCGTTTCCTGCGGGCCTCGAGGCGCAGACCGTGCGAGGTCGAGTGACCGAGGAAGGCTCGGGTCGAGCGCTCCCTGGCGTCGACATCCAGCTCCTCGACGCGTCGCGTGAACTCGTGGCCCGTTCGGCCGCGGACGGCGCAGGCCTGTATGCGGTCGATGCCCCCGCTCCGGGCAACTACTACGTCATCGTCGACCTGCTGGGGTACCAGAGGCTGGAGTCACCGCTCGTCGAGTTGTCGGCGGGGGACACCCTCTCCGCTGCGTTCGAGTTGCCCCTCGACCCGATCGAACTCGAAGGCCTTCGGGTTCGGGCGGATCGGTTGGAGGCGATCAAGCAGGAGGTCCAGCGCTTCGGTGTGAATCCCGACGTGATCGGAGAGCGCTTCGTCGACGAGGAGACGATCGCCCGTCGACTTGGCGTGCGAAACTTCGGAAAGGTGCTCCAGTGGCAGTCGATCCCGCAGATGACGATCATCGATGGGGACGATGTGGGATCACCCAGGCCGTTCGTATGTGTCCGACTCCGGGCGAACTCCGAGCGCTGTGCCATCACGGTGCTGAACGGTTCGCTCGTGACCCTCGAGATGGCGGCCTCCATTCCTCCTGAGGCGATCGAGGCCATCGCGGTACTCGATCCGTTCGAGGCCACGACGATGTGGGGGACCGATGGGGGCGGAGGAGCCGTCCTGATCTTCACCCACGTCGGTCGCTAGCGCGGCGTCAGTACACGCCGAGGTCCCTCGCCGACTCGAGGGGTCCGGTCCACCCGGCCGCGCGCATCTCCGCAAGCAGGCCATCGTCGTCCGTGCCCCAATAAAGTTGGTGATACAGCACGAGCTTCTGGGCACCGGCGCGGGCCGCGATGTCGGCGAGTTCTTCGGGTGACGTGTGGAAGACGCTGTGATACGCTTGCCAAACCGAAGGGCGCGTCACGAATCGCTCGCCCGAGTAGACTTCGTGCACGAGCACGTCGCACCCGTTGCATGCCTCGACCAACGTCTCACTCGGGGCCGCATCGCCGCTGATCACGATCGTCCTGTCCTCCGTGACCACACGGTACCCGAAGGAGTGGTCCCAATCCCCGTGGATCACCGGGATGGCGAAGACCTCCACATGGTCGTCCGTGTACACCAGACCGCCTTCGGTCTCGAGGACGACGGGTCGGTATGCGTCTCTGTTCGCGTCGCGCGGTTCGAGACCGAAGATCCGTTTGTCGATGTCGGCCGACCAGGCGTCCACGATGAAGTTCATCATCGACTCGACTCCGGGCGGGCCCACGACTTGGAGCGGGTCCGGTCGGTCCAGCACCCAGGGGCCGAGGAGGAGGTCCGGCAACCCTGTCGTGTGATCGCTGTGCAGATGGGTGATGAACACCCGGTTCAAGCGGTCGGCCGCTAGAGCCGGGATGTCGAGGTCTCGGGCCGCCTGAGCGGCTCGGCGCACCACCCCCGGGCCGGCGTCGAAGATGTAGGCCTGGTCCTCGACCACGACGGCCACGGCGGGGCCGGAGCGCTCCGGGTCGGCGTTGGGGTTCCCCGTGCCGAGCATGACGACGCGGGCCCCGTCGACGACTTCGGTCGGAATGGTCGGCGCCGGGTCGGGGTCCGTGTCGGAGACGACATCGGCGGCCGGGCTGCACCCGATCGTGCCGAGGGTCGCGAGGAGGAGAATCTTGTGTCGGTTCATGCGACACGCTGCCATGCCGGAAGGGCCGCGGCAAGCAGCGTCGGGGTCGGAGGTTGACCGACCCGTCGATCCGACATAACCTATCGATAGTCGATAGGTCTAATCTCGATACGTCGAATTTCGATAGGGTCACACCATGTCCGAGCTCCAGCGCGTTCTGCCGCTCTCACGCAGCCTGCTGCACCTCCTGCTCGCGCTCGGAGAGGGCCAGCGACACGGCTACGCCGTGAAGAAGCGGGTCGAAGAGCTGTCCGGGGGCATCGTGAAGATGGGCCCGGGCACGCTGTACACGACGATCCAACGGGGCGAAGAGCAGGGACTGCTTCGTGAGTCGGCGGATCGACCCGCCGAAGCGGACCAGTCACAGCGTCGCTACTACGAACTGACCGACTTCGGGCGAGAGGCCCTCGCTGCCGAAGTCGAGCGTATCGGGCACTTCGTAGACGTGGCCCGGGCCGCGCTCTCGGGCGCATCGGCCAAGTGAGACCCGGCTCGTGGGAGGAGCGGGTCTTCCGGCTCCTCATGGGTGGCTACCCGCGCTCGTTCCGAGATCGGTTCGGGGCGGATCTGCTCGCGGTATTTCGCGAGCAGCGTGGCGAGGACGAGTACCGGGGCCTTCCGGGAGCGATGCGCTTCTGGCGAGAGATCCTGATCGACTGGGTGAAGACGATGGTCATGTCGCGGCGCTCGGCCGGCGGCGTGCGGGGATGGAGCAGAATCGACGTGCCGGGGCACGTATCGAGGGAGGTGGTGATGGAAGACCTACGGAGAGATCTGGGATTTGCCGTGCGGAGCCTGTGGAGAGCGCCCGGCTTCACGATCGTCGCGGTGCTGACGCTCGCGATCGGCATCGGGTCGAACGCGGCGATCTTCGGCGTCGTGCGAAGCGTACTCATGGAGCCGCTGCCGTACGGTGAGCCCGACGAGGTCGTCACGATCTGGAGTTCGTGGGTGGGCTTCCCACAGACGTGGGTCTCGGAGAACGAGTACCGCGCCTACCTGACCGGCACTCGATCGTTCGAAGATCTGGCGATTTGGAACGAGACGAACGTCACCTTCACCGATCCTTCGGATCCCGAGCGGGTGCTGGGTGTCGGGATCACGTCCAACATGGTCGATGTCCTCCAGGTCGAACCGGTCGCTGGGCGGTTCTTCTCCGAAGAGGAGGCACTCCGCGCGGACAGTTTGCCGACGGACGTCATCGTCATCTCCTATGAAGTGTGGCAGCGGAGATGGTCGGGTGATCCCGCGATCGTCGGCCGCTCGGTCGAGATGAACGGCCGGCTCCGAGAAGTGGTCGGCGTGCTTCCGGCAGGCTTCCGGTTGCCCACCCAGTTCGAGGGCTTCGAGTACGCGGACGTCTACTTCCCGAGGTACGTGCCTCGCGCCGAGGTCACGGACTTCCCGGAAGGCGGGGGGAGTCACGGTAGCTACGTGGTCGGCCGACTTCGTGACGGCGTCGACGTCGACGCGGCGTCCGAGGATCTAGAGGCGGTCATCGATCGGCTACGGGCAGACTTCGACGCGTACCCGGCCGAACGCGCCTTCCGACCGATCGTGTACTCCGCTCAGGACGACATTTTCGGTTCTATTCGACCGGCGCTGTTGGCCCTCTTCGGTGCTGTGGTTTTCGTCCTGCTCATCGCATGTGCAAACGTCGCGAATCTACTCCTGGCTCGGAGCGAGGAACGGGCGAGCGAACTCGCAGTGCGGACCGCCTTGGGTGCGGGGCGCCGTCGGCTGGTACGCCAGTTGCTCGTCGAGAGTGGGGTACTCGCGGCCGTAGGCGGTTTAGGCGGCGTTGGTCTGGCGATGGGTGCGGTGGAGCTGTTCAAGCGACTGAACCCGGGGAACCTTCCGCGGGTCGACCAGGTCGCGCTCGACGGAGGCGTTCTCGCGTTCGTGGCCCTCGTGACCCTCGGCACGGCTCTACTCTTCGGCGTGTTGCCCGCGTTGCGCGCGACGGGCGATGGCCTGAAGGCGCGCATGGGGCGTAGAGCCGAACGAGGTTTCGGCCGGTCCCGATGGCAAGGCCTGCTGGTCGTAGGAGAACTCGCCCTCGCGGTGGTGCTCGTCATCGGGGCAGGACTCATGTCCCGCACCTTCGGAGCGCTCACGGCGATCGATCCGGGCTTCGACGGCGATCGGGTACTCACCCTCGCGGTCAGCCTGCCGACGACACGGTATCCGGACGCTGATGCTGCCACGGGCTTTTTTCGCGAGACGTTGGAGCGTGCGGAAGCGCTACCCGGTGTGCGCTCAGCTGCCGCGATTCGTTCTCTGCCGCTCGCCTCCTCCATCGGTGATTGGGGGCTGGATATCGACGGGTACGACGAGGAGGTGAACCCACGAGCCGCGGGCGACTGGCAGATTGCGTCCCCGGGGTATTTCGAGACGATCGGGATTCCCCTCGTTGCTGGGCGGGACTTCGACTGGAACGACGACGCGAGTGGTGGTGCCGCAGTCATCGTGAACGAGGCGTTCGTCCGGACCTACTTCGCAAATGCAGCACCCGTCGCCGTTCTCGGGCGGACGGTCGATATGGGTGGCCCGGGCGACCCGATGGCGATCGTCGGCGTGGTTCGCGACGTCAAACACAACGGCCTGACAGCGGAGATCAAACCGAAGTTCTATGTCCCGGTCGCTCAGTGGGGATTGGTGACAGGTGGGATCCCCACCTCACTGCGACTCGTCCTGGGCACATCCGACGATCCCAGCGCCCTGGTGCAACCCACGCGGGATCTGGTCCGATCTCTCGATCCGTCCCTGGCGGTCGCCGAGATCTTCACCGTGGATGAAGTGCTGTCTGCCGCGGTGGCCCAGCCGCGCTTCGTCGTCGTGCTCATGGGCATCTTCTCGGGGATCGCCCTGCTGCTCGCGGTCGTCGGCGTCTACGGCGTTGTCTCCTACGGCGTCGGCCTCCGTACCCAGGAGATCGGTGTGCGCGTGGCGCTCGGAGCGGCACAGGGAGAGGTCGTCGGACTCATGCTTCGTCGCGGCATCGGTATGATCGGGATCGGACTTGGATTGGGTCTCGTGCTCGCGTCGGGCTTGGGACGCTTTTTGGATTCGCTTCTGTACGGCGTGAGCTCGACCGACCCGATCACGTACGCCGCCGTCGCGTTGGTCTTCGGGGCCGTCGCGGCCATGGCGACGTGGATTCCATCCCGCCGGGCGGCCCGGATCGATCCGATCCGGGCCCTCCGGATGGAGTAGTGCTACGCACCGTCGATGACGTCCGCCTTCCATGCCAAGAGGGGGGTGACCACGTCTGCCAGGGGACCCGTCTCCTGGCAGATGGCTCCGTTCTCGATCAGGTCGTGGTTGGCGTTGGGCAGGGTGACGATGGTCCACGGCTTCGTACCCTGCGGGTCGGCCTCTCCCAACAGTCGGGTCGATAGGTCGGCGGAGTGGCTCATGTCCAACCCCCCGTAGATCCAAATGGTCGGCTGAGTCAGCTCTTCCAAGCCAGGGCGCGGGTCGAAGCCCGAGGGCCCGGCGGCGTAGACCTGGTCGTTGATATCGGCCAGGGGCGTGCTCGTCCGGGTGCACGTCGTGAGGCCGGTGAGTTGGTCGTACAAGGCGTCCTGTCCTGTGCTGATCACACCCCCGATCATGACGATCCCGAACGCGATGTTCGCTCGATCGGTGTTGGCCGCGAGCGGGACGATCCACCCGCCTTGGCTCGTGCCCAGGACCCCGATTCGCGTCCCGTCGATGGTCGAGGCGCCGAGCAGGGCGCGAGCTCCAGCCACGAGGTCGACCTGTTGGATCGCGAAATTGGCCGAGTCCGCGAGCTGGGTGAACGTGCCCTGTGATTCCCCGAAGCCTCGCTTGTCCCACGACAGGACGCCGACGCCCAGTCCTTCGACGAACGGGCTGACCTGGTTCCATGTCGCGCGCGTCGTCCACGCACTACCCTGACTGACGGCCACGGCGGCGAGCTCCGTCCCCGTCGCTGGGAGGTAGAGCGTCCCCGCGAGCGTGTCTCCGTCCGCCACGATGCGGACTGACTGCTCGCGATGGTCTCCGACCGTACGCACTTCCCCGTACAGGGAGGCTTCGATTTCGGGGCCTTGGTCGGAGCACCCCAGCGCAAAGGCTGCGGTGGCCGCGATGATCGCGCTGAGTCTTCGTCCGTGTACCGTCATCCCTCACCCCCACGTGGTCGTATGTGATCGGTGAGGGAACGCGCATCGTCCGAAGATTCTGTCTGCGGACAGAAATCCGGTCAGCAGAGCGTTCCCAGATGTCGATGCCACCGCAGCCTCCCGCTCATGCTCGCTCGCCTCGCTGTCCTGATGCTCTTGGTCACACCCGCATGCGTGTGGGGACAGGCCGGTGACGCCGAGCTCAGAGGCCGAGTCATCGATGCGTCCAACCGGACCCCGATCGAAGGAGCGAGTGTGTCCGTCACGCCACTCCCCGCCGGAGTGATAGGCGGCCGGGGAGGGGGCGCGAGCCTGATCGGGTCCATGTCGACGACGACGGATCGGACCGGTGCGTACCGGGTCGGCCCCTTCGCGGCCGGGCGCTATCGACTGACCGTCGAGCGTATCGGATACGAGCCCGCCGTGGCCGAGGTGGAGCTGGCTGCGGGAGCACCGCGGCTTACGATGACGCTTCAGGTCGCACCGATCGAACTCGAGCCCGTCGATGTGACGACACGCGGATCCTCCGTCGCGGCGGATGTCGTCGCGCCGGTGGGTGTGTCCGAGGTCACATCCTTCGACGTACGCCCCGCGCTCGGACTTGGCCCGGACTCGTGGGTGGTCGATCGACGGCGTGTCCGGGCGGTCACGACGGGTGGGGAACCCGACATCCTGAGGGCGCTCCAGCGCACGCCAGGCGTGTCGGGGCGAGACGAGTACTCGGCCGAGCTGTGGACCCGGGGCTCTGGATGGTCCGGCACGCGGGTCCTCCTCGACGACCTTCCGCTCTTGGGCCCGTTCATGTGGGGAGCGGCGCTCACCGCTCTCCCGACGGCCGCCTTCGGCAGTGCGATTCTCCATACTGGGCCGCACGGCGTGGCCCGAGAGGGTGGTGCCGCGGGCTTGGTGGAGCTGGGCACCCGAAGCGCGGCCAGCGAGCCCGGCTTTCATGGCTCGGCCGAGTTCGGCATCGGGACGATGTCGGCGGTCGGCGAAGCCCGATCGGAAGGTGGACGCCTCGGTCTCCTCTTGTCGGGGCGACGGAGCTGGTTCGATCGCGTGTGGAATACCTTCGTGGACGACGGTTTCGATCCTGAGGGCCCGTTTTCCTACGTCGCGAGCGGCCGCCTCGTGCGCGGAGACCTCGCGGTCGATGAGCGAACCACCCTCGTGGCGTCCCACTACCGGGCCCGAGACGTCCTGGACGAGAACGCCGCCGCCGTCCTGACCGCTGCGTCCGGGTCGTGGGGTAGTCAGGTCGACCAGCTCGCAGTCACACGAACCATCGGAGCGCGGGAGGTGCGCTTGGTGGTAGGGCGCTCGCGAACGTCGGGCTCGTTGCGCCCGGAGCCGCTCGACCCGATGCGGCTCACCGACCCGTCCACCGTGATTCCGCGCGTGGGGTCCTTTCAGGCCGAGGTGAAGAGTCTGGTACTGGACGCCCGCCCGGTGAGCGATCCTTCGGAGTGGTCCGGTGGATTCTTCGTGACGGAAGAGTCGGTGGCCGGTGAAGGGGTCGCGTCGACCCGTCCGCTCGCGGAGACGGCCGGTGCCGCGATCTCGGGAGGGCGTCTTACACGGATCGGATCCTGGGCGAGCGTCCGCCTCGAACCGGTCGAGGCGTTGGAGCTACGACTGGGGCTTCGTGCGGCCCTGCTCGACATCGATCGAGGGTATGATCTGGACCTCGGTCCGCACGTCCAGGCGACCGCTCGACTCCCTCGGGCCACGCGACTGACAGGGGCCTGGCGGCGAACCCACCAACACATGCAACAGGTGGCCAGCGCGGGCAGTCGGTTTTTGGGCGGCCAAACGTTCGGGCACGCCTGGCTCGTTCGAGGCCAGGGGCCTACACGGGTGAGCGACCTGGTCTCGGTGGGTGTCGAGTCACCGCTTCGGCCGGGGCTGTGGGGCGTGGCCACGCTCTGGAGCCGCGACTCCGACGGGGTGGCCATCGTCGATCCGACGCCGGGCTCGAGGTCGGCGTACCCCGTGCCGTGGGCGTCGGCTCAGGAGCGGGCCTCCGGCTTCGATGTCGGTGTACGGGACGCGCGCGGACCCGTGACCGGCCACGCCTACTACTCGTGGACGTCGGCAACTCTCGAATCGGCAGGGCGTCGGGTACCCTCTCCCCACGCACGTACCCACGCGCTCGATGCCTCGCTCCGTTGGCGTGCGTCGAATCGGGTTTCGGCGCACGGTGCCCTCCGCGCCCAATCCGGTGTCGCGACGACGAGGACCGTGGAGGTGTCGTGTCCGTCGAGAGAGCGTTGTGTCGGCGTTCCGGTCGTCGAGCGCGGCCCGTGGGGTGCGCTCGACTCTCCAGGCTTCTCGAGCCTCGATCTCTCCGTGGACGTCGTGGGTCGGCGGGGGGGCGTCGACTGGGGGCTTTCGATCCAGCTCCTGAACGTGCTCGGCACCGGCGACTTCGGCGCGTATCGAGAGACACTGTGCGAGCCAGGGCAGGCGGCCGCCTGTGCGGCCGGTCGATCGGGGGAAGACGTGCACCAGGGGCTCCTTCCTGCTCGCCTCCCGATGGCTCATCTCCGGATCGGGTTCTAGGTGGACGGGGGCGCGTTGTACCGCACCGAGTCGGCGGCCCTGAGGCGCTACCTGGCCCGTATGTCCGGCGACACCGACGCCGCCGAGGATCTCGTGCACGAGACCTTCGTCCGGGCGCTGCGACATCCCGCGGCCTTGAAACGATCCGGTCGTGGCTGGCTCTTCACGGTGGCGACGAACCTGCTTCGAGATCGGGCGCGCGCCCGCGAGCGCCATACGCGCCTGGCGACCGAGATCGCCGAACCGGTCGCTCCCCGCACCGATGCGGATGCCGAAGCGGGGGAGCTCCGAGAGCGGTTGCACGCCGCGCTGGCCGCGCTGAGTCACCGTGAGCGCAGCGCCATCCTGCTGCGCCACGAAGGATACGCGCAACGGGAGATCGCCGAGATCCTCGGCACCACCACGGGCACGATCGGGACCCTGACCGCGCGGGCCCTACGCAAGCTGGCAGACTCCGAACCGCTGAGGCCGTTTCGACCATGACAGAACATCCACCCCTGACCGACGCCGAACTCATGGCTGTGCTCGACGGCACAGAGGGGAGTGCCGAGCTGCGGACGCGCGCCCTCACCTCACCGGACTCTGCACGTCGGCTGGCCGAGCTGGAAGCAGCGGCGACCTTCGTCGACGATCTCCTTTCGCGCGATGCCGCACAGGGTGCCGGGCCCGGACAAAACGCGGGGGCGCCTCTGGCGAGGCGGAGCGGAGCGCGCGTCGGAGGGAAGACGACGGGCGAGCGACGCTCAATGGTCCCGTGGCTGATCGCGGCCACCTTGGTCCTGCTCTTCGCCGGACGGGGGCCGCTCGTCGCCTTCGTGAACTCCTGGCGCTCGACGGAGCCCGTGGAGGTGCAGCCCGCGATTGCGGACGCGCCTCAGAGCTACGGCTTCACGGTCGGAGACACCGTGGTCGTTCACCTGGTCGGCCGGCTACCCACGTCGCTCCGAGTCGTCGCGGATGGATCGGCGGAGGCCTCTCTCCGACTCGAGGGCGCTCGGGCTTCGGACGAAGTCACGATCGATGGGAGTCGTGTCGAGGTATTGCTCGAGGGAGAGCACGCGGTCCACGTCGAGCTGACGGTACCGGGGGCCACGCAGGAGGTGATCCTCCGAACCACCGATGCCGAAATCCGGCCGAGCTGGGATCCGTCCTCGACGGCGGTACCGCGCGAGTGGCGACTCACCCCACCCGGTTGACCCGACTCAGTCCATCCCGGCCTGCTGGCGTACCCATCGAGCGGCTTCCTCGTGTGTCCCGAACCAGACGCCTTCCTTCGTCTTGATGTGATCGATCAGGCCCGCGAGCGCCACGATCCTCGAGCGGTGGCCGATGACGTGGGGGTGCATGGTGAGGAGGAACATCGTGCCTTCTTCCCACGCCATGTCGAATTCGTCGATCCACACCTGCATCACGTCGCGCGGGTTCATGTACCGATTCCCTCGGACGCTGAACAGCGGCGCATCGTCCAGGATCCACTCGACCGGAAGTTCGACGACACCGGTCGGTTCTCCCTTGTGCACGAGCTCGTACGGACGGTCGTCCGCCATGAGGGAGCTTTCGTAGAGGAAGCCGATGTCGCGGACGATCTGGAGGGTGGCGGGCGAGTGATTCCAAGACGGTGCGCGATATCCCACTGGTCGCTCGCCGGTGATGTTCTCGATCGCCTCGACGGCCTGGCGAAGAAGGCGTTCCTCCGTCTCCGCGTCGAGCGCGGTATTCAGTTCATGAATCCACCCGTGGACGCCGATCTCATGCATTCCCGATGCCTGAATCAGATCGGCCTGTTCGGGCGCGAGCATGAGGCTCCAGGCCGGAAAGAAGAACGTCGAAGGGATGTTCTCCCGGTCCATGAGTTCGACCACGCGCGGTAGCGCACGGCGGGCGCCGAACTGTCCCTGCGAGAGTGGTCCGATGCTGACCTCGCCGGTCCGCAGGCCCTGCACCGTCTCGTTGTCGACGTCGTAGGAGAGGAGGACGGCGACACGTGCTCCACCCGGCCAGCTGTCTGGGTTCAGATCCCGACCCGCTCGGACCTGATTGACCGCGGAGCGGACGTATTCGTCCGACCAGTTCCAGGGCTCAGCCGGGTTCTCCGTAGCCTGGGCGGGGGCGTCCGGCACGGTGCAGCCGCTCCCTGCGATCAGTGCGGCGAGCGGGAGAACCAGGGCGGCGCGGCGGAGGGTGGTGCGCATGGAGGAGCTCCGTTCGAGGGAGCCTCCAGCCTACCGTCCGTGTCGGGTCCAGACCAGCACCGCGCCGGATCCGGCGAGCGTCCCATACTGCGTGACGGCTTCGACGGGATTCAACAGCGCCATCGATTCGATCGTCTCCGCCGGGATGTTCAGCGCTTGGATCCCCGAAATCGGCACACCGTTCAAAACGATGAGTGCGCACGTGCCGCGGCCCTCCGCCCTACGAGCCCGCTGCAGGGAGACGCAGAGTCCCATGTTCTCACTACCCGTGGTGAGGTTCTCTGGCCGCACCACGCGGATGCCGGACTGGGAGGTGTTCTCGAGAATGACCCCCATGTCCCGCTTCACCTGGATCGCCTCGATCGTCCGCCGATCGATCCATCGCCGACCGAGCTGGTTGGCGCTCAGTCCCATGATGCTCAGCTGTTCGGCTGCGGCCTCTTCAACCGAGATCTCGAGGCCCTCGAGGCCGATCGGCGAGGGGCTGACCATCAACTCGATCGGCGCCTCTCCCTCCGTGGACAACGCCAGGAGTGGCGACCGAGTCTCCAGGTATCCGAATCGTTCGGTGACGAGTAGGAACTCGCCGGCTTCGGGCGGAGACAGGACGAACCGTCCGATCGAGTCGGAGAGCGTTCGAACCTGCTCCTCACCGGACCTCGCGACGAGCGAGACGATCACTCCACCGACGGGCTGCTCGTTGACCTGGTCCAGCACACGCCCGAGCAGTGTCTGAGCGGACCCGGGGGTCGCCAGTGCCGCCAGCGTGACGACCGCTGCGAAGAGAGAACGAATCGACCTCATGACCAAGCCTACGCGTGTCTGCCTCAGGCCCTTACGAGCCGTGTGCCGGCACGGTCATCGTCCCTCGGCTCACGTGCACAGCGGATCCGGCGACGCGGACTCGACTCGTCGTTCCGCTGGACCGGTTCGCACCGACCCGAATCAGGCTGGGGCGGCCCATCTCCACGCCCTGTTCCACGGTCCACCAGAGAGACGCTTCCTCGCTTCCATCGGCCTCCGACAGATAGCCGCCCAGCGCGGCAGCCGCTGACCCGGTGGCCGGGTCCTCGGGTACGCCCGAACCGGGAGCGTACATGCGCACGTGAACGTCGACACCCTCCCCGACCGCATCCATGCACACGAGGTACACGTGGTGGGCCCACGCATCGGCGAGCATGCGCCTCCACATCGCCATGTCGAGTTGGGATCGGGCCATCGCATCGAGCGTGCGGACCGGAATGATGAAGTACTCGAGTCCGCACGACACCTGATCGATCCCAAGCTCCGTACCCCCGGGTCCGACTCCTCCGATGTCGGACGGATCCAACCCCACCATCGCCGCGACCTCTTCGAGCGTGTGGGGGTTGGGTCGATGCTCGGGGAGCATGGCGGTGGTGAACATCGCCGACACGGGTTGCCCACCCTCGTAGCACACCTTCACGGGCACCGGCCCTACGTTCTCCTCGAGGATCAGCTGCGCATCACCGTTCCCGTCCGGATCCAGCGTGCTCGGTGGATCCATCTGGCTGGCCAGGTAGATGGCCGAGCCGACGGTCGGATGTCCGGCGAACGGGACCTCGCGTGCAGGGGTGAAGATCCGGACTCGGGCCGTACCCTCGGCGGTTTCCGGCGGGCCGAGGAAGACGGTCTCCGACAGGTTCATCTCCATGGCCACCTTCTGCATCAGGGACGTCGGGAGGTGTGCGGCGTCGGGAAACACGCCCAGCGGGTTCCCGCCGAAGGTGGCGTCGGTGAAGACGTCGAGGGTGTGGAAGGGGAGATCCATGGTGGTGCGGGTTGCGGGGTGCTCGGGAAGCGCACCAACCTGTCGCCGCGATATCGGTCCGGGCAACGGCATCCATGGGAGGCAGGGTGATGGTCGTGGGGGTGATCTCCGATACACACGGGCTCCTCCGTCCCGAGGCGATCGACGCGCTCGAGGGTTCGGAGCTGATCCTTCATGCGGGTGACGTCGGCGACCCCGAGATCCTGCGCCGTCTGGGTGAGATCGCACCCGTCCGGTGCGTGCGCGGGAACACCGACCACGGTCCGTTCGGGGCGAGTCTGCCCCACACCGAGTTGGTCGACCTGACGGGTGCGGACGGACCGTGGGTGTACATGGTCCACGACGTCGACGACCTCGACATCGACCCGGCGGGTGCGGGTGTCTCGATGGTCGTCTACGGGCATTCCCACCGCCCGGCGGCCGATCTTCGAGACGGGGTCTTGTTCTTCAACCCCGGCGCGGCCGGTCACCGCCGCTTTTCGTTGCCGGTCACCGTGGGTCGGGTCACGGTTCGCGACGGTGAGATCGACGCGGAGATTCTCGACCTGGAGGCACGGGGCCCGCTTCGGTGAGCCAGATCACGGTTCGGCCTACGTCCTACGAATCGATCGAACCCCTCCGAGCGCAGCTTCGGGCCGAGGCAGGATGCCAGATCGTCCGCGACTCGATTCTCCGTCGTGGATTGGCCCAGCCCTACTCGATCCGACAGGAGGACCGAGAGGTGGGGTACGGGGGTGTCTGGGTGGAGCACGATCCCGGCCGGATCATGGAGTTCTGGATTGCGCCGGGGGACCGGGGGCGCGCCCCCGAATACTGCGGGGCGCTCGTACGAGCCTCGAGTGCGCACGAGATCGAGGCGCAGACCAATCTCCCGTTGATGCACGCGATGATGGACCACTTCGGACTCGATCCGCGCACCTCTCACCTCCTCTTCGAGGACGCGAGAACGTCCGCCCTGCCCGGCGACGGTTGGATGGTGCGAGCCCCCACCCCGTCGGACGGTGAGGTCGACGCGGACTGGGTCGTCGAGGACCGGGGAGCCGTCGTAGGGCAGGGGGGATTGATGAGCCACTACAACCCGCCGTACCTCGACGTGTACATGTCCGTGGAGGCAGAGCGGCGTCGAGAGGGCATCGGCGCCTGGTTGGTCCAGCAGTTGTGCGCGATCGCGCACGGCCGCGGTGCGATCGCCGCCGCCCGGTGCGCTGTCGACAACGAGGCGTCCCGTCGAACGTTGCTGCGCGGGGGCATGCGAGAGGTGGGGAGGATCGAATGGGCGACGGTGAACCGAGAGCTACTGGCGGAGGTGAGGTGACCCGACGACTAACCCGTCGACGGTTCCTCCTCGGCGCCGCCGGCGTCACCGCTGCCGCCCTCGTGGAGGGTGTCGGACTCGGGCCGCGACGACTCTCCGTATCTACCCACATCGTCGGCACCCCCCGTACCGACCGCCCCGCGGTTCGGATCGCTCAGCTGTCCGATCTTCACCTGAAGGGCATCGAGGGCATCCACGTGGAGGCGGCCGATGTTCTGGCCGAGTGGGGGGCGGACCTCGTCATCATGAGCGGTGACGCCATCGACCGGGACGATGCCATCCCGGTCCTCGAGGACTTCCTGACCCTTCTTCCGGATGGTCCGGTCCGCGTCGCATCGCTCGGGAACTGGGAGCACTGGAGCGGCGTTTCTCTCCCGGATCTGGAGGCCGCTTATCGAGCCTTCGACTGCACACTGCTCGTGAACCAAGGACTCGATGTCGACGTGGGTGAGCACGCCGTTCGCGTGTACGGACTCGACGACTGGCTGGCTGGGGAGGCGGACCTCGCCCGGGCCACGGAGGGAGACCCACTCGATGCGTCGAGCCTTGTCATCTCGCATTGTCCCGCATGGCGGGACGAGCCCGAAGCCCGGGAGGAGGAGCCCGGACTCGTACTCTCGGGCCACACCCACGGAGGGCAGGTCGCGCTGGGCCGCTGGGCCCCACTCCTCCCACCGGGAAGCGGAGGCTACGTCTCGGGCTGGTACCGGGAGTCCGGGCCGCCGACGTACGTTTCGCGAGGTCTCGGTACGTCGGTGATCCCTGTGCGACTCGGGTGCACACCGGAGCTGGCCCTCTTCGAATGGCACCCCGACTCATCTTCTTGACCACACTGTTCCACGGAACCTCATGACGGATCTCAAAGCACGCCTGGCGGAGCTTCGCGCAGAGAAGGACGCGGCTCGGAACCCCGAGTGGACGGCGATCATGGATCGCTCGACGGAGGTGCTCATCGACTCGAACTTCGTGGCGGGTGTCCCGAGGGTCGGGGATCGGGCTCCCTTGTTCGCTCGACCCAACCTCGACGGCGACTTGGTTCGGCTCTCGTCTCTCCTGGATCGTGGCCCGGTGTTGGTGTCCTTCTTCCGTGGCCGCTGGTGACCCTACTGCCGTCTTGAGCAGGCTGCTCTCCAGGATCTTCTCCCGCAGATTCACGCCAAGGGTGCATCCCTCGTCACGCTCTCGCCCCAGCTCGGGCGTTACGCGTCTTCGTGGGCCAAGGAGGACGGGATCGAGTTTGATGTGTTGATGGATCTCGGCCTCGGTGTGGCTCGGCAGTACGGTCTCGTGTTCCGACTTCCCGACGATCTCATCGACGTGTACCAGAACGGTCTCAAGCTCGATCTGACCCGTTTCAACGGGGACGAATCGTGGGAACTCCCGATTCCGGCCACCTTCGTCATCGACGGGTCGGGGACGATCGTGTATGCCGCGTCCGATCCGGACTACACAACACGACCCGAGCCCATGGAGGCGATCGAGGCGATCCCCTCCACGTAGGGGCGGTCGCCACCGATCGAAACTCGGGGCGCGTACGTACGTCGGGGAACAGACCCCACTTCAGTCGATGAGGATGCCACGTATGTCCCTCGAGTCGTCGCCCCTACCCGCTCCACTCGACGCGATGCACCGCTGGGCTCATGCGCAGCCGTGGCTCGGTCGGTTCACGCTGATGAACCGTCTGCTGTTGGCCATGGCGTTCATTCCGACCGGGTTGGTGAAGGCGACGAACCAACGCTTCACCGTGCTGCCCGTGGAGAACCCGATCGGCTTTTTCTTCGAAGCGATGTACCAGACGGGTCCGTGGTGGATCTTCATCGGGTGCGTCCAGGTTGCGGCGGGCGTGCTTCTCTTGATCCCGGCGACCTCGACGATCGGCGCGATCCTCTTTCTTCCGATCGGGGTGAGCATCTTCTTGATCACGTGGGGTGTCGGCTTCGGCAATACGGTCTTGGTCGCCGGCGGCATGGTGTTGGCGGTGACCTACCTCGTGTGCTGGGATGCGGATCGCATCTGGGCGGCCGCCTCGAAGGTCGTGGGGCGCCGGTCGGGTCCGCCGCTCCTCGAAGGTGCTCATCCGGTCGAGAAGACGGGGTGGGCGCTCGGTGGCGCGACCGGGATCGCGCTCTGGCTCGGGACCCGAGGGTACGTCCCGAGTGCGTGGTTCCTCGAGCTGCTCGCGGTCGGTGTCGGAGCCGCCCTGATGGTCGTGATCGGTTGGATCTTGGGGGCGATGCGCTCCCGCAGGCGAGCGCCCGTGGCGGCTCCGTGAGCTTCCACGGAGACGAAGGCCTTCCGCCGATTCCGCGAGAGGTGCTTCGCGAGCATGCAGGTTGGCGCTTCGAGTTGGTGTGGCAGATCGTCGACAGCCATTGGACGTACCGCCTGAGTCGCTCGGGTCACGCTCCCCGCTACCTCAAGTGCATGCCCACCGGCGGGTATCCGACGGTCGAAGGCGAAGTCGCGCGCACGCGTTGGTTGGCGCCCTACGTGACGGTGCCTGTCGTGTTGGGACACGGAGAAGATGGAGATCGAGGCTGGTTGCTCACCGCCGGATGTCCGGGCCTCGACGGAACGCAGGTCGAGTACGGCGACGATCCTCGCGATCTCATCCGAGCGCTGGCCCGAGGGCTGAGACGCTTTCACGACGCGGTACCTGTGGCGGACTGTCCCTTCGACTTCCGACTCGATCGCGCCCTCGAACACGTCGCGCGTAGGGTCCGAGATGGCGTCGCGGAGCACGCGGACTTCCACGAAGAGTTTGCGCACCTCACGGTCGAGTCCGGCTTAAGTCGGCTCCTCGACACGAGACCCGCGAGCGAAGACCTCGTCGTGTGCCATGGGGACTACTGCGCGCCCAATGCCTTGGTGGACGAGGGGGAGGTGTCGGCCTTCATCGACCTGGGTGAGGTCGGGGTCGCGGATCGGTGGTGGGATGTGGCCGTGGGGACGTGGAGCGTGGGGTGGAACTACGGTCCCGGATTGGAGGACGTCTTTCTCGACGCATACGGGATCGAGCGCGACGAAGAGCAGATGGCGTACTATCGGCTGCTGTACGACCTCTCTTCGTAGCCCCGACCACGGGACTTCATGACGATTCGGAACTTCGTGGCCGCGGACCTCGAGGCGTGTCTCGCGGTCTTCGACAGCAACGTCCCGCGCTTCTTCACCGATGAGGAGCGCCCGCTGTTCGCCGATTTTCTGGCCGATTTGCCCGGGCCGTACTTCGTGCTCGAGATGGAGGACGGTTCGGTCGGCGGGTGCGGCGGGTACGCGGTGAACGCCGAGCACGGGTCCGCGGACTTGTGCTGGGGGATGGTGCGTCAGGAACTGCACGGAAAGCAGCTCGGACGGGCGCTCACCGAAAGGCGGGTCACCGCAGCCCTCGATGATCCGGATGTGCACGTCATCGCCCTCAACACCAGTCAACACACTCGTGGCTTCTACGAACATCTGGGGTTCGAAGTCCTCGAGGTCGTCCGGGATGGCTACGCCCCGGGCTTGCATCGTTGCGAAATGAGAATGAATGCGAGGCGATCGACGTGATCGTTCGTCTGTTGGGCGCCGACGAGGCGAAGTTGCTCGAGGGTGTGGTCGAGGGGGTGTTCGATCATCCCGTGGACGCCACGTGGGCCCGCGACTTCTTCGAGGACGAGCGCCACCATCTGGCCGTTGCCCTCGACGGAACGGACGTGGTCGGGATGGCGTCCGGTGTGCATTACGTGCATCCGGACAAGGCGCCGGAGCTGTGGATCAACGAGGTCGGCGTTGCCGAGACGCATCGCAGGCAGGGGCTGGCCTCGGCCCTGGTGCGCGCTCTTCTCGATCACGGTCGGCAGCTCGGATGTACCGATGCGTGGGTGCTCACCGAAGCCGAGAACGAGGCGGCCAACGAGCTGTACCGCCGGGCGGGGGGAGCGCGGGAGCCGGCTGTTCTCTACGCGTGGTCGCTCCGCGGCGATGCCGGGGAGTCGCCCTAGCGCGACCTCCACGCGGCGATGATGTCGGCTTCACGCCCCATGACGGACTCGGGTCCGGTCAGCCGCGCCTGTTCTTCTTCCGGCACGGCGCCCGACGTCCACCACGCGTGGATGTCTCGGGCCGAGTCGGCCAGTGGCCGGAAGGTCAGGCCGTGGTCCAACGCTCGCGTGATGTCGGCTCGGGCCGAGCCGTAGTTGTTTCCGATCGGCGGGATCCACGGGATCCGGAATCGGACTCGGTGCGAGAATAGGAAGTCGTAGTCGTCGATCGGCACGAATGTCGTCGGTGCCGAGAACGCGGCTTGGGTCGCGTGCACGAACCGGTGCATGCCCATCGGGGCGGCCGGACCCGCGGCGTTGTACGTGCCTGCGTCCTGGTTCTCGGCCAAACGGATCATCCACTCCGCGACGTCCCGCACATCGATGTACTGAACGGGGTCGTCCGCACGTCCCGGAATCATGACCTCTCCGCCCCGCTCGAGCCGAATCGGCCAGTAGGTGAAGCGGTGGGTTCGGTCTCCCGGACCCATGATGTACGTGGGACGCACGACGATGGCGCGATCCTCGCCGAAGATCCGGCGAACTTCGGCCTCGGACCTCGCCTTCATCACACCGTACTCGTACGAACCGGCGTCCCCCTCGTCGATCCCGGCGGGCACCTCCATCGCGACGGGAGTGGTCTCGTCGATCGACGCCCCGAGGTAGGGGTAGTAGACGCCAGTCGACGACGTGTAGACGTAGGTCTCGACCCGATCCCTGAGGGCGGTGGCCGCCTCCGTCGCCCACTCGACCCGGCGACCGGAGTTGTCGATCACGACGTCCCACGACCTCCCCTCGAGGGCATCGAGGCCGACATCCCGATCCCCGACGAGAGCCTCGACGTCGTCGAAGAGGCGGCGATGCACCGTCGGCTCCGTCCTGCCCCGGGTGAACGTCGTCACCGAGTGCCCGCGTTGTAGGGCATAGGCGACCATGTGGGGGCCGAGGAAGGCCGTTCCGCCCAGGATCAGAATGCGCAGAGGGTGTGCCCGGGTCTCGTTCCCGACGCCCAGGCTCAGGGCGTCGGTGGGGAGAAGAGGGCCGACGAGGGCGGCTCGGGCGCCCGTCCGAATGAAATCGCGACGTGTATTCATCGGGCGAGGCTAGGCGTTCGCGTGGGGATCTTCAACCGACCACATTGTCGCCCCCATCCCCTCGGCCGCTGAGGACGACGTGTCGCATCGGAACGCCCGCCTACCTCTCCTGCTTTCGCTCGTGCTGCTGCTGGGCGGATGTGTCACGTGGCAACCCGTGACGACGTCCGCCGCGGACCTCCTCGCGAGTGAAGCTCCGGAACGGGTGCGCGTGACGACGACGGACGGCTCGGTCATGACGCTGTATGCCCCTGCGATCCGAGCCGGCGCGATCGTCGGCACCCTCTCGCCGGGTGCCGCCCTTCTGGACGACATCACCCTCCTGGAGGTCGAGCAGGCCAACGTTCTGCGTACGATCGCGTTGACCGTACCTGCGGCGGCCGTCGTCGGGATCGTGGCGCTCGTGGCGTGTCGCTGCACGTGACCTGCGGGATACGTCGCGGCGCGTTCGCCCTGGCGGCGCTCCTGGTCGGATGTGCCGACGAGCCGGCGACGTACGACACGATCATTCGCGGCGGCACGGTCTTCGACGGAAGCGAATCACCGGGTATCGTCGCGGACGTCGGGATCGTGGGCGGTTGGGTCCACCACGTCGGTGACCTCTCCGATGCGACGGGCGCCACGGAGGTCGACGCGTCCGGTCAGTACGTCGCGCCGGGTTTCATCAATCTCCACAGCCACGATCGACTCGGTGGTGTGGCGACCGCAGCGAATCTTCTGGCACAGGGCGTCACGACCATTCTGCTGAATGCAGACGGAGGGGGGCCGCTCGACATCGACGCCCAACTCACGGGAACGGCGTCCGGTGGGCTGGCGGTCAACATCGGGGCGCACATCGGCTTCAATCGAGCTTGGGCCGAAGTGAATGGTCCGAGCGAGGTGCCGCCGACCCCCGAGGGCATGGCCGCCATGCACGACATCGTGCGTGAAGGTCTCGACGCCGGTGCGTGGGGCGTGTCGGGAGGGCTGGACTACAAACCCGCCTACTTCGCGGCGACGGAAGAGGTCGTGGGGGTCCTGAGTGGGCTCGAGGAGTACCGGACACTCTTCACCAACCACGACCGGCTCACACCGGAGACGAACTACTCATCCTTCGTGGGCATGCTCGAGACGGTGGAGATCGGTGAGGCGACCGGCCTCATGCCGGTCATCACGCACATGAAGATCCAGGGCCGCGAACAGGGTAGCGCGGCCGAGGTGTTCGCGATGATCGAGGAGGCCGCGTCGCGTGGCGTGTATGCCGCGGCCGATGCGTATCCGTATCTGGCCGGTCAGACGAGCCTGGCTGCGCTGATCATTCCTGGGTGGGCCCAGTCGGGTGGTGTCGACGCGATGCTCTCCCGGTTCGAGAATCCGCCGCAGCGAGCGCGAATCGTCATCGAGGCCAATGAGGCGCTCGACGCTCGATTCGGTGGACCGGGTGGTGTCTACCTCCCCGAGACGCAACGAGAGCTCACAGACGTGATGAGCGCGATGCAGGTCGGAAGTGGCGCGGAAGCCGTCATCCGACTGCTCCAGGAGGACCCGGGCACCCGCGCGATCCTCCGTTTCGGGGCCGAAGAGGACTTGGCGGCGATTCTGTCCTACGAGGGCACGTCGATCTCGTGCGACTGCGACCCCGTCGTTGGATCGGGGGGGCATCCGCGCTACTACGGATCCTACCCACGTGCCCTCGGACGGTACGTCCGTGACTTGGGGGTCCTCACGTGGGAGGGGGCGATCCACCGCATGACGGGACTGCCTGCGGAGACCGTCGGCATGGTCGACCGGGGCTATCTCGCTCCCGGGATGGCGGCCGACGTTGTCGTCTTCGACCCGGATGTCGTGATCGATCATGCGACGTACATCGACCCCACGGCGGCCTCCGAGGGTGTTCGACACGTCTGGGTGAATGGGATCCGAGCGCTGGCGGAGGGAGAGGTCGTCGCCGCTGTCGGTGGTGAGGTGTTACGACGACGGCCCTACATGCCGGCGCGCGCCCCCGCTCGAGCGTCGGAGCGGCAGCTGATCTTCTCTGCGACCCTACCGGTCGACGGCCAAGACGTGCTCGTGAGCGTCGATGTCGGGCAAGCGATGGGGGCGCCGCGGGCGGACGGAGTCTTGAGGGCAGAGGGGACCGCGGGCGATGTGCGCCTCGAGGTGGGATCGTTCGGTCACCTGCAGACGGCACCCGATTGGGCCTCGCTCAGCGCGACGGTGAGCACGGGAGACGGGAGCGCCGTGCTCGTCCTCGTGGCGGACTTCGGGTATCCGGGGTTGGCCGAGGACGAGGCGTTCGTCGTCGTTCGACTCGACGGGCGTGAGGTCGGACAGGCCGTCGTGTCTCGAGATGCGTTCGCAGTGGGTGGATGAGCGGAGGCACCTGGTTGTGGTGGAGCAGTGGGAAGGACAGCGCGTGGGCGCTCGAGTGCTTGCCTGAAGTCACGGCGCTCGTCACGACGGTCACGCCTACCTTCGGGCGGGTCGCGGTACACGGGACCCGTATCGAGATCTTGGAGGCTCAAGCCGCGGCGGCGGGCCTCCCTCTCCTCGTGGCCGAGGTGCCGTACCCCTGCACGAACGACGACTACGAAGCCGCCGTCCGACCTATCATCGAACGAGCCCGCGAGGAGGACGTTCGAGCGATGGCGTTCGGAGACCTCTTCTTGGAGGATGTTCGAGCCTATCGTGAGCGACTCCTCGTCGATTCGGGTATCGAGCCGCACTTCCCGTTGTGGGGTCGTGACACGACGACACTGATCGAGGAGATGCTCAGCGGCGGATTGCAGGCTCGGATCGTGTCGCTCGATCCGTCGCGCGTCGACCCGAGCTGGGCCGGCCGACTGCTGGACGAGGAGCTGCTTGCGTCACTCGGGGATGGCGTCGACCCGTGTGGCGAGAACGGGGAGTTCCACACCTGTGTGATCGCGGGGCCCATGCTGGATACCCCGATTTCCGTCGATCTCGGTGAGGTCGTCGAGCGGGAGGGCTTCGTCTACGCCGACCTGGTGCCGCTTACTCCCCGTCGGTGAGCCTGGCCGGTCCCGCGGCAGCGATCCGGCCGAGCACACGAGCCCCGACTTCTTCCATCTGTTGCTGGCGCGTCTTCGCCCAGCCGGGCAAGCCGAGACGGCTCGCGAGGTGCACGGCGATTCCCGAGACCGCCATCGCGGCGAAGATCGCGGTGTCCGGTGCGCCGGTGGAGAAGATCGTCGCCAGCCCCCCCATCGCGACCAGCGCTCCACCTCCTACCAGGCCGGAATAGGCGGAGCCCTTGAGGGTCTTCAGGCGAAGGCGAGCCCCGTCCCCCGTGGGCTCCAGCAGGACTTGGAGGTTGCCGTTCGTCCATTGCCGGAAGGCCCCATCCTGTCGGATCGATCCCTTCGCTTCGAACGTGTCGCGAAGGTCGACGACAAGGGCGTTCCACTCGGCTTCGGTCAGCTCGCGCGGGAGTTGGAAGGTGCGCCCGACACCGATCCTCGTCCCCATGAAACGGCGGTGGGCGGACGGTGCAGCGGCCGGGAAGTCGAGGGCCGTGGCGGCCTCACGGATCCGGTCTGCGGAGATGCCCACCTCGGCACCGATCGCCTCGAGCTCGGTCAGGGACAGGCCCTGTCCACTTGCCGTCAACGAGCGACCCGGCGCTCCATCCGAGGTGGACGTCGCACGATCGAGGATCTCAGCGACTTCATCGTCTGAGTAGCGTCGTTCTTCGGTCATGGCCGATGGGAGGAGTGCGGGGGCGGGTCCGTGTGGGGTGGCTTCAGCCGATGCGACTTTCGGCGTCGATCAGAGCGTTCTCCACGTCTGGCGTCTGCACGGCGTAGTTGAACCCCGGCTGGATGCAGAAGCTCCCGTACGAGCCGTCTTTGCCCAGGGCCAGAAATCCGACTTGGATGTCTCGCCAATCCGGGTTCTTCTCGATCACTCGTTCCACGGCGAGTCGGCACGCTTCGGCCGGGGAGTGGCCTTGGCGCATGAGCTCGACGACCAGAAAGCAACCGACGGCTCGGATGACCGCTTCTCCCCACCCAGTCGCTGTGGCGCCCCCGACCGCATTGTCGACGTAGAGTCCCGCACCGATGATCGGCGAGTCGCCCACGCGGCCGTGGTACTTGTAGGCTGCGCCGCTCGTCGTGCACGCGCCCGAGAGATTGCCCTGCGCGTCGAGGGTCAGCATGCCGATCGTATCGTGGTTCTCGATGTTGATGATCGGGGTGGTTTCGCCGTTCTCTGCCTTCCACGTTTCCCATCCTTCGCGCGCCCGTTCCGTGAGCAGCTCTTCACGTTCGAACCCGTTCGCGAGTGCGAAGTCGAGTGCTCCTTCTCCTACGAGCATCACGTGCGGGGTCTTCTCCATGACCTGACGCGCGACGGAGATCGGGTGCTTGATGTGCTGTAGGAACGCGACGGACCCGCATCGTCCTGCCTCGTCCATGATGCACGCGTCCAGCGTGACGCGTCCGTAGCGGTCGGGCCAGCCGCCGTACCCAACGGTCGTGACGTCCGGGTCGGCCTCCGGCACGCGGACGCCGGCTTCCACCGCGTCGAGCGCCGTACCTCCGGACGTGAGGATCGGCCACGCGGCGGCGTTGGCCGCGAGACCGTGTTCCCACGTCGAGAGCGCGACCGGTCGGACGGCGGTCTGTTCGGACCCCGCCTCAGCGGTGGGCGCACACCCCTCGAGGATCGCCGGCGCCGCTGCCGCGCCGAGCGCGGATGTCTTCAGGAAGGAACGTCGATCAGTCATGTTGCCTACTCCGAAGTGGACGGGGTCGGAGGTTACCGAGCCCGACGAGTACAGGGCAACTGGGGGGTGAGTGATGCGGCGGTTTCACGTGTTCGAGTTGGAAGACCAACCCTGGTTTCCGGCTCGGATCCGCGACTACATGACCGACTACCTCCAGTTCGTCTCCGACCGGTTCGGACTCTTCGATCGGGCGGCCCCGGTCCTGGTCGACCTCCTTGAGCGGAGCGGCCAGACGACGATTCTCGACTTGGGGTCGGGGGGTGGTGGGCCGTGGAGATCGCTCGCCGCTAGCGTGGGCGAAACGGTCCCATCGGTCACGATCGTCCTCAGCGACCTCTACCCGAACGAGGAGGCTTTGGCCAAGACCGCGGCGGCGGATCCGAGGATCAGGGTCGCGTCGGAGCCGGTGGACGCCACGTCGGTGCCGGATCATCTGAGCGGGATCCGGACCCAGTTCCTCTCCATGCACCACTTCCGACCTAAGGCTGCCGCGCGGATCCTGGGAGATGCCGTCGATCAGCAGATGCCGGTGGCCGTCTTCGAGGCGCAGAAGAGGGATGTCGCGCACCTCGTGCAGTTCGCGCTCTCCCCCATCGGCGTCCTGCTGATGACGCCGCTGATTCGACCCTTCGACCCCCTCCGCCTCCTGTTCACGTACCTCGTCCCGATCGTTCCCTTGTGTGTTCTGTGGGATGGAGTGATATCGGTGCTGCGTACGTATTCCCCCGAAGAGATGCTCGAGATCGCGCATCGAGCCGATCCGACAGGCTCGTTCGACTGGCGTGTCGAGGTCGAAGGCGGGAAGACGACGGTGGTGTGGCTGGCCGGGCTGCCGAGGGAGTCCTCATGAGCGTCGGGTGTGCTACCGGGGCCTTGGCGGAACGTCGCCGGCGGGCTCAGTTGCATCGCCGAGCGACGAACTCGAACAGCCCGATAAACGGGCTCTGCTGAAGCGACGAACGACTATGGACAAGTTTCTCGAGCTCTTCTCGACAGAAGGTCGGGCCAACCGGTCTTGGTACTTCTGGCACATCCTACTGGACGACATCGCGATCTTCACGGCGATGATGGTCTTCTTCGTCCTCGGCGTCGTGTCACCGCTCTTCATCGTGCCGGGGATCGGCGTCCTGATCGCGGGGACGTGGGCGGGGATCTGCATGACCGTGAAGCGGCTTCACGACCTCGGTCGTCCGGGTTGGCACTTCCTGCTCTTCATGATCCCGCTCTACAACCTCTACCTGGGCCTCGTCCTCCTCTTCAAGAAGGGGACGGAGGGGCCGAACGAGTTCGGCCCCGACCCGCTCATCGGCGCCAACTACCTGCCCTCGTGAGGATGAGTCTGCGTCGGATCCGTTGGATCGGGGCGTGCGTCGTCGCGGTGGTCATTGCAACGCCGAGTAACGGTGTGGCTCAGTCTGGCCTGAACGTTCTGATCACGAACGACGACGGTGTCGAGTCGCCGGCCTTGCTCGTCCTTGCCGATGCCTTGAGAGGGGCCGGGCACCGCGTCACCATCGTCGCGCCTTCGGCCAATCGAAGTGGAAGCTCGATGTCGATCACGTCCGGCGGACAGCTGACGATCACCGAGGTCGAGGGTGCCGAGTCGACGTGGCATGTGTCCGGTACGCCGGCCGACGCCGTGTCGGTCGGGCTCGTATACGTGCTTCGTGACGATCCTCCTGATCTCGTGCTGTCGGGACCGAACTTCGGCCAGAACGTGGGAGCGAACGTGCTTCAGTCCGGTACCGTGGGTGCCGCGATGACCGCGGCTCGGGCCGGCGTCCCGGCGATCGCGTTGTCGGTCGAGGTCGACCTTCGGGAAGCGACGAGCGAGCGTCGCTTCGGGAGCACGATGGATGCGTTCCCGGGTGCGGCGGCCTTCGTCGTCGACGTCGTCCGGCAACTCCAGGAATCCGGTGGGGAGGGACTCCTCCCGCCGAGGGCCGTGTTGAACGTGAACTATCCGGCCGTTGGCTCCGAGGAGCCGGCGGGAGTTCGGTTCGCCTCCGTCTCGACCGTCCGCGGTTTTCGGCAGACGTACGGGGTCAACGAGACGACGGGCGCGATCGGGATCCAGGCGATGCCGGGACCGGTCGAACGTGCGGAGGACGGGTCGGACGTCGCGCTCCTGGCAGAGGACATCGTGACGGTGTCCGTGCTCGGCGGGTCGTTGGACATGGGACCGGACGCCTGGGAGCCCCTACTTCGTCGTCTTGTGATCGAACGCGTGCCGTGAGCGAGTCGACGTTGATCGAGACCGAGCGCCTGCGCCTTCGCGATCTGAGGCCGGACGACTTCGATGATGTCCATGCCTACGGCTCCGATCCCGAGGTCGTGCAGTACGTCCCATGGGGCCCGAACACGGAGCAAGTCACCCGGGACTTCTTGGCGCGCAATATCGAGCGCGCGGCGGAGGAACCCCGAGACGACTTCAGCCTCGCTATCGTCCCGAAGGGGGAGGATCGTCTGGTCGGCACCGCGGG